>DATMWH010000245.1:0-21962 GCA_035562615.1 Pseudomonas sp. | reverse complement strand
CGCACTAGCTTTGCGTTGCGCACTTGTACTCCCAAATTGGCCTGAAGAAGCCCCAACTTCACTCACGGACTTCAATGACTTGCGCACCTGGCTGAGGACAAAACAATGAGCACACCTCTAATCTCAGAGCCAATAAACCTCAACCCAATCCCTCTGTTGCCTCAAACAGAAGCAGCAGAGTCGTACCCAACACAAGCCCTTGGCAGGTTACTTGGCGACGCAGTTTCTGCAATTACCTCAGCATTGCAAGTACCAGATGCGATTGCTGCTCAGTCGGTATTGACCGCAGCCGCAATGGCCGCCCAGCCTCATGGCAATGTTGTCCGAGGAGGTCAGAGAATCCCACTATCGCTGAACGGTTTAACGGTGGCTGAGTCTGGCGATCGTAAATCAGCCACCGATAAACTTGTTTTACGAGCCCATATTGAACATCAGCAGTTATTGAGGCGGAAATATAAACTCGAGGCCAAGCAGTTTAAAAACCATCGCGTTGCTTACCAAAAAGCCCAAGCGGAAATACTCGCTAAATCCAAAGCGGCATCACCAGAGTCCATATCTGCTGACCTGAGCAAAATCAACGAACCCGTCGAACCAAGTCTGCCCATGATTTTTTCGGATGAACCAACGATCGAAGGACTACAAAAGAACTTACTGAGCGGCAATCCCTCGCAAGGTCTTTTCAACGATGAAGGTGGTCAATTTTTCGGCGGCTTCGCCTTTAAGCCAGAGAACACTCTTAAGAGTATTTCTGTGCTCTCAAAATTGTGGGACGGAGCACCGATCACGCGCATCCGCGCAGCTCAGGGCGAAAGTCTCACACGAAGCGGTTGTCGTTTAAGCGCACACCTAATGATTCAACCTGTAGTTGCGCAGGAATTGTTAACTAACCCCATTTTCCAAGGTCAAGGTTTTTTAGCTCGATTTCTGATCGCTTGGCCACCGTCAATTGCTGGGACCCGCCTTTACCGAGACGTCGATCCTGGAAGCGACCCTCGCTTAGTAGCATTTTGGGAACGGATGGGAGTCTTGCTAGCTATTCCGCTAACGCTTGACGACCAGAATGAACTTTCACCGCCAGATATTGAACTAGAGCCAGAAGCCCTGTCAGCGTGGATCAGCTATCACGACGAGATTGAGCAAACACTTGGCAAAGGTGGTGAGATGCAAGAAATCAAACCAACCGCAGCAAAGTCCGCTGAGAACGCGCTCAGAATAGCCGGCGTCATGGCGGTAACCGAGGACTCAACAAGCATTACTCTGGAAATCATCAAGCGTGCCACTGTCTTGTCACGCTGGTATCTCACAGAAGCCCTTCGTATAGCCTACCCGGCGAGGATAGATAGTCAGTTGTTACAAGCACAACATCTCCTCGACTGGCTGATGACCAAAGGCTGGGGGGCATTTGATGCTCGAAGCTTGCAGCGTGAGGGGCCTTCTTTCGTCAGGAAAAGCTCCAAGCAGCGCGATTTGCTGCTAGCAGTTTTAGCTGAACACCGTTGGCTTTCTACGGCAAATGGCAAAGATTTTCGCTTAAACAGCACCGTGACTGAAACGACTCTACCTACAACTTAGCAGCAACCGATCAGAATGACGCAACAGCCTGCGACAACAGATTGCTAATCTATTCGTTGTCGCAGGCTGCAGCAAAGCTGTCGCATCGAAGTGCATCGCAAAATCTCGCTTGTCGCATAGGTTGCGGTTGTCGCATGGTACCGGTTCACAATCGGCTTAATGCCTCTCCTGCATAGTTTGCAATCCCCACGAACTGCCACACCAAGGAACTGATTTTTATCCAGTCAGTTACCAAACGAATCAGCGGTGGGGTAAAAAGTGGGGTAAAGTTCATAACTAGCAAAAAACCGTAATCCATAAAAAAATCCAGTCACCGCTAAGTGACTGGATTTTTTAGGGATTTTTGGTCGGGACGGAGTGATTCGAACACTCGACCCCTTGCACCCCATGCAAGTGCGCTACCGGGCTGCGCTACGCCCCGACATTTACAGCTGCTTACGGCACGCCGAAAGCGGGTCGAACTATACAATAAGCCTCTGAAATGTCAAAGGTTTATGTTTATTTCGTTACTTTTTCAGAACAACCAGCAGATCTTCAAGCTCGGCAATCATTTGCTTGATCATCTGTTTGAACTGGGTACTGTCATCTTTGGCGTCGTCACCCGTCAAACGCAGGCGCGCACCGCCGATGGTGAAACCCTGATCATAGAGCAACGCACGAATCTGCCGAATCATCAGCACATCCTGGCGTTGATAATACCGACGGTTGCCGCGGCGCTTGACTGGGTTGAGCTGGGGAAACTCCTGCTCCCAATAGCGCAATACGTGGGGTTTTACCGCGCAAAGCTCACTCACTTCACCGATGGTGAAATAGCGCTTGCCCGGTATTGCCGGCAGTTCGTCGTTATGACTGGGTTCCAGCATATGCTTCAACTCTGGCTTTTAGTTTTTGCCCGGGGCGAAAAGTTACTACACGGCGAGCCGTGATCGGTATTTCTTCGCCTGTTTTTGGATTGCGCCCAGGCCGCTGACGCTTGTCGCGCAAGTCAAAATTTCCAAAACCGGATAGTTTGACCTGCTCGTTGAGCTGCAGTGCCTGACGGATTTCCTCGAAAAACAGTTCAACCAACTCCTTGGCTTCGCGCTTGTTCAAACCTAATTCTTCAAACAGGCGATCAGCCATTTCAGCTTTGGTCAGGGCCCCCATACGCTAGTTCCTTAACGTGGCGTTGAACCTTTGTTCCAGCGAGGTGAGGATGTTCATTGTTATGGCATTCACCTCATCATCGTTAAGAGTGCGCGATGGATGCTGCCAGGTCAAGCCGATTGCAAGACTTTTTCTATGCGGATCAATACCTTTACCAACATATACGTCAAACAACCTGAGGTCTGTCAGAAACTCGCCAGCGCTTTCCCGCATGCATTGCAGAATTGATTCAGAGGAATTGTCGCGATCCACCAGCAAGGCGAGATCACGACGCACTTCCGGGAAGCGTGACAGCTCACTGAACACGGGCATGCGACCTTGTTCGACTTCAGACAGAAGGAGTTCGAAGAGGAAGGTTGGCTGACTGATATCCAGCTTCTTTGCCAGCTCAGGATGCAGGGCACCAATAAAGCCTACCAACTGCCCGTTACGCTCGATCCGCGCAGTTTGGCCGGGGTGCAACGCCGGATGCTCCCCGGCGCTAAAGCTGAATGCCTGTGCCGCTCCGGCAAACCCCAAGAGCGCCTCTACATCCGCCTTGATGTCGTAGAAGTCGATAGCCTCCTTACCGTGCGCCCAGCCTTCTTGCAGACGGCTTCCCGTAGCAACGCCAGCAATCATGGGTTCTTGCTTAAGACCGTCGAGCTGTCCGACAAAGCGCAGACCGCTTTCGAACAGACGAACACGCGTCTGCTGACGATTCAGATTGTGCTGTACGGCCTTGATCAGACCGGGCCACAACGAATCGCGCATGGCAGACATGTCCGCCGATATCGGATTGGCCAGTTGCAAAGGCTGTACACCGGGACTGAACAGTTCGAAGAGTTTCGGATCAATGAAGCTGTAGGTGATCGCTTCCTGATAGCCGCGCGCCACCAGCAAGCGACGCAAGGCAGGCAAATCTGACCGGGCTTCGGCGCGGGACTGAGGGGCCAAACGAGCTTGCGGATAACGAACCGGCAACCGGTTGTAGCCGTACAGACGCCCCAACTCTTCGATCAGATCGACTTCAAGGCTGATATCAAAGCGATGGCTGGGGACTGTCACTTGCCACTGTCCTGCTTTCTCGAGTTCAACGCCAAGCCCTAGCCCGACCAGCAATGACTCGATTTGCGTCGACGGCATTTGCATGCCGAGCATTTGGCTGACTCGCTCTGCGCGCAGCGTGACTGGCTGGACGCAAGGCAAATCGGCCGGGTTGACCGCTTCGATCACCGGGCCGGGTTCGCCGCCGATGATCTCCAGCAGCAAGGCTGTGGCGCGCTCCATGGCTTCGCGGGCCAGATTGAAATCCACTCCGCGCTCGTAGCGGTGTGATGAGTCGGTGTGCAACCCATACGAACGGGCCTTACCCGCGAGGGCGATGGTGTCGAAAAAGGCGCTTTCCAGGAACAGATCGCGCGTCTTGGCGCTGACGCCACTGTGTTCGCCGCCCATAACGCCAGCGATGGCAAGGGCGCGCTGGTGATCGGCAATCACCAGCGTGTCTGTACGCAGGGTGGCTTCCTGACCATCGAGCAGGACCAGTTTCTCGCCCTCCTCGGCCATGCGTACGCGAATGCCGCCGTTGATTTCAGCCAGATCAAAGGCATGCATCGGCTGCCCCAGCTCGAGCATTACATAGTTGGTGACGTCGACGGCCGCATCGATACTGCGGATATCGGAGCGGCGCAAGCGCTCGACCATCCAGAGCGGCGTCGGACGAGACAGGTCGACATTACGCAGAATGCGACCGAGATAGCGCGGGCAGGCTTTGCTGGCGAGAATGTCCACCGGACGCACTTCATCGTGCACTGCCGGGACAGGCTTCACCAGAGGGCGCGTTACCGGTGTCGCATACAGTGCACCGACTTCACGAGCCAGACCGGCCAGTGACAGGCAATCGCCACGATTAGGGGTGAGATCGACCTCGATGCTGACATCGTTCAGGCCGAGGTATTCACGAACGCACTGGCCAACGGGAGCATCCGCCGCCAGCTCCATGAGTCCGTCATTGTCGGCACTGATTTGCAGTTCGGCTGCCGAACACAGCATGCCATTGGACTCAACCCCACGCAGCTTGGCTTTCTTGATCTTGAAATCGCCCGGCAGCTCTGCGCCGATCAGGGCGAAAGGAATCTTGATCCCGGGGCGCGCGTTGGGCGCACCACAGACTACCTGCAGTGTTTCCGTACCATTGCTGACCTGACAGACGCGCAGCTTGTCTGCATCGGGATGCTGTTCGGTGGCGATAATTTCGCCGACAACGATGCCATTAAAGGCGCCAGCCACCGGAGTCACGCTGTCCACTTCGAGGCCAGCCATCGACAAGCGTGCGACCAGCTCTTCACTTGAAACCTGCGGATTAACCCAACTACGCAGCCATTGCTCACTGAATTTCATGTTTTCTGTATTCCTGAACGATTCGGTAACGTGCCGGGTAACTAGCGAAATTGCGCCAAGAACCGCAGGTCGTTGTCGAAGAACAAGCGCAAGTCATTGACCCCGTAGCGCAGCATCGCCAGACGCTCCACACCCATGCCGAAGGCGAAACCCTGGTACTTCTCGGGGTCGATTCCGGACATGCGCAAAACATTCGGATGCACCATGCCGCAGCCCATCACTTCCAGCCAGCCGGTCTGCTTGCAGACCCGGCAGCCTTTACCACTGCACATCACGCACTGCATGTCGACTTCCGCCGACGGTTCGGTAAAGGGGAAGAAGGATGGACGGAAGCGCACACCCAGTGGCTTCTCGAAGAACACGCGCAGGAACTCTTCAATGGTGCCTTTGAGGTCGGCAAAACTGATGCCTTCGTCGATCAGCAGGCCTTCAACCTGGTGAAACATCGGCGAGTGGGTGATGTCGGAGTCACAGCGATAGACACGACCCGGACAGACGATGCGGATCGGTGGCTGCTGGCTTTCCATGGTGCGCACCTGCACCGGCGAGGTGTGCGTGCGCAGCAACATGTTGGCGTTGAAATAGAACGTATCGTGCATCGCCCGCGCAGGATGATGACCGGGAATATTGAGCGCTTCAAAGTTGTGGTAGTCGTCTTCGACTTCCGGACCTTCAGCGACGTTGTAACCAATATGGGTAAAAAATTGCTCCACACGCTCCAGCGTGCGCGTTACCGGATGCAACCCACCCGAGGCCTGACCCCGGCCCGGCAGGGTGACATCGATCTTTTCAGCACCGAGCCTGGCCGTCAGTGCTGCTTGTTCAAGCGACTCTTTACGGGTGTTCAATGCATCCTGAACCTGATTCTTGGCGGCGTTGATCAGAGCGCCAGCCTTGGGCCTCTCTTCAGCCGACAGTTTACCCAACGTCTGCATCAAGACGGTCAGCTCACCTTTTTTACCCAGGTACTGAACACGCAATTGCTCGACAACATTGATGTCGTCGGTGTTTTGCACAGCCTCAAGCGCTTGCGAGACCAATGCAGCCAAGTTTTCCATTTACAGACTCCAGATACGAAAATAGGGGAAGAGCTTGAAGGCTCTTCCCCTATTGGTGACGTTTAGCACCGGGCAAGCCCGGTGATTGTCGGGGACTTAAGCCAGTTCGGCCTTAGCTTTCTCGACAATCGCAGCAAACGCCGCTTTTTCGTTCACTGCCAGATCGGCCAGAACCTTACGGTCGATTTCGATGGATGCCTTTTTCAGGCCGGCGATGAAACGGCTGTAGGACAGACCGTTGATACGCGCACCCGCATTGATACGGGCAATCCACAGAGCACGGAACTGACGCTTCCGCTGGCGGCGGTCACGGTAGGCGTATTGGCCTGCCTTGATTACAGCCTGCTTGGCAACACGGAATACACGCGAACGTGCGCCGTAGTAGCCTTTAGCGAGTTTCATAATTTTCTTGTGACGGGCACGAGCGATAACGCCACGCTTTACACGAGCCATGAGTAATTTCCTCTAAGTCTTGACCGAATTAACGAACGCGCATCATGCGATCTACTTTTGCCACGTCAGACGGATGCACCATGGTGCTTCCGCGCAGTTGACGCTTACGCTTGGTAGACATTTTGGTCAGGATGTGGCTTTTGAAAGCGTGCTTGTGCTTGAAGCCGTTAGCAGTTTTCAGAAAACGCTTCGCTGCACCGCTCTTGGTTTTCATCTTTGGCATGTTTGTTACTCCGCATTGGGTGATTACCGATAACCAGAAGGCCTGCCTGTGCCCTGGAGGTTATTTTCGCTTTTTGGGGGCGATGACCATCATTAGTTGGCGTCCTTCCATCTTAGGATGCTGTTCAACGGTGCCGTATTCAGCAAGGTCAGCCTCGACCCGCTTCAACAACTCCATTCCCAGCTCCTGGTGGGCCATCTCACGACCGCGAAATCTCAACGAAATCTTGGCCTTGTCCCCTTCATTAAGGAAACGTATCAGGTTGCGTAGTTTTACCTGATAGTCCCCGTCTTCCGTCCCTGGTCGAAACTTGATTTCTTTAATCTGCTGCTGATGCTGATTCTTCTTCGCAATGGCAGCCTGCTTCTTCTTTTCAAACAAGTGCTTGCCGTAATCCATGATGCGGCAAACCGGTGGCACTGCATCCGCAGAAATTTCCACCAGATCGAGCTTGGCCTCATCGGCAACCCGCAGAGCTTCGTCAATCGAAACAATGCCGATTTGTTCGCCGTCAGCGCCAATCAACCGAACCTCACGTGCCGAGATATTCTCGTTTATCGGGGGCTTCGGTACTGCTCTTTTATCCTGTCTGATTTCACGCTTAATAATGATTACTCCAAATCTTGGCGACCACGCCGGGAAACCGCCTGCGCAAGCAGCTCTTTGAACTGTGTGACTGGCATTGAGCCCAGATCAACACCCTCACGGGTGCGCACGGCGACGGTTTGCATCTCTACTTCACGATCCCCGATTACCAAAAGGTAAGGAACCTTGACTAAAGTATGCTCGCGGATTTTAAAGCCGATCTTCTCGTTTCTCAAGTCAGACTTGGCACGAAATCCGCTTTCGTTAAGCATATCCGCAACTTTTTGAGCAAATTCGGCCTGTTTGTCGGTGATATTCATGACCACCGCTTGCGTTGGTGCGAGCCAGGCCGGGAACGCTCCCTCATAGTGTTCGATAAGAACGCCGATAAAGCGCTCGAACGAACCCAGCACTGCACGGTGCAGCATGACCGGGTGTTTGCGGCTGTTGTCTTCGCCAACATACTCAGCGCCAAGACGAACCGGCAGATTGAAATCGAGCTGCAAGGTACCGCATTGCCAGACCCGACCCAGGCAGTCCTTCAGGGAAAACTCTATTTTCGGCCCATAAAAAGCGCCTTCGCCCGGCTGCAGATCAAATGGCAGACCGGCATTAACCAGCGCAGCTTCAAGCGCAGCTTCGGCGCGATCCCATAACTCATCAGCCCCCACACGCTTTTCCGGTCGGGTTGAAAGCTTGAGCTGAATATCCTCGAAGCCGAAGTCGGCATAGACATCCAGCGTCATCTTGATGAACGCTGCTGACTCCGCCTGCATTTGGTCTTCGGTGCAGAAAATATGCGCATCATCTTGCGTGAAGGCACGCACGCGCATGATGCCGTGCAACGAGCCTGATGGCTCATTGCGGTGACAGGCACCGAACTCGGCCAGGCGCATGGGCAGGTCACGGTAGCTCTTCAGCCCCTGATTAAACACCTGGATATGACAAGGGCAATTCATCGGCTTGACCGCATAGTCACGGCTCTCCGATTCGGTGGTGAACATCATGTCTCCGTAGTTGGCCCAATGCCCGGAACGCTCCCAAAGGGCGCGGTCGACCACTTGCGGAGTCTTGATCTCGAGGTACCCACGATCGCGCTGAACCTTGCGCATGTACTGTTCAAGCACCTGATACAGCGTCCAGCCATCCGGATGCCAAAACACCATACCCGGCGCTTCTTCCTGGGTATGAAACAGGCCAAGGCGCTTGCCTATCTTGCGGTGATCACGCTTTTCAGCTTCTTCCAGGCGATGCAGGTGGTCCTTGAGATCTTGTTTGCTACCCCAGCAGGTACCGTAGATGCGCTGCAGCATCTTGTTCTTGGAGTCGCCGCGCCAATAAGCGCCGGCAACCTTCATCAATTTGAACGCTTGCAGCTTGCCGGTTGAAGGAACATGCGGGCCGCGGCACAGATCGATGAAGTCGCCCTGACTGTAGAACGAGAGTGCTTCATCACCAGGAATCGACTCGATGATCTCGACTTTATACTTTTCTCCAAGCTTCTCGAAGAATTCGATAGCTTCGGGGCGCGACATCAATGAGCGCGTTACGGGCAAATCAGCCTTAGCGATCTCGGTCATGCGCGCTTCAATCTTCTCCAGATCTTCGCTGGTAAAAGGCCTTTCACAGTCGAAATCATAGAAAAAGCCGTTTTCAATAACCGGACCAATGGTTACCTGAGTTCCCGGAAACAGTTGCTGGACTGCCATGGCCATCAGGTGTGCGCAGGAGTGGCGCAGCACTTCAACGCCGTCTGCATCGCGACTGGTGATAATCGACAGGGCGGCATCATCCTCGATCAGATGCGAGGCATCTACCAGCTCGCCATTGACCTTTCCGGCCAGCGCAGCCTTGGCCAGGCCAGCTCCAATAGAAAGGGCCACATCGGCCACAGTAACTGGCTTATCGAACGAACGCTGACTACCGTCAGGAAGAGTAATGATGGGCATGGCGCCTCCTCTCCTAGTGGTGACCCCTACCAAAGGCCACGTGGGTTGGGATGAGCCAGTAACATGACCCGCTGGATTATGCCTGCCTGACAATGGCAGGAGCCCAAGGCTAATCACAACGAACCAGGATCACTGGAAATAAAACAACACCGCCTGTGGAGAAAACACTGACTCGCACAGGCGGATCGAAAAATTGCATTTGCAGCCTATGCAGCCGGCAAAATGCGCAAAACCCGGATCAGTTGATCTCACTAGCTGCCACCAACGACAAATAGCAGGGCCAACAAATTGAGGGGGCGCAATATAACACAGCCCGCATGGTGGTTTGCGGTTTCATACCAGGACATTGGGCTGAATCAGGCCAACCCGCCTGAACGCGACACCCTATAACCGCCTCACCGTCTTAACTTTAGGAGCCCCCATGACAATCACTCTTTATGACTGCCCTACAGCCCCAAGCCCCCGACGGGCCAGAATCCTTCTGGCAGAGAAAGGCGTTACTCACCGCACCATCAACATCGATCTGAGCCAGCATGAACAAATGAGTGAGGCCTATCGCCTGGTAAATCCCTTTTGCACCGTTCCTGCACTCGAACTGGAGGACGGACTGATTCTCACTGACAACGCGGCTATCGCTGCTTACGTTGAAGCACGTTTCCCTGCTCCGGCCTTGTTCGGCACCACGCCGACAGAAAAAGCACATGTAGCCAGCTGGCACTGGCGAGCCGAATTTGAAGGTCTGCTGGCCATCGCTGAAGCCCTGCGCAACGCATCTCCGGCAATGGTTAATCGGGCCCTGCCCGGCCCTGTTGACTACGCACAAATACCGGAGCTGGCACAGCGCGGGCTCAGCCGCTTGGCGCGGTTTCTCGAAGCTCTGAATATTCAGCTGGAAGACCGCGAGTTCGTGGCAGGAAATACCTTTAGCATTGCCGATATTACCGCGCTGGTAGCAGTCGATTTTGCGCGCGTGGTTCGTGTCAAACCAAACGAGCAACATCCCAACCTGTTGCGCTGGCGTTCAGCCATGGCGCTACGTCCGGCCATGCAACTTTGACACTGCGTCGTCATTTTCCGCTCTGCGAAAGGAGTTGACCCTGTGATCGATCTATACACATCCCCGACGCCCAATGGCTGGAAAGTCTCGGTCGCACTGGAGGAACTTGGCCTGCCCTATTCGGTGCACATTGTGGATCTGATGAAGGGCGAGCAGAAAACGGCGGATTACCTGCGACTCAACCCCAACGGACGCATCCCCACCATCATCGACCGCTCCAACGATGATTTTGCGGTATTCGAATCCGGCGCCATCCTGGCTTACCTTGCCGAGAAAACCGGCCAATTGATGCCAACCGACCTGAAGGGGCGCTCGCTGGTCATGCAGTGGTTGATGTTCCAGATGGGCGGGATCGGCCCTATGATGGGCCAGGCCAACGTGTTCTTCCGCTACTTTCCGGAGAAAATCCAGCCGGCGATAGACCGCTATCAAAATGAATCGCGGCGCTTGTTTGAGGTACTCAACGGCCGTCTCGGTGAGAGCGAATGGCTGGCAGCTGATTATTCAATAGCGGACATCGCCAACTGGTGCTGGGTTCGAACCTACAAATGGTCAGGGGTGAGCATCGAAGGCTTGCCACATCTCCGGCGCTGGATGGATACGATGAAAGAGCGCCCTGCTTGCCAGCGCGGTATCGAAGTGCCATTCAAGGTGGACAATGCATTGAAGGATCAGAAAGCCACCGAAGCCTTCGCCAAAAAGGCGCGTCAAACAGTGCAGCGCTGAGGGTTATTCCTCAGGCGTCAGATTGCCCCTCAGTCGATCAAGGGCCCGTTTGTAGCGCATCTTGGTTGCGCTCAGGCCCATGTTCATGATGTCCGCAATTTCCTGAAACTCGAGCTCAGCAACAAATCGCAGCACCAATATTTCGCGGTCGATCGGATTAACCTGCACCAGCCAGCGATCCAGTCCGCCCTGATCCTCGGCTTTAGGATCCGATTCCTCGGACGCCTCATCGTTAGGCTCCAGCGCCAGCGCATCGGACAGGCGCCTTTTGCGCCGGTCCTTGCGGTACTGGGTGATGCACTCGTTATAAGTGATGCTGTACAGCCAGGTCTTGAACTTCGACTTGCCCTCGAAGTTCTTCAAGCCATAAAGAACCTTGAGCATGACCTCCTGGCACACATCGTCAGCATCGCGTTCATTGTTCAGGTACCGCGCACAGACATTGAACAGCGTACGCTGATAGCGCCGCATCAGCTCTTCGTAAGCACGGGTCACATGAAAAAGCTCGACACGAGCACGCTCGACCAACTCTTCATCGGAGAGTTCGCGTGGGTTGTAACGTGCCAGCGCTGGTTGGGTCTGAGTCAAAAGAAATCGAGCCGATAGTCAGGTCAAAAATGGATAGTTCCGATCAATGTAATGCGTCACCCATTACATTAGCAGTGGAGTGCTCGAACTATCGGGATGACACTGACTGATCCAGTAACAGACGATTGGCGATGGACACCATCTGGCCGTCTGCGGTCATCAACAGGGTTTTGACTGTGCCAATTTCCTCGATCTGCCCTTCAAGATCGCCCACTTTTACTGTCTGCCCCACGTCATACAGTTCACGCACGTAGATACCGGAAAGGATTTGCTGGGCAATGTCACGGCTACCAAGCCCCATGGCCAATGCCATAGCCAAACCGATCGAAATCAGAACGATGGCAATGACGTTGTTGAGCAAATCGGTTTTGATTTCAAGCTGACCAATGGCCACTGAAATACTGATGATGATGACCATCGCCTGAGCGATGCGCCCCAGGCTGCTGGCATACTCAAGACCGATACCCTCTGCTGCGCCGCGTAACAGACTGGCTGCCAGTTGCGCCAGAAGTACACCGGCCAGCAAGACCAAGGCCGCCGCAAAGACCTTTGGCAGATACAGCGCAAAAACATCGAGCGTTGCCGATACACGCTCCAAGCCGAGTGACTCGGCTGCTGATACGAGAAAAATCAACAGCACGAACCAGTAGACAATCTTGCCGATCAGCGTGGAAACCGATACCTGAATACCTATCCGCGAGAGCAGTTTGGTAAGCCCGGCACCCGCCATCAACCGATCAAGGCCAAGCTTGGCCAACAATTTGGACAGCAGCGTATCGAGCAACTTCGCCACGACAAAGCCAAGCAGCACCACGATCAGGGCACCAAACAATCTTGGAATAAACACGCCGACCGAGCTCCACATGGTGCTCATTGCATTAACCAGACTTTGTGTCCAAGGATCGTATTGCATAGTCAATCAACCTTGTCAGAGGAGCGTTGTGAGGTGTTCTTTTTCGATACGGGTGACAGATTATCCGAGGCACTATCAATGGCCAGCATAATGGCCTGGAACCAGTGGCCGATCAGGCTGAACAGATCGCCAGCCCCTACCTGACGATTGGCAGTGCGCAAGACGCGATTCAGCGTGCGCGCATCATCATGCTCGCCTTCCGAGGAACGCAGCATATTGCGCAAGGACTCTTCAAATGGATCCTGCATGATCGCCTCTTGGGGTAACTGTCAGGGCTAGACGCAACAGCAAGGGCCAGCGTCACATCAAACCAGTAAACGAAGCCTGCGAAACAGCCACCATTGAAACAGGCCGAAGCAAACGATCAGCAAACAGACAATAACGAAGGCATGTGGGTAATCGGTACCAGGTATGCCGGCTACGTTTATACCCAGCAAGCCGGTGATAAACGACAATGGCAAAAAGAAGCCGGTGATAATGGCGAACAGGTACATGACCCTGTTCATCCGCTCGCCCATGCGCTGGTGTTCAGACTCCAAAACCAGGCCGACCCGTTCACGAATCAACTCCAGCTCTTCTAGATGGCGCGTCAGACTGTTGCCCAGCTCGCTCCAGTCTTTAGCCTGATCACCGACAAACCACTCGAGCTTTTCCCTGGCCATCTCGAAGAAAATATCCCGCTGAGGCGCAAGAAAACGCCGCAGGCTGGCGGAGCGTCGCTTGGCAGCAACCATCTTGGAATGATCCGGCGCGTAATTGTCATCAAGCTCTATCTGCTCATCCTGAGTATCCACAAGCTCTGAAAGTTCAGTCACCAATGGCTGAATCTTGCCAGTCATCAAGTCTGCCAGCCGTAACACCAGACTTTGCGAGTTGGCCGGCCCTTTGCCTTCTTCGAACTCGGCGGCGACCTCGGCTCTTGCACGCAAGCGCCGCATTCGCAAGGAGATAACCCGTCGCTCGTCGGCAAAGATACGCAGCGAAACCATGTCCTCTGGTTCGGCATCCGGATTCAGATTCACCCCGCGCATAAACAGCAGCAATTGATGTTTCTCCGGCTGCACGATCCGCGGCCGGGTTCCTTCCTCAAGCAACAGATTGCACGCAAACTCACTCAGCCCACTAGCCTCGCGCAACCACTGCTGTGCCTGCGGATGACTCCGATCCCAGTGCAGCCAGAGGGTTTCTTGCGACCCCAGTTGCAGATCATCGATCTGCTCTCTGGAAATGCGTCTGGCTGAACCTGCGCCATCCAGAACAAGCGCCTCAACCAGACCAAACGCATCCGCTTCATCATGCTCACTGATGAAGTTCATCCTTAAGGCATTTCCAGCGCTTGCGGGGAAACGATAATGCCGTTGTTGTCCGCATAGACAAAATGACCCGGCTGAAAGGTAACGCCGCCAAAAGTTACCGCTACGTCCAGATCACCGATGCCGCGCTTGTCGGTTTTCATCGGGTGACTGGCCAGTGCCTGCACACCCAGATCCGTTTCCGCCAGAACATCCACATCTCGCACACAACCGTAAATGACCATTCCTTCCCAGCCGTTCTTGGCAGCCTTCTCGGCAATCATGTCGCCCAGCAGTGCCCGACGCAGTGAACCGCCGCCATCAACTACCAGTACTTTGCCTGTGCCGGGCTGATCGGCCTGGGATTTGACCAGCGAATTATCTTCATGACATTTGACTGTCACGATCTGACCACCAAACGAGTCGCGCCCGCCGAAATTGCTGAACATCGGCTCGACGACCTGAACCAGCTCAGGGTAGGCGTCACACAGATCGGGGGTTACGTAGTCCATAAACATGCTCCTGGTATCAAAGTATTTGATCATTGGACACAGCCGTTGGCGGCATCGTCATTTTATTTGCTGGCTGCGCAGCCACATAGCCAGAATCGGCCATACCTCCGCCATCGCCGGTTTACTGACCAGCATCTCAATGTGGCCGAAATCGCTACTGTAACCCTCTTGCCTGCCGAGCAGAACAAACCGCTTGTTGGCAGAACCAAACTGCTCAAACAACTTGCGACACGCCCAGGCTGGGTCGTCTCGATCAGCTCTGGCACTGACTGCCAGCAGTGGTATGTGAACGTCTGCCAATCCGGCCCACCAGTCCGATAGCCTGTCGCCAAAGCGGCCCAGAAAGCCATGCCAGCGCAGGCTCTCCAACCCTACACCGACCGGTTCATCTTCCGGCCCACGTTTAAGCCGAACCCCTGATATAACCTTGAATCGTCGCAGCAGAACACGCCCCGTCCACTCTACCGGAGGGATCTTGATCGGCCAGTAGGTGCGACTGATCTGACTGCCAAACAACGCCAGAGAAGCGGCATTTTGTTCATCAAGATACTTGCCACCAACCGCAGCAGCAAGGGTAATGCCGCCCATCGAATGACCAACCCAGTGCGGTACCTGACCTGATTTTTCCCGCACAAATGCGGCAATGGCCGGCAGGTCATAGCGGGCGTAATCTGCAACGGTATTGCGTTGATAATGTCGGTTGCGCGGTGAAAGGCCATGGCCGCGCATTTCAGCCATCCAGACATCAAAACCCGCCCGCGCCAGATACGGCCCCACACCGATACCAGCCGGGGAATACCAGAATCTCCGGTTGGAGAAACTGCCATGCAACAGAATGACCGGAACCTGCTCGCCCAAGGACACGCCAGCCTGCGCCAGGCGCGTCAGCGACAGCTCAACCGTCGAGTCAGGGCCGTTTCCGGGTTTGAGTCGATAGATATCTTCGGTGAGATCGCCGCGTAACTCGGCACTGACCAGCGCGACAGGAAAAAGCTTGCTACTGCTTTGCATACTCAGATCTTGCATAAAAAAGGGTGGGCCTGGACCCACCCTTGCGAACTGTCGTACCGACTCAAATCACGGTTTGGCATCTGCGAGGAAGAACCAGGTATCCAGCACCGAATCAGGGTTCAGGGAAACACTTTCGATACCCTGCTCCATCAACCAGCGGGCCAGATCCGGATGATCCGAAGGGCCCTGACCGCAAATGCCGATGTACTTGTTCGCCTTCAGGCAGGCCTGGATGGCGTAGGAAAGCAACTTCTTGACCGCCGGATTACGCTCGTCAAACAGATGCGCCACGATACCGGAGTCACGATCCAGGCCGAGTGTGAGCTGCGTCAGGTCATTGGAGCCGATCGAGAAACCGTCAAAGAATTCGAGGAACTCTTCAGCCATCAGGGCATTGGAAGGCAACTCGCACATCATGATGACACGCAGGCCATTTTCACCACGCTTGAGGCCGTTGCTGGCCAACAGGTCAATAACCTGACTGGCTTCGCCAACGGTACGAACGAAAGGCACCATGATCTCGACGTTGGTCAGGCCCATCTCGTTGCGCACTTTCTTCATCGCCCGGCACTCAAGCTCGAAGCAGTCGCGGAATGATTCGCTGATGTAGCGCGAAGCTCCGCGGAAACCCAGCATCGGATTTTCCTCTTCCGGCTCATACAGCTTGCCGCCGATCAGATTGGCATATTCATTGGATTTGAAGTCCGACAGTCTGACGATGACTTTTTTCGGCCAGAAAGCTGCCGCCAGGGTACTGATACCTTCGACCAGTTTTTCCACATAGAAATTCACCGGATCACTGTAACCGGCAATACGCTTCTCAATGCTTTCCTTGAGCTCTGCCGGCAGGCTGGCAAAGTTGAGCAACGCTTTGGGATGCACGCCGATCATGCGATTGATAATGAACTCCAGCCGCGCCAGGCCCACGCCCTCGTTCGGCAACTGCGCAAAATCAAAGGCCCGGTCCGGGTTGCCGACGTTCATCATGATCTTGAATGGCAGATCCGGCATGGCATCGACACTGTTCTTGCGGATATCAAAACCCAGCTGACCTTCGAAAATCAGCCCGGTATCGCCCTCGGCGCAGGATACGGTAACGCGCTGGCCATCGCTCAGAATGCTGGTTGCATTACCGCAGCCCACTACCGCCGGAATCCCCAGTTCGCGCGCGATGATGGCCGCATGACAGGTCCGCCCGCCACGGTTGGTGACAATGGCACTGGCGCGCTTCATCACCGGTTCCCAATCCGGGTCAGTCATGTCGGAGACCAGCACGTCGCCGGGCTGGACCTTGTCCATTTCGGAGACGTTATGGATGACTTTTACCGGACCGGCGCCAATGCGCTGGCCAATGGCGCGCCCCTCAACCAGCACCTTGCCTTTTTCCTTGAGCAGATAGCGCTCCATGACATTCGCATGACTGCGGCTTTTGACGGTTTCCGGACGCGCCTGAACGATATACAACTTGTTGTCGTCACCATCCTTGGCCCACTCGATGTCCATCGGCCGGGCGTAATGTTTCTCGATGATCAAGGCCTGCTTGGCAAGCTCTGCCACTTCCGCATCACTCAGGCAAAACCGCGCGCGGTCCGCACGATCGACTTCAACGGTTTTAACCGAACGGCCTGCCTTGCCTTCATCGCCGTAGATCATCTTGATGGCCTTGCTGCCCAGATTACGCCGCAAGATCGCCGGACGGCCGGCTTGCAGCGTTGGTTTGTGCACATAGAACTCATCCGGGTTGACCGCGCCCTGCACTACCGTTTCACCGAGACCATAGGCGCCGGTAATGAACACCACATCCGGGAAGCCTGACTCGGTGTCAAGCGTGAACAAAACCCCGGAAGTACCGGTTTCGGAGCGGACCATGCGCTGCACGCCGGCGGACAACGCCACATGACGGTGATCGAAGCCCTGATGAACACGGTAGGAAATGGCACGATCATTAAACAGCGAGGCAAATACTTCCTTGGTCGCGCGAATGACGTTTTCGACACCACGGATGTTGAGGAAGGTTTCCTGTTGACCGGCAAAGGAGGCATCCGGCAGGTCTTCCGCGGTCGCCGACGAGCGCACGGCTACCGCCATGTGTTGATTGCCCGCAGACATCTCGGCAAACGCCCTGCGGATTTCTTCATTCAGGCGCTCGGGGAACTCGGCCTCCATGATCGACTGACGAATCTTTGCGCCGGCTTTGGCCAGGGCGTTGACGTCATCCACGTCAAGAGCGTCCAGTGCGTCATGGATCTGGTCGTTCAGTCCGCTGAGCTCGAGAAAGTCGCGATAGGCCTGCGCCGTGGTAGCAAAACCACCGGGAACCGATACACCGGCGTGCGCCAGATTGCTGATCATCTCGCCGAGGGAGGCGTTCTTGCCCCCTACACGCTCGACATCATGAGCGCCAAGCTTATCGAGGGAAATTACGTACTCAACCAAGATGATCTCTCCAGAAATTGTGTGGGTGACTCGTGTGCCCAGGCCATTACGAACTATTGCTCGGTGGCCCGAGAGGCAAATTTAGGTAACAATGACCCGCAGTTCCCGAGCCTGAAAAGCGGGCTCATCATAGCCGAGAACAGCTCCTACCTTAAGGCCTTTGGTACAAATGAAACGAACCGCTTTCTTTATCTCCGACGGCACCGGCATCACTGCCGAAGCCCTTGGCCAGAGCTTGCTGGCACAATTTGAAACCTTCAGCTTTACCAAGCTGACGCGCCCATACATCGACACTGTCGACAAGGCCCAACAGATCGTACAACAGATTAATGCTGCCGAGCAGGCCGACGGTGCGCGGCCGATCATCTTCGATACGGTGGTCAATCAGGACATCCGCGAAGTGATCGCGACCTCAAATGGCTTCATGATCGATATCTTTTCGACTTTCCTCTCACCACTTGAGCAGGAACTGATTTCGCAGTCTTCCTACACTGTGGGCAAATCCCATTCGATCGGTGAAAACTCGAATTACATGGAACGTATCAGTGCGGTCAACTTTGCGCTGGACAACGATGATGGCGCGCGCACCCACTACTACGACAAAGCTGATCTGATTCTGGTCGGCGTGTCACGCTGTGGCAAAACCCCTACCTGTCTCTACATGGCGATGCAATTCGGCATACGTGCTGCCAACTATCCGCTGACCGAAGATGACATGGAGCACCTGCAGCTTCCAATTGCCCTCAAGCCTTACAAACACAAGCTGTTTGGCCTGACCATTGATCCTGATCGTCTGAGCGCGATCCGCAACGAGCGCAAGCCCAACAGTCGCTACTCAAGCTTTGCCCAGTGCGAATTCGAAGTCCGTGAAGTCGAACAACTGTTCCGCAAGGAAAATATCCCCTTCATCAATTCAACGCATTTTTCAGTGGAAGAAATTTCCGCGAAGATCCTGGTGGAAAAAGGCGTTGAGCGTCGACTCAAATAGGACGGGTTGAGCGCAGCGATACCCATCGCCTTGCCAGTTGATGGGTATCGCATCCTGCGGCTCTAGAAGCAATCACCAGGAACGCGAACCCAGCCTTCCATCAGGATCCGAGCGCTGCGGCTCATGATCGCTTTGGTCACGGTCCACTCACCACTTACCTGTACAGCCTCGGCTCCGACCCTCAGGGTTCCGGACGGATGACCGAAGCGCACGGCTGTCCGCTCTCCACCTCCGGCAGCCAGGTTGACCAGGGTTCCCGGCACCGCCGCTGCCGTACCGATAGCAACAGCACAAGTGCCCATCATGGCGTGATGCAGCTTGCCCATCGATAACGCACGCACCAGCAGATCGACCTCACTGGCAGTTATCGACTTGCCACTGGAAGCCACGTAATCCCTGGGCTTGGCGACGAAGGCGATCTTTGGCGTGTGTTGTCGCGTAGCCGCTTCTTCCGCGGTCTTGATCAACCCCATGCGCAGCGCACCCGCGATGCGGATGGCTTCAAAGCGTGCCAGCGCGGCAGCATCCGTATTGATCGCTTCGCGCAGTTCGGTTCCGGCGTAACCGATATCCTCGGCATTGACGAACACGGTCGGAATACCAGCACTGATCATGGTCGCCTTCAAGGTGCCGATACCGGGTACTTCGAGGTCGTCGACCAGGTTGCCGGTGGGAAACATTGAGCCACCCTCTTCCCCATCATCCGACGGATCAAGGAACTCCAGCACAATCTCGGCTGCCGGAAAGGTCACGCCGTCCAGCTCGAAATCACCGGTTTCCTGCACCTGGCCGTTGGTGACCGGCACGTGAGCAATGATGGTCTTGCTGATATTGGCCTGCCAGATGCGCACCACACAGGTGCCGTTCTGCGGGATGCGTGCCGGATCAACCAGCCCGGCGTGGATGGCAAACGCGCCCGCTGCGGTCGACAGATTGCCGCAGTTACCGCTCCAGTCGACGAAGGCCTTGTCAATCGAGACCTGACCGTAGAGATAATCCACGTCGTGCTCGGGCACGCTGCTTTTGCTGAGGATCACGCATTTTGAGGTGGACGAGGTGGCGCCACCCATACCGTCGATGTGTGCCGAATAGGGATCGGGACTGCCGATCACGCGCATGAACAGCTGGTCCCGCGCCGACCCCGGCACCTGACAGGCGGCTGGCAAGTCCTGCAGGCGAAAAAATACGCCCTTGCTGGTACCGCCACGGATGTAAGTGGCGGGAACTTTGATCTGAGGTAAATGGGACATGTTGTCGTCCTGGCTTAGAGATGAAGGTAGCCCGGAGTGCATCCGGGCTACGCGTCTGGCGTAGGGTGGATGGCGCTTTTCTCATCCACCTTGCACAGCGTAACGGTGGATCGGTGAGGCATGATCCACCCTACAGGTTCAAGCCACACTGCCTTCCAGGAAGTCCTTGGCAAAGCGCTGCAGCACACCGCCCGCATGGTAGACACTGACCTCGGCAGCTGTGTCCAGACGGCAGGTCACCGGCACCTTGAGCACTTCCCCGTTGCGGCGATTGACCACCAGAGTCAGGTCGCAGCGCGGCGACAGCTCCCCTTCTATGTCGTAGGTTTCAGTGCCGTCGAGGCCCAGAGTCAGACGGGTGGTGCCCGGCTTGAACTCGACCGGCAGCACGCCCATGCCGACCAGGTTGGTACGGTGGATGCGTTCGAAACCTTCGGCGACTATCACTTCCACACCCGCCAGGCGTACGCCCTTGGCAGCCCAGTCACGTGAGCTGCCCTGGCCGTAGTCGGCACCGGCAACGATGATCAGGTTCTGCTTGCGGTTCATGTAGGTTTCGATGGCTTCCCACATGCGCATGACCTTGCCTTCCGGCTCGACACGGGCCAGCGAACCCTTCTTCACTACGCCATCAACCACGGCCATTTCATTGACCAGTTCCTTGTTGGCGAACGTAGCGCGCTGGGCAGTCAGGTGGTCGCCGCGGTGGGTGGCGTAAGAGTTGAAGTCCTCTTCCGGCAGACCCATCTTGTGCAGGTATTCACCGGCAGCCGAGCTCATCTGGATCGCATTGGACGGCGACAGGTGGTCGGTGGTGATATTGTCCGGCAGGATCGCCAGCGGCAGCATGCCCTTGAGGGTACGCTCACCGGCCAGCGCACCTTCCCAGTACGGCGGACGACGGATGTAGGTGGACATCGGGCGCCAGTCGTACAGCGGGCTCTCAGCTTCCTCGATAGTGCCCAGATCGAACATCGGGATGTAGATCTGCTTGAACTGCTCCGGTTTCACCGAGGCGGCGACGATGGCGTCGATCTCCTCGTCGCTCGGCCACAGATCCTTCAGGGTGATCGGGTTGCCGGCTTTATCGGTACCCAGCACATCCTGCTCGATGTCGAAACGCACGGTGCCGGCGATGGCGTAGGCCACGACCAGCGGCGGCGAGGCCAGGAAAGCCTGCTTGGCGTAGGGGTGGATACGACCATCGAAGTTGCGGTTACCGGACAGTACGGCAGTGGCGTACAGGTCGCGGTCGATGATTTCCTGCTGGATCACCGGATCCAGCGCACCGGACATGCCGTTACAGGTAGTACAGGCATAGCCGACGATGCCGAAGCCGAGTTTTTCCAGCTCGGTCAGCAGACCGGCGTCTTCCAGGTACAGCTTGGCGACTTTCGAACCAGGAGCGAACGAGGTCTTGACCCACGGTTTGCGCAGCAGACCCAGCGCGTTGGCCTTCTTCGCCAGCAGGCCGGCAGCCACCACGTTGCGCGGGTTGGAGGTGTTGGTGCAGCTGGTGATGGCGGCGATGATCACCGCGCCATCGGGCAGCAGACCTTCGGCTTCCTCGACCTTGGACGCCGCCAGCATGGCGTCGCCAGCAATGCCGCGCTCTTGCAGTGCCGAAGTCGGCAGGCGCTTGTGCGGGTTGGACGGGCCAGCCATGTTGCGCACCACGGTGGACAGATCGAAACTCAGCACCCGCTCATACTCGGCGGTGACCAGCGCGTCAGCCCACAGGCCGGTAGTCTTGGCGTAGTTCTCGACCAGCGCCACCTGCTCCGGATCACGGCCGGTCAGCTTGAGATAATCGATGGTCTG
>DATMWH010000244.1:0-23760 GCA_035562615.1 Pseudomonas sp. | reverse complement strand
ATCGCCCGCCAACTCAAGGCATAGCGCGGCGACTTCGGCGGTACACAGGTGCTCGGCATTTTTCGAGCGGCGCAAACCATAGCGTGACAGCTGTTCTGCCTTCAGGCTGAGCACCGGAAACCGGTCCAGATAGGGGCTTTTGCGGAACATTTTGCGCGCTTCCATCCAGGTCGCATCGAGCAATACAAACAATGGCCGTCGTCCCGGCTGCAGTTGCACCTGATCCACGACCCGCTCGGGTTGTGCGTACTCGCCGGGGAACACAATGAACGGCTGCCATTGCGGGTCATTGAGCAGCTCGGCAATCGCCTGATCCGGGGCAATCCGCGACCAGCCAAACGCCGCCGTATCGTTTACCACATCGGCAATCAGCCACCCGGTATTGCTTGGTTTGAGCGGTTCGGTGTCATACATCAGCAAACACACACCGGCGTTACTGACTACCTGAGGGCGCCAGGCACACAGACAGTAACTGAACGCTACACGGCACTGCGGGCAGCGCGGCACCCGCGAACCGCGCGCGTTGAACGGACGGATACTGCGCGCCAGGCGCTCAGCCCGCAGACGGGCAACAGCATGGGTCATCGAGGGTTCACCGGCATAAAAAGGTCAGCGTATGTGCTGCAGGGCGCGCAGTCTAACAGCCTTTGACAAGGCACTGCAGGCGCTTGATCTGCTAGTGATTTGCCCGCTGAACTGCTTAACTTCAGAGCCTTGCCGCCCCTGACAACCTTTGCAACCACGGAGCCAACCATGTCCAGTCAGTACCCCGCCGTCGACCCCCAAGGCCTGCTCGAATACTCCGTGGTTTTCACGGATCGCTCGCTCAATCACATGTCGCAGCAATTCCAGCAGGTCATGCGCGATATCTCGGCTGGTCTGAAGCGCACCTACAACGCCAGCGCCGTGGCTGTAGTCCCTGGTGGTGGCACCTACGGCATGGAGGCGGTCGCGCGGCAGTTCGGCAACGGCAAGAAGTGCATGGTCTTGCGCAACGGCTGGTTCAGTTATCGCTGGAGCCAGATTTTCGAGGCCGGGCGGATTCCGGCAGAAGAAATCGTGCTCAAGGCCCGCCCTCAGGCGCCCGGCGCACAGCAACCCTGGACGCCTGCGCCGCTGGAGGAAGTGCTGGCCAGTATTGGCCAGCACAAACCGGATCTGGTTTTCGCCCCCCATGTAGAAACATCTTCCGGCATTATCCTGCCCGACGCTTACCTGCGTGCAGTGGCCGATGCAGTGCATGCGCACGGCGGACTGTTCGTGCTCGACTGCATTGCCTCGGGAGCGATCTGGGTCGACATGCAGACCTGCGCCATCGATATCCTGATCAGCGCCCCGCAAAAAGGCTGGAGTGCCTCGCCGTGCAGTGCGTTGGTGATGCTGGGCGAGCAAGCCGCCGCGCGCATCAAGGAAACCCGCAGCAGCAGCTTCGCCTGCGACCTGCTCAAGTGGCTGCAGATCATGCAGGCTTACGAAAACGGCGGGCATGCCTATCATGCAACCTTGCCGACCGACTCCTTGGCGCGCTTTTGCCAGAGCATGCAGGAAACCCAAAGCCTGGGGCTGGAAGATCTGAAAGCCCGGCAGTGGGAACTGGGGCGACGCGTCAGGACCCTGATGGCAGCAAGCGGCTTCCCCAGCGTCGCTGCCGCAGGCTTTGAAGCACCGGGTGTGGTGGTCAGCTACACCGATGACCTGCTGATTCACAACGGCAAGAAGTTCATCGAGCAAGGTCTGCAAACCGCAGCCGGGGTGCCGCTGATGTGCGACGAACCGGCCGACTTCAGAACCTTCCGCATCGGCTTGTTCGGGCTGGATAAATGGTTGAATCCCGATCAGACCGTGCAAAATCTCGAATTGGCACTAAGAACAGCCAGCCCAAGTAACTGAGTGCAGGCCATTGCACTCACTGATCTGCATCAACGTGGCTGCGCCCGCGCTGATGCAGGCTGACGAAAGACCCTCGTTACGTGGAGTTCATCATGGCCTTGCTCAACTTTTACGGTGCCATCCAGCAAGTTACCGGTTCCTGTTATCTGATCGAAAGCCGCGATGGCTCTCGGGTGCTGCTGGAGTGCGGCATGCGTCAGGGCCGCCGGGACGCCGAGGAAGGCAACCGTGCGCCTTTTCCATTCGACCCTAACAGCCTGAATGCGGTGGTGATTTCCCATGCGCATCTGGATCACAGCGGCTTGCTGCCAAGGCTTGCCGCCGCCGGCTATCGCGGCCCGATTTTCGCCACGGTTGCCACCTGCGAGCTTCTAGAATTGATGTTGCTGGACTCGGCACATATTCAGGAACATGACGCCGAATGGGAGAACAAATGGCGCCTGCGACAAGGCAAGCCCGCCATAGCGCCGATCTACACCACGGCGGAAACTGAGCAAGCCCTCAAGCTCAGACGCGCCCTCGATTACGGCGTGCAACAGGAGGTCGCACCGGGCGTTCGCCTGACGTATCACGATGCCGGACACATTCTCGGCGCAGCCATCGTTGAGCTTGAAGTCGACGACCATCACCTGACCCGGCGTCTGGTGTTCTCCGGTGACCTGGGCAATGGCTGCTCGCCGCTGATGCACAGTCCGAGCATTCTCGACTCGGCAGATGCCGTGATGCTCGAATCGACCTACGGTGATCGTGACCACCGCTGCAGCGAGGACACCCTGGACGAACTGGCGGACATTCTGCAGCAGGCGCACCTCGACGGCGGTAACGTGCTGATTCCGGCTTTCGCCGTGGGCCGCACGCAGGATCTGATCTTTCATCTCGGGCGCTTTTATCAGCAAGGCCGGCTGCCGCAACAAGCGGTGTTCCTCGACAGCCCGATGGCCATTCGGGCCAATGGTATCTACAACCACTACATCGATCAGTTCAACCCGCAGGATCGCGCGCTGCTCGCCGGCAAGGGCATCAGGCGCATTGAAGACTGGCTGCCGGTGCTGCGCTGCACCGCTTCACCCGAAGAGTCGATGGCGATCAACCGGATCAAGAGTGGTGCCATCATCATTGCCGGCAGCGGCATGTGCACCGGAGGTCGGATCGTTCACCACTTCAAGCACAACATCTGGCGCGAGGAATGCCATCTGGTATTTCCCGGCTTTCAGGCCAAGGGCACACTGGGCCGAGCCATCGTCGACGGCGCAAGCAGCATCAAAGTGTTGCACCAGCGCTTTGCCGTCAAAGCCAAGGTACATACCCTTGGAGGATTCTCGGCACACGCCGGGCAAAGTGAACTGATCAACTGGGTGAAACATTTCGATCATCGTCCCGAGCTATACCTTGTGCATGGCGAACTGGAAAAAATGCAGATCCTGCAGCAGGTGCTGAAACAGCAACTGGACTGGAACGCCACGATTCCCGAGCCCGGCGAACAGGTCGTGCTCTGAGCCATCTACCATTAATCGGGGAGCCATTAATGCCCTACGAACCAGACGATTATCTGTCCAGGCACTTCCAGACCAGCGCCATCGACGCCAATCAGAAAGTCGATGAACTGGCCAACGTAACAGTCCCTCCGGGCAGCCCCAATCAGCAGCTGTACCGCGAAATGCTCATGACCGTCGTGCGCATGGCACAGGCCGACCGCAATCGCTGGGACGCCAAGATCATGCTGCAAACCCTGACAGAGATGGAGCATGCCTTCAGTCTGCTGGAGAAATTCAAGCGCCGGCGCAAGGTCACCGTGTTTGGCTCAGCACGCACGCCAGCCGGGCACCCGCTGTATGAGTTGGCCACAGAACTGGGGGCGGCCCTCTCGCGGCTGGACCTGATGGTGATTACCGGCGCCGGTGACGGCATCATGGCCGCCGCACATGCTGGTGCTGGTCTGGAAAACAGTCTTGGGTTCAATATTTCCCTGCCATTTGAACAAGGCGCCAACCGTACGGTGCAGGGTTCCGGGAATCTCCTGACGTTCCACTTCTTCTTTTTGCGCAAACTGTTTTTCGTCAAGGAAGCAGATGCAGTGGTGTTGTGCCCGGGCGGTTTTGGCACGCTGGATGAAGCGCTGGAGGTACTGACGCTGATCCAGACCGGCAAGAGCCCGTTGATCCCCGTCGTGCTGCTTGATCAGCCTGGCGGGACTTACTGGCAAAGCCTGTTGAGTTTTCTGCAAGCAGAACTGGCTGAGCATCACTACATCCTGCCCAGCGATCTGCACCTGATGAGCCTGGCTCACACTGCCGAAGAAGCGGCGCAGGAAATCTCGCGGTTTTACCGTAACTTCCACTCCAGCCGCTGGCTCAAAGGCTTGTTCGTGATCCGCATGAATCATCCGCTGAATGACAATGCGTTGCTGACGCTGGAGAAGGAGTTTTCCGATTTGTGCCTGAGCGGGGGATTCAAGCAGCAGCCTTATTGCGAGACCGAGACGGATGAACCGGAGCTATGTCACCTGATTCGCCTGGCCTTCGAGTTCAATGGCCGGGACCATGGCCGGCTGCGTGAGCTGGTGAATTTCATCAACTTGCCGCAAAACTGGGCGCACAACAGTTAAGGCAGACGTCTATTGATCCAGCCTGAATCAAGTCTGAAAACCGGGTTAAACGCTGCGACTGTTGTAGGAGCCAGCTTGCTGGCGATTCGCCGGGTGAAGAGCATCACCAGCAAGCTGGCTCCTACACAATCTTTCTATTAGCGGACCAGCACCGTCGAACCGGTCGAATCAGTCAGTGTCGGCATTGCGCAACAAACGCCCGACCATATCCAGCGGATAGCCGCGATAACTGAGAAACCGCCCCTGCTGGGCGCGCTCTTTGGCTTCGCTGGGTAGCCGACCAGAAAACTTCCGTTGCCAAAGATCATGCAGTTGGGCCAGCCAATCGACACGCGCTTCACGCAGCGCTGACTCGATGGCGTCGCGCGGCAATCCGCGCTGGGCCAGTTCCTCACGGATACGCAACGGGCCGTAACCGGCGCGGACGCGACTGCTCACATAGCATTCGAGGTAACGTGATTCATTGAGCAGGCCGTCTGCTTCCAGACGGTCAAGCGCAGACTCGATCAACTCCGGCGTTGCGCCGCGCAAACGCAGTTTGCGCGCCAGCTCTACTCGCCCGTGCTCGCGCCGGGCCAGCAGATCCATTGCCGTACGCCGCACGGCAGCGGCGTTATCAAGCACGAGCGGCATGGCTGGCGTCAGATGTCAGCGTCGGCCAGATCGTCAGCAGTACTGGTCGACTTGACCGGTACCGGAGCAACCAGCAGCTTGTCGCGAATCAGCTGTTCGATGGTGCGCGCCACTTCAGGGTTGTCTTCAAGGTATTTAGCCGAGTTGGCCTTGCCCTGGCCGATCTTGCTGCCCTGATAGCTGTACCAGGCACCGGATTTCTCCAGCAAGCCCAGCTGCACACCCAGATCAATGATTTCGCCGTTACGGTAAATACCCTTGCCGTAGAGAATCTGGAACTCGGCCTGACGGAAGGGCGGGGCCACCTTGTTCTTCACTACCTTGACGCGGGTTTCGCTGCCCACCACTTCCTCGCCTTCCTTGACGGCGCCGGTGCGGCGGATATCCAGGCGTACCGAGGCGTAGAATTTCAGCGCGTTACCACCGGTGGTGGTTTCAGGGCTACCGAACATCACGCCGATCTTCATGCGGATCTGATTGATGAAGATCACCAGGCAGTTGGCGTTCTTGATGTTACCGGTGATCTTGCGCAGCGCCTGCGACATCAGACGCGCCTGCAGGCCGACGTGCATGTCGCCCATCTCGCCTTCGATTTCAGCCTTGGGCACCAGAGCAGCCACGGAGTCGACCACGATGACGTCCACCGCATTGGAGCGCACCAGCATATCGGTGATTTCCAGTGCCTGTTCGCCGGTATCGGGCTGCGACACCAGCAGATCATCAACATTCACACCCAGCTTGCCGGCGTACTCCGGATCCAGCGCGTGTTCGGCATCCACGAAGGCGCAGGTCGCCCCGAGCTTTTGCGCTTCGGCAATTACCGACAGGGTCAGCGTGGTTTTACCCGAAGACTCGGGACCGTAGATCTCGACGATACGGCCTTTGGGCAGACCGCCAATGCCCAGGGCAATATCCAGCCCCAGCGATCCGGTGGAAATGGCCGGAATGGCCTGACGTTCATGGTCGCCCATGCGCATGACGGCGCCTTTGCCGAACTGACGCTCGATCTGTCCAAGGGCTGCCGCCAGTGCACGCTTTTTATTCTCGTCCATTGCCATCCTCACGTATTCAAAGGGGGCCATCGCCCACCAACACTGTATATGTAGACAGTAGTATTCCATATGGCAAGTATTGCGGCTACCCCTGCAACAAACTTTCTACTGCCAGCTGACGAATGACCCTCCATGCGGTCTGTTGATCAGGTTTGTCGTCTGGCTGTGCATGCCACAGAATGCCGGTCTGCTTTCAACGCGACCATGGAAGAAAAATATGAAGAAAGTATTTGCCGGCGTGCTGCTGACCACCCTCGCAGCAGCCCTGCTGCTGTTGAGCTGGATGCATACCCCGCATGGATGGCTGACCGTGCCTGCCGCCCTGATCGGCAAAATGGCCACCGCGCAGGAGGCGCTGAGCAGTGCTGCGTCGATTGCGGATACCCGTGCCAGCCGGCGCGCTTCAACGGGTTTGGTGACCGGGCAACCAGCTGCCGTGGCAGAGGTACGCAACCAGACGATTCCCGGCCCTGGTGGCCCCTTGCCGATCCGTATCTACATCCCGCAGATCACTTCCACGAAACTACCCGTGATTGTGTACTTCCACGGCGGTGGCTGGGTGCTCGGCGATCTCGACTCCCACGACAACCTGACCCGAGCACTGGCCGTTAAAACCCCGGCAATCGTGGTGGCCGTTGACTACCGGCTGGCGCCGGAGCATGTCTACCCGGCCGCGCTGGAGGATGCCTATGCCGCCGTGCGCTGGGTTGCAGAGAATGCGGCGTTCTTCAACGGGGATGCTTCGCGTCTGGCGGTCGCCGGGGACAGCGCCGGAGGAAATCTGGCCGCCGCGGTCAGCCTGCTGGCGCGTGATCGCCAGGGCCCGCCCATCAGCGCACAAGTGCTGCTGTATCCGGCGGTGGATCTGCGTAACCTGGATCGCCCCTCAGCAGTGGACTTTGCCGATGGCTACTTCCTGACCCGGCCGCGCATGGCCTGGTTTATCGAACAGTACGTACCGAGCGTGGCGCAGCGCCGCGAGCCACTGGCTTCACCGTTGCTGGCCAGCTCACATGCCAACTTGCCCCCAGCCCTGACCATCACCGCCGGTTTCGACCCGCTGCGCGATGAGGGCGAAGCCTATGCCAAGGCGCTCGCCAACGTCGGCGTGACCAGCGAACTGCAGCGTGTTGAAGGCGTGCTGCATGGTTTTATCTCGATGGATCGCTGGTTCCCCGAAGCCGCTGAGGCCACCGACCGGGTGGCCAGCTTCTTGCGCGAGCAGTTCAACCAGACAGAGCCTGTGCCAAATATTGGTCCGGCCCAGTGAAGTTTTAATTTCGCCCGCTTTCGTAGCGGGCCAGCTTGCTGGCGATCAGAGCGATCGCCAGCAAGCTGGCTCCTACAGTGTGTAGTTCAAATATTAACGGGCCGGATCAATAACTAATCAGGAAATGGCGCTGCGCCGGCAGTCAGATTGATCAGCCCGTGTAGCGCCAGCTCAACCGTCTGCCGGCGCACTGCGGCACGATCACCGCTGAACCGGCGACGCAGACTGAACAACTGCTCACCGTCAGCCCACGCCAGCCAGACAGTACCCACTGGTTTATCCGCCGTTCCGCCGTCCGGCCCGGCGATACCGCTGACGGCCACGCCGAAACGGGCACTACTGTGCTGACAGGCGCCCCGCACCATCGCCTCAACCACTTCACGACTGACTGCACCGACCTCGGCGAAGAGCCCCTCGGCGACACCCAGCTGACGGGTTTTCTGCCGGTTGGAGTAGGTCACGTAACCGGCCTCGAACCAGGCCGAACTGCCGGCAACCCGGGTGATGGCCTCGGCAATACCGCCACCGGTACAGGACTCGGCGGTGCACGCCTGCGCCTGCTGCGCAAGCAAGTTTCGCCCCAGCCGGGCAGCCAGTTCAGTAAGACCATCCATCGAGTGCCTCCGGACTTAATACAGACAAGGTGGATACCGTACACTACGCGACTTTGTGATTGCAGCCGGACCCGCGCCAGATGAGCGACCTCTCAGCCCACACCCCCATGATGCAACAGTACTGGAAGCTGAAGAATCAGCATCCGAACCAACTGATGTTCTATCGCATGGGCGACTTTTACGAACTGTTCTACGAGGACGCGAAAAAAGCCGCCGCCCTGCTCGATATCACGCTGACCGCCCGTGGTCAGTCGGCAGGCAACGCCATCCCGATGTGCGGCCTGCCCTTCCACGCCGCCGAAGGTTATCTGGCCAAACTGGTCAAGCTCGGCGAATCGGTAGTGATCTGCGAGCAGATTGGCGATCCGGCCACCAGCAAGGGCCCGGTAGAGCGTCAGGTGGTGCGCATCATCACACCCGGCACCGTGAGTGACGAAGCCCTGCTGGATGAACGCCGCGACAACCTGCTGGCCGCGGTACTCGGTGATGAACGCCTGTTCGGGCTGGCTACGCTGGATATCACCAGCGGCAGCTTCGGCGTGCTGGAGATTCAGGGCTGGGAGAACCTGCTGGCCGAGATCGAGCGCCTCAGCCCGGTTGAGCTGATGATTCCGGATGACTGGCCGCAAAGCATGCCGCTGGAAAAACGTCGTGGCGTTACCCGGCGGGCACCCTGGGATTTTGATCGCGACAGCGCCCTGAAAGGCTTGTGCCAGCAGTTCGCCACTCAGGATCTGAAAGGCTTTGGCTGTGAAAACCTGACCCTGGCGATCGGCGCTGCCGGCTGCCTGCTCACCTATGCCAAGGAGACCCAGCGCACCGCCCTGCCGCACCTGCGCAGCCTGAGTCATGAGCGGCTGGATGACACGGTGATCCTCGACGGTGCCAGCCGGCGCAATCTGGAGCTGGACACCAACCTGGCCGGCGGCCGCGATAACACCCTGCAGTCGGTGGTCGACCGCTGCCAGACCAGCATGGGCAGCCGCCTGCTCACCCGCTGGCTGAACCGCCCGCTGCGTGACCTGAGCGTGCTTGAAGCGCGACAGGATTCCATCAGTTGCCTGCTCGACGGTTACCGCTTCGAGCAACTGCAACCGCAACTCAAAGACATCGGCGACATTGAACGTATTCTCGCCCGCATTGGCCTGCGCAATGCCCGCCCCCGCGATCTGGCACGCCTGCGCGATGCACTGGCGGCATTGCCGGCGTTGCAGAGAGCCATGTCGAGCCTGGAGGTTGAGCACCTGCAAGGGCTGGCGCGAACCATCAGTACCTACCCGGCACTCGCCGATCTGCTGAACCGCGCCATCATCGACAATCCGCCCGCGGTGATTCGCGACGGTGGCGTGCTGAAAACCGGCTATGACGCCGAACTGGATGAACTGCAGGGCCTGAGCGAGAACGCCGGTCAGTACCTGATGGATCTGGAAACCCGCGAGAAAGCCCGTACCGGGCTGGCCAATCTGAAAGTCGGCTACAACCGCGTGCACGGCTACTTCATCGAGTTGCCCAGCAAGCAGGCCGAATCCGCGCCCGCTGACTATATCCGCCGGCAGACCCTCAAAGGCGCCGAACGCTTCATTACACCGGAGCTCAAGGCGTACGAAGACAAGGCACTCTCGGCCCAGAGCCGCGCGCTGGCCCGTGAGAAGCAACTCTATGAAGCCCTGCTGGAACACCTGATCGGCGAACTGGCACCACTGCAGGACAGCGCCGCAGCACTGGCGGAGCTGGACGTGCTGAGCAATCTGGCGGAGCGCGCGCTGAACCTCAGCCTGAATCGCCCGCAATTCGTCAGCGAAGCCTGCATGCGCATCGAGCAGGGGCGCCATCCGGTGGTGGAACAGGTGCTCGACTCCCCCTTCGTGGCCAACGATCTGGCACTCGACGGCAATACCCGCATGCTGGTGATCACCGGTCCGAACATGGGCGGTAAATCCACATACATGCGCCAGACGGCGCTGATCGTATTGCTTGCGCATATCGGCAGCTTCGTCCCCGCCGCGCGCTGCGAACTGTCACTGGTGGACCGGATCTTTACCCGCATCGGCTCCAGCGATGATCTGGCTGGCGGACGCTCGACCTTCATGGTCGAGATGAGCGAAACCGCGAATATTTTGCACAACGCCAGCGACCGCAGCCTGGTCCTGATGGATGAAGTGGGCCGCGGCACCAGCACCTTCGACGGCCTGTCACTGGCCTGGTCGGCCGCCGAGCATCTGGCCCGACTGCGCGCGTTCACGCTGTTTGCCACCCACTACTTCGAACTGACGGTATTGCCCGACAGTGAACCGCTGGTAGCCAACGTGCACCTCAACGCCACCGAATACAACGAACGCATCGTGTTTTTGCATCGTGTGCTGCCAGGCCCTGCCAGCCAGAGTTATGGACTGGCGGTGGCACAACTGGCCGGCGTGCCGGGCGAAGTGATCCAGCGCGCGCGCGAACATCTGGCGCGCCTTGAAGCCACCAGCCTGCCGCATGAGACTGCTGCCGCAGGCAAGCCTGTGACCAAGCCCCTGCAGAGTGATCTGTTCGCCAGCCTGCCGCATCCGCTGCTGGAAGAGCTGCGCAAGGTCAAACCAGACGAGCTGACTCCGCGTCAGGCGCTGGAGCTGCTGTATGCCTGGAAAAACCGTATCTGACGTAAGGCAAACAAACTGTTAGAATTTCGCGCCTTTTTCGCATCGCCAGGTTTACAAGCGCAATTCTGGCGACCACTCTGAATCTGCCCCCTGCCGGGGCGCAATCCCTTCCAAGGAGAGCATCAGCATGACCTTCGTCGTCACCGACAACTGCATCAAGTGCAAATACACCGACTGCGTGGAAGTCTGCCCGGTGGATTGCTTCTATGAAGGCCCGAACTTTCTGGTCATTCACCCTGACGAGTGCATCGACTGCGCCCTGTGCGAGCCAGAGTGCCCGGCCGAAGCCATCTTCTCCGAAGACGAAGTGCCGGAAGACCAGCAGGAGTTCATCGAACTGAATGCTGATCTGGCGGAAATCTGGCCATGCATCACCGAGAAGAAAGAATCGCTGCCTGACGCTGAAGAGTGGGATGGCGTGAAGGACAAGTTGCAGTATCTGGAGCGCTAGATCGCTGAATACTTCAGGGCCCGCATCTATTGCGCGCCTTCAAGTTCCGGCAGACAAAAAAACGGGCGGCCTTGGCCGCCCATTTTTATCCCTCCTCCCGGTATCTCCGACTCATCATCCTGATGAAGCGCATCCAGCGCTGTCCTGACCGTCATCCTTGATAGCCTGTGCCATTCCGTTGGCACACCAGCGATACTAATAACTGCCTGAAAACCAGCAAGCCCGAAACAGCAGGTACTGGCGTACAAAATCATCAGTTTTAAATTTGCAAATCTTTAAATTTCAGCAGGTTAAACAAAAGATAAAATGCACCTCCAACAGGCCGTCGGGGAATTAGCGCCCACTGGACTACAGCAATGTAAGCCAATGCTTACATGCCACACGTATATGCCACGACCTATCAGGCTACGTGATGGCCCGGCCAAGGCACAGAACCGGCAGAATGAATGCACGAACACGGTTGGAATGAAATGAAACCTGCCCCCTCACCGAAACAGCCGACGCGCCTGTTCAAACTCAAAAGAGCCATTGGCCAGCTGATGCTGTCGATTATCGCCAGCCTGCCACTGACAACGGCCCATGCCGATACCGGGCATCAGCCACTGATCGCCGCTGCAGCCGACCTGCAATTCGCCCTGAGTGAAATAGCCCTGCAGTATCAGCACACTACGGGCAACTCGGTTCGCCTGGTGTTTGGTTCATCGGGTAATTTTTACCGCCAGATCCAGGAAGGAGCCCCGTTCGAGCTGTTCCTGTCCGCCGATGAAAGCTACGTCAGTCAACTGACTGCTGCGGGGAAAACCCGCGATGACGGCACGCTGTATGCCCTTGGCCGAATCGTCCTGATCGCACCGACCGGCTCACCACTGAACATCGACGGCCAGCTGCAAGGCCTGCGGCAGGCCTTGAGCCGAGGCGAGATCAGCAAGTTTGCCATCGCCAATCCGGAACATGCGCCCTACGGGCAAAGGGCGACGGAGGCACTGCAGCGTGCAGGTTTATGGAGTGCCTTGCAGGGCAAACTGGTGCTCGGCGAAAACGTTGCCCAAGCCGCGCAATTTGCCACCTCCGGCAATGCACAGGGTGGCATCATTGCCTACTCGCTAGCATTGTCACCAGCCTTGGCCAAGCAAAGCCGTTTTGCACTCATACCACAGGATTGGCACCAGCCCCTGCGCCAGCGCATGGTGCTTCTGAACAATTCCAGCGAGGCAGGCGCTGCCTTCTATGCTTTCTTGCAGCAACCGGATGCCCGCAAGATTCTGCGCACATACGGCTTCTCATTGCCGGATGAAGATTAGGAAACACCTATGGATTGGGCGGCACTTCAACTATCCCTGAAACTGGCGATCTGTACCATGCTGCTGCTGTTGCCCATCGGCATCTGGGCAGGACGCCTGCTGGCCTGGACAACGTTTCGCAACAAATACCTGATCGAGGCGCTGCTGGCATTGCCGCTGGTATTACCGCCAACTGTGCTGGGGTTTTACCTGCTGGTGGCGATGGGCGCTGAATCACCCATCGGCCGCGCCTATCACGCCCTGTTTGGCACACAACTGACATTCTCCTTTGCCGGCCTGCTGATTGCGTCTTTGCTGTTCAATCTGCCGTTTGCCGTTCAACCGATGCAACGCGCCTTTGAAGCCATTCCCCGTGAGGTTCGGGAAGCGGCCCGCTGCTGTGGGCTCTCGTCCTGGCGCATCCTGCGGCGCATCGAGTTGCCACTGGCCTGGCCTGGAATCCTCTCGGCGATGGTGCTGACCTTCGCCCATACGCTGGGCGAGTTTGGTGTGGTGTTGATGGTCGGCGGCAGCATTCCGGGCGAGACCCGCACGATCGCCATAGCCATCTACGACCGGGTTCAGGCGTTTGATGACCATGCCGCCGCCAGCATGTCCGCCGTTCTTTTACTGATATCACTGCTGGCCATTGGCTTGTCTTACTTCGCGACCTCGCGACGCCTACAGAGGCACAAACAGCATGAGTAACGGACTGCGGTTGCAACTCAGACAAAGCGGTCCGATCGCACTGGATGCCCATCTGGATTGTGCGCCCGGAGAAGTTCTGGCGCTGGTCGGACCTTCCGGCAGTGGCAAATCGACCCTGTTGCGCAGCATCGCCGGTCTTTATCAACCGCAATCGGGCAAGATCGAGTGCGCCGGTGAATGCTGGTTTGATAGCACTAGTGGCATTGCTCTGCCCACATCGCGCCGGCGTATCGGCATGCTGTTTCAGCAGTTCGCCCTGTTTCCACACCTCAGCGCAGAAGACAACGTGGCCGAAGCGCTACTCGACCACCCGGCAACCGAGCGCAGAGCACGGGCCCGGGACTGGCTGGATCGCGTGCACTTGCAAGGACTGCATCATCGCCTGCCACACCAGTTATCCGGCGGTCAGCAGCAAAGGGTGGCGCTGGCCCGGGCGTTGGCCCGGGAACCCCAGGTGCTGTTGCTGGATGAACCCTTCTCGGCGGTTGACCGTTCTACCCGCGAGGCATTGCACGCAGAGCTGACGGAGCTGCGCGTGGCCTTTCGCATGCCGGTCATTCTGGTGACCCACGACCTTGAGGAAGCCACCTTGCTGGCGGACCGCATGTGCATCCTCAATGAAGGCCGTACGCTGCAAACCGGCAGCCCTGACCACCTATTGCAATCGCCAGAGTCGGCCGCTGTTGCCCGCATGCTGGGCATGCGCAACATCTTTACCGGCACCCTGCTGGCTCACGAAGCCGATCACAGCCTGCTGCGCTGGAACGACCTGACGCTGAAAGTCAGGCCCCACAGGCATTTGCCAGCCGGTTGCGAAGTCAAATGGGTAATTCCTGTTTCCGGTGTCTTGCTCATGCCATTGGCCGGCAGGCCAGGCACGCCCCTGGACAATCCTGTCAGTGTCAGGATTCAGCGACTGCTGTCACTGGGCGAGCAATATCGCGTCAATCTGGAAAGCACCGGGCAACCACTGAGCATGAACGTCGCACGGCATGTTGCACAACGCTACAAGCTGACTGAAGGGGAAACTATCGAGGTCAGACTGCGCGGCGAAACCATTCATATGATGGCGGACTGACCAAGCCGCAACGGCTAGCTGCCCTCACCTGCACAGGTCAGATGAGGGCCGGCTTTTACTGGAACAGCGAATCACCGGAAAGACCGTTGCTTTCCAATATCTCGCGCAGGCGCTTGAGCGCTTCAACCTGAATCTGCCGAACCCGTTCACGGGTGAGACCGATCTCATGGCCTACCTCTTCCAGCGTGCTGCTTTCATGGCCACGCAAACCGAAACGGCGGATCACCACTTCCCGCTGCTTCTCGGTCAGATCACCCAGCCACTCATCAATACTCTGCGACAGATCACTGTCCTGCAGCAGATCACAGGGATCGGTGGTGCGATCATCCGTCAGGGTATCGAGCAACGTCTTGTCTGAATCCGGGCCAAGCGAAACATCCACCGAGGAAACACGCTCGTTCAGACCCAGCATGCGCTTGACATCCGACACGGGTTTTTCCAGCAGACAGGCAATCTCTTCCGGGGATGGCTCGTGGTCAAGCTTTTGCGTCAACTCACGCGCCGCACGCAGATAGACGTTGAGCTCTTTCACCACATGGATGGGCAGACGGATAGTCCGCGTCTGATTCATGATGGCGCGCTCGATGGTCTGACGGATCCACCAGGTCGCGTAGGTGGAAAAGCGGAAGCCGCGCTCAGGATCGAATTTCTCCACCGCCCTGATCAGTCCGAGGTTGCCCTCTTCAATCAGATCCAGCAGCGACAAACCACGATTGACATAACGACGGGCTATCTTCACCACCAGGCGCAGATTGCTCTCGATCATGCGTTTGCGACCGGCAGGGTCACCGCGTTGCGCCAGGCGTGCAAAATGCACTTCTTCCTGGGGACTGAGCAGTGGCGAAAAGCCGATTTCGTTGAGATATAACTGGGTGGCGTCCAGCGCCCGGGTGTAGTCGATGTACTTGTGCTGCTTCAGGCCTGCAGAAGCTTTGGTGCCCCGACTGGTGGCAGGTTGATCCGACTCAGCATCAGCCGCATCTTCCATGATGATTTCACGCTCCAGCAGGAGCAAATCATCGTCAACTTCGAACTCAGGCACTTCATTAAGTTTGAGAGCCATTTCTTATTATCCTTCACTGAGTCCCGCCGCAAGCCTGCAATCGCCAGTATCCATGGCATTCGCACGCTTGCCCCCCTAGGTAACCGCACGAACAAACCCCAGGTTATCGACGTGGCAGATACTGCAGCGGATCGACGGGTTTACCCTGCCGGCGAATTTCGAAATGAAGCTTCACCCGGTCGGCACCTGTCGAACCCATGTCGGCAATGACCTGTCCTGCCTTGACCTTTTGCCCTTCCCGCACCAGCAAACTGCGGTTATGTCCGTAAGCGCTTACATAGACATCGCTGTGCTTGATGATCACCAGTTCGCCGTAGCCCCGCAAACCACTTCCGGCATACACAACGGTTCCGTCCTGCGCAGCCAAAACAGGCTGTCCTAATTCACCGGCGATATCAATGCCTTTATTCAAACTACCGTTTGAAGAAAACCGGCCAATCACTTGCCCCGTCGCAGGCCACGCCCAGCCTGCGCTAGAGAGCTTTACCGGGGTCACTACCGGAGCGGGCAAAGCAGAAGGTTTACTGCTGGCAACCGGAGAATTATTCATGCTAACCGGCGGCTTGGCGGCTTGCGGCACTGGCTGAATCGGTGGATAGGCAGCAGGCTTACCCGGTGTGGCAACCGGCTTGGACGTGGCGGTATAGGTTGCTGGCGAACGGACTGCTGGCTGCGCCGGGGATAGCGAGTCAAAACGGATGACCTGTCCCGGCTTGATCACGTAGGGCGCCGGTATGTTGTTACGGGCCCCGAGCGCTTTCCAGTCCCAGCCAAATCGGAACGCTATCGAGTACAACGTATCGCCACGCTGCACAATGTACTGCCCACCTGCCGGCTGGGGCTTCTGCTGCTTGGCCGAAGCCGCATTGCGATCAACCACCTGCACGGACTCACTCGGCGAACTGCTGCAACCCGCCAACAGACCGGCAACAAGACTTCCCAGGAGCAGCATACGCAGCGCCGGCAATGGCTGATCCGCAGTATGCGATGGTGCTGCGCAGTTCAATGATGGCACCTCTTGCCTCCCTGTAAATTTCACTGGCCCAGGGCCTTGGCAGGTCTGGACAGGTAGGCTGCCAGCCACTCCAACCCCAGAACCAGGGCAGCGCCCGCCAGTGCAAGGCTGATCGCCAGCAGTACTTGCGGGTCTTGGGCAAACTGACTCGGCCAGAGATTTTCCTGCAACAACGGCTGCATCACGCCCTGACTATCCGCACGCCAGGTAAGCGTCTGTTTCCACGGCCAGACTTTATTCAGCGAACCCACCATCAGCCCGGCAAGAAAGGCCAGCGTAACGTCACGCCAGCGATGCAGCAGCCAATGCAAAAATCTGGAAAAACACAGGATTCCCAACAAGCAGCCACTGGCAAAAACCGCCAGCACCAGCAGATCCAGCTCTTTTACTGCACCGATGACGATCGAGTAAAGGCCCAGCAGCAGCAGGATAAAGCTGCCGGAAATACCAGGCAGGATCATCGCGCAAATGGCCACCGCACCGGCCAGAAACAGCGTCAGCAAAGTGCCTTCAAGCTGAATCGGGGCAGCCACCGTGATCCACCAGGCAAAAACACCACCGAGCAAGGCACTGACCAGCCGTGATGTGCTCCAGTGCCCGACCTCACGGTAAACAATGTGCGTGGAGACCAGAATCAGTCCGAAAAAAAACGACCAGATGGCCACCGGCTGGGTTTCGAGCAAGGCTGTAATCAGCCGGGCGAGGGACAACACACTCAGCAGGATTCCACTCACCAGCGCCAGCAGGAAATTGGCGTTAGCGCATTGCCATGCCTGAGCGATGCGACCACGCAGCAACAGGGTCGCAGCTTTCGGCAGTTGCGCCAGCGAGGCCAGCAATTCGTCGTAAATGCCGGTGATGAATGCCACTGTGCCGCCAGACACGCCCGGCACAACATCCGCCGCGCCCATGGCCATTCCTTTGAGAAACAACAGCAAGTAATGCTTCAAGGCTTTCCCCATGATCAGGCCAACGGTCCATTGAGCAAAGGAACAAAACGCACAGAATCCAGCACATGGCGTGAAAAGCCGTCTTCCTCACGGATGATCAGTAGCAAATCCTGCTCCTCGCCCGCCCCGACGGGAATAACCAGACGCCCACCCGGCGCCAATTGATCCAGCAGTGCCTGCGGCACATCGCTGGCGGCAGCCGTCACCATGATGCCGTTGTACGGTGCCAATGCTGGCCAGCCCTCCCAGCCATCGCCCCAGCGGAACACCACATTGCGCATTTTCAGTTCAGCCAGGCGCTCCTTGGCGCGATCCTGCAGAACCTGAATACGCTCCACGGTAAACACCCGCTCGACCAACTGGGCCAGCACAGCCGTCTGATAACCACAGCCAGTACCAATCTCCAGCACCTTGTCCAGCGGCCCACCGGCGAGCAACAACTCGGTCATCCGGCCAACCATGTAGGGCTGCGAAATGGTCTGGTTATGCCCGATGGGCAGTGCGGTGTCCTCATAGGCGCGATGTGCCAGCGCTTCGTCAACAAACAGATGCCGCGGCGTACGCCGAATGACTTCCAGCACCCGCGCACTGGACAAGCCTTCTTCGTACAAGCGCTCAATCAGGCGTTCACGCGTGCGTTGCGAGGTCATGCCGATTCCGCGACGCTGCATCTCATCTTCAAGAGGACTCACAACAACGACTCCAACCAGCTCTCCATGCCCGAAAACCCATCGGCAAACGTACGATCCAGCTGCAGCGGCGTGACGGATATATAGCCCTGCATCACCGCATGAAAATCGGTGCCGGGGCCTCCATCCTCAGCATCACCGGCGACCGAGATCCAGTAACCTTCCTTGCCGCGCGGATTGACCACCTTGACCGGTGCGGCCGCGCGGGCGCGATGACCGAGGCGGGTCAACTGCACACCGCGGATGTGATCCAGCGGCAGGTTTGGCACATTGATATTGAGCACCGTGCGCGCCGGCAAGCTCAGCCGATCCTGCGCTTCGACCAGTTTGCGGGCGAACCAGGCAGCGGTGGGCAGGTTATCCGGCAGACGCGACAACAGGGAAAAGGCAAAGGCTGGCCGTTCGAGAAAACGTCCTTCCAGCGCCGCTGCGACGGTGCCTGAGTACAGCACGTCATCGCCCAGATTGGCACCCAGGTTGATACCGGAAACTACCATATCCGGCGATTGAGCCAGCAAGCCGTTCAGGCCAAGGTGTACGCAATCGGCCGGCGTGCCATTGAGGCTGATAAAGCCATTGGACAAGCGCTGTGGATGCAGTGGACGGTCGAGTGTCAGCGAACTGCTGGCGCCACTCTTGTCCTGGTCCGGAGCGATCACCTCGCACTCGGCAAAATCGGCCAGCGCCGAATGCAGCGCAGCCAGACCTGGGGCATTCACCCCGTCATCATTGGAAATCAGAATTCGCATGCAGTATCCGTAGGTCCCGCGGCCACAAGTTCAACCAGTTCGCGCACCACCACGGTGGCGAAACATCCTGCGGGCAGGACAAAAGCCAGTTGCAGAACATCAGGTTCGGGATAATGCCATGTCAGCCGGTTGATGGGGAGGCGCAACGTGCGCCTTTCCTGCTTCATTCCGGCGCTTGCCAGCCAGTTGGCCAGAGCGGCATGTTCGCCCGCCAGCCTTTGCTCCTGGGTGTGCGCACTGCCAGCCGCCGGCGAATCGCCTTCCCCCCACAACGGCCCGGTCGGATGCAGGTCCAGAATGGCCAGGCGCGGATCGACGCACTCGGCCTCGCCCGCCATGAAAAAACTCCGGCTGTCGGTAAACGCCAGCAGATCACCCACTTCCGCCTTGTTCCAGTTGCCGGCCGCGACGCGCTGCGCCAGCGCCCGATTGAACAGATAACTGCGGGCAGCCGACAACACGCGCGAGCGCAGGTTGCGCTGTTCGGGAAACTCGCCGCGCTCAGCAAAGCGCAAGGCTTCCTGAAGATTGCCGCCCTGATGCCCAAAGCGTTGCAGGCCGAAATAGTTGGGCACGCCCTGCTGCTTGATTAACTGCAGGCGCTCTTCCAACACCGCCGGATCGGCCTTGAGTTGCTTCAGGCGCAAGGTAAAACCATTGGCTTCGTGCGCCCCGCGCTGCAGTTTGCGTGAATGGCGCACGGTTTTGAGGATGCTCAGGCTGTGCCCTTCGGCGCCGGACAAATCCGGATCCGCCTTGCCCGGCAAATGCAGACTGAACCACTGACGGGTCAATGCCTGACGGTCCTTCAACCCGGCGTAACTGATTGCTCGCTGCGGCACAGCGGCCGCACGCGCCAGACGCCGGGCAGCCTCTTCGGTATTCAGGCCACGCTTTTCCACCCATAGCCAGAGATGCTCACCCTGACCGGACAGCTCGATATCGAGCACTTCATCCACCTGAAAGTCTTCGGCGGTCGCCTTGAGCACCGCCTGACCGCAGACCGGACCATGGGCCTGCGGCCCGAGCAGTTCGAGTTCATTCATAGTGCAGACAACAAGGCTACGGCATGCACCGCGATGCCTTCCTCGCGCCCGGTGAAGCCGAGCTTCTCGGTGGTCGTGGCCTTGACGTTGACCTGGTCCAGCTGAACCTCGAGATCGACAGCAATCAGCGCGCGCATGGCCTCGATATGCGGGGCCATTTTCGGCGCCTGAGCGACGATGGTGGCGTCCACATTACCCACCTGCCAGCCCTTGGCCTTGACCAGTGCCAGCACATGCCGCAACAGCACACGGCTGTCCGCGCCCTTGAAGGTGGGGTCGGTATCCGGGAAGTGCCGGCCGATATCGCCAAGCGCCGCTGCTCCCAGCAAGGCATCGCTCAGGGCATGCAACAGGACATCGCCATCGGAATGAGCGAGCAGACCAAAGCGGTGGGGAATCTGCACGCCGCCAAGGGTGACGAAATCACCCTCGCCGAAACGGTGCACATCGTAGCCGTGGCCAATACGCAGAGAGCTGGTCATGGGGAAATCGGGCCCAAAAAAGTCAGGGCGTGATTCTAACCAGTTTGCTCCGGCTTGACCTGACCACCGCCAAAAAAACGAGCATTGCCTGACAGCAGCTAGAAATGAATCACGCTGCGTATGCTCTTGCCTTCATGCATCAGGTCGAAGGCGTGATTGATTTGCTCCAGCCCCATGGTGTGGGTAATGAAGGTGTCCAATGGAATCTCGCCGCTCTGGGCTTTGGCCACATAACCGGGCAGCTCGGTACGTCCACGCACGCCCCCAAAGGCTGAACCACGCCAGACGCGGCCGGTCACCAACTGGAAGGGCCGCGTGCTGATTTCCTGACCGGCCCCCGCCACCCCGATAATCACCGATTCGCCCCAGCCCTTGTGGCAGCATTCCAGGGCTGCACGCATGAGCTGCACATTGCCAACGCACTCGAATGAGTAATCCACACCGCCGTCAGTCAGCTCGACCACTACGTCCTGAATCGGCTTGTCGAAGTCTTTGGGATTGATGCAATCGGTGGCGCCCAGCTGCCGGGCAATCGCGAACTTGGCCGGATTGATATCAATCGCAATGATGCGCCCGGCCTTGGCCATGCTGGCACCGATGATTGCCGCCAGACCAATACCGCCCAACCCGAAGATCGCTACCGTGGCGCCCTCCTCGACCTTGGCGGTATTGAGCACCGCTCCGATGCCGGTGGTGACGCCACAGCCGAGCAGGCAGACTTTTTCCAGCGGCGCATCCTTGGGGATTTTGGCCAGCGAGATTTCCGGCAGTACGGTGTATTCGGAAAAAGTCGAACAGCCCATGTAGTGGTATATCGGCTGTCCCTGATAGGAGAAGCGCGTAGTGCCATCCGGCATCAGCCCTTTGCCCTGGGTGGCACGGACTGCCTGACAGAGGTTGGTCTTGCCCGACTGGCAGAATTTGCACTGCCGGCACTCTGCGGTGTAGAGCGGAATCACATGATCGCCGACCGCCAGCGAGGTCACGCCCTCACCGATCGCCTCAACGATGCCTCCGCCCTCATGCCCGAGAATGCACGGGAACACGCCCTCGCTGTCCTCGCCGGACAGGGTGTAGGCATCGGTGTGGCAGACACCGCTGGCGACGATGCGCACCAACACTTCTCCGGCCTTGGGCGGGGCCACATCGACTTCGACAATCTGCAACGGCTGGTTGGGCGCAAAGGCTACGGCGGCACGCGACTTGAGCATGGGAGTCTCCGAGTGATTTTTTGATGGCTGCCAGTGTAGCCGCAGATATCACCTGAAAGGGCGAACTGGAAGTGCTCAGCCCTTGCTCGCCCACAGCAGACGCAGTAACTGCAAGTCTTCCGGACGGGTTACTTTCAGGTTGTCCGCACGCCCCTCGAGCAGCCGCGGCGCCAAACCGGACAATTCAATTGCCGATGCTTCATCGGTAATGGTCGCACCCTCCTTCAGCGCAGATGAGAGCGCCTGCTGCAAGGCTCCAAAGCGGAACATCTGCGGCGTAAATGCCTGCCAGACATGGCTGCGGTCGACGGTTTCCAGCACACGACCATCCGGCTGGGCACGCTTTAAGGTATCGCGCGCAGGCAGCGCTAACAGACCGCCTACCGGATCATCCGCCAATGCTTCGAGCAAACGCTGAAGATCTTCACGGGCCAGATTGGGCCGGGCGGCATCGTGCACCAGCACCCAATCCTGATCTTTGGCGCCAAGCCCGGCTAGCGCACGCAAGCCACTGAGTACCGAATCCGCACGCTCACGCCCCCCGTCAGCACGCTGTATGCGTGGATCAGTGGCGCAGGCCAGTTCTGGCCAATAAGGATCAGTGGCAGCCAGACAGACCACCAAGCCTTTGAGGCCAGGGTGATCCAGAAAGCAGTCAAGGGTATGTTCGAGAATACTGCGACCTGCCAGTGACAGGTACTGCTTGGGCCGGTCGGCCTGCATCCTTGCACCAACACCGGCGGCAGGTATCACCACCCAGAATGCCGGCGCAGCTTTAACGACCGTCTTCATTCGGCCAGCTGATAGAGGGTCTCGCCCTCTTTGACCATACCCAGCTCATGCCGGGCACGCTCTTCAACCGTTTCCATACCCTTTTTCAGCTCCAGCACTTCGGCCTCAAGGATACGGTTGCGCTCCAGCAAATGCCGATTCTCGCCCTGCTGGGCGGCGATTTGACGTTTGAGCTCGGCGATCTCCGCCAGACTGCCGTCACCCACCCACAGCCGGTACTGCAACCCTGCCAGCAGCAGGATCAGCACCAGAAACAGCCAGTAGGGAGTCTTCGTCATGTGACCAGGGCATTCCATAAGCAAAGGGCAGCCAGCGCTGCCCTTTTTGGTGTTGCAGGATCAGCCGCGGAACTCGGCACGTCCGCGATAGATCGCCTTGGCGCCCAGCTGCTCTTCGATGCGCAGCAGCTGGTTGTACTTGGATACGCGGTCGGAACGGCACAGGGAACCGGTCTTGATCTGTCCAGCCGCGGTACCGACGGCCAGATCGGCAATCGTGCTGTCTTCAGTCTCACCGCTGCGGTGCGAAATCACCGCGGTGTAGCCGGCTGCCTTGGCCATCTGGATGGCTTCCAGCGTCTCGGTCAGCGAACCGATCTGGTTGAACTTGATCAGGATCGAGTTGCCGATCGACTCATCAATGCCGCGCTTGAGGATCTTGGTATTGGTCACGAACAGATCGTCACCCACCAGCTGGATTTTCTCACCGATCTTGTCAGTCAGGATTTTCCAGCCAGCCCAATCGGACTCGTCCATACCGTCTTCGATGGAGATGATCGGATAACGCTGGGTCAGCCCGGCCAGATAATCAGCAAAACCTTCAGGGCTGAACACTTTGCCCTCGCCGGCCAGATCGTACTTGCCGTCTTCGAAAAACTCGCTGGAAGCGCAGTCCAGCGCCAGGGTCACGTCGGTACCCAGTTTGTAGCCGGCATTGGCCACGGCTTCGGCGATGGCGGCCAGCGCGTCTTCGTTGGAAGCCAGGTTCGGCGCAAAGCCGCCTTCATCACCCACCGAAGTACTCAGGCCACGCGCTTTGAGCACAGCCTTGAGATGATGGAAGATCTCGGTGCCCATGCGCAGCGCATCGGAGAAGGTCTTGGCACCAACCGGTTGAACCATGAACTCCTGGATGTCGACGTTGTTGTCGGCATGCTCGCCGCCGTTGATGATGTTCATCATCGGGACCGGCATCGAGTACACGCCCGGAGTGCCATTCAGATCGGCGATGTGCGCATACAGCGGCACGCCTTTGGCCTGAGCAGCGGCCTTGGCGGCGGCCAGCGATACCGCGAGGATGGCGTTGGCACCCAGCGAGGCTTTGTTCTCGGTGCCGTCGAGGGCGATCATCGCACGATCCAGACCTTGCTGATCAGTGGCATCTTTGCCCAGCAGCAGATCACGGATCGGCCCATTGATATTGGCCACGGCCTTCAAAACACCCTTGCCCAGGTAACGGCTCTTGTCGCCATCGCGCAGTTCCAGCGCTTCGCGTGAACCGGTAGAGGCGCCGGACGGAGCGCAAGCACTGCCAACCA
>DATMWH010000243.1:0-8970 GCA_035562615.1 Pseudomonas sp. | reverse complement strand
TGCCCGCACCGCGGGGTGCCGCTGGAGTGGCTGCCGGATCAGTTTCTCGATCACAGCGGCAGCCTGATCCAGTGCGCCACCCACGGCGCGCTGTTCCTCATTGAAAACGGTGAGTGCGTGGCCGGCCCCTGCGCCGGCCAGTCACTGCATGCCCTGCCGTGCCGTGAAGACGCCACAGGCATCTGGCTGACCAACCACCCTTAGGGCTCCGCCCCGCTAATGTCGTGCTTTTGTAGGGTGGGTTAGGCCGCAGGCCGTAACCCACAAACCAGCCGAGAGGCTGGCAGCCGCGATGCGGCTAACCCACCCTACGCCTGCATCCCAAGCGTTTGCAGTGCCTTCGCCAGCCGTTTGCTACGCGCCGCACCAGCCACAGCCAGCAAATTACGGTCACGCTGCCACAATTTTTTCCACTGTTCCGGGCCGCTGACAAAAGCCGCATCCAGTTCCGTTTGTAATGCCTGCTGCTGGGCAAACACGCCAGCCAGCAACACATGCGTGGCGGCCGCCGAAGGGTCCCGCCGCGCCACTTCGGCGCATCCAGACAACAAGGCCAGAAGGCCTAGTTGCAGTGTCTGCGGCCAAGCGCACTCACGCCCCACCCCGAACAACCAAGCCGTCAGCGCCGCCAGTACATGCACATCCTCGATGCTGCGGAACGGTTTGACATAGGCATCCCAGCCATCCCCGGCCAGTCGCTCGCAATGCACATCCTGCAAATGCATGCGTGCATGGCTGACATCCGGCATCAGCGGCAGCGCCGGCAGATTCTCCACGCGCAACCCCGGCGCGCCGGCATGCACCACCGCCAGCGCCAGACGTGGTGACTCGCCGGCCGCGTCCTCGCGCGCCGCCACCAGCATCCAGTCAGCGGCATCACCGGCGGTGACGAAATCCTTGCGCCCATTGAGCAGCAAACCCTGCAGGCGGGTACTCATGTCCGCCGGCCGGGTGCTCTTGTTTTCGGTGACACACAGCGCGCCCAGGCTGGCCGGTGCCGACGGCCAGAGCACGCGCAGTGCGCCCTGATAACCGGCCAGAAACGCCAGTCCGGGCGTGGCCGCGCGGGCCCCGCCCAACACCGCCAATTCGAAAGGAGCCGCCGCCGGGCAGGCCTGCAACAGGCTGGCAAACCACTCGGGCAGGTTGGTTGCCGGCAGTCGGGGGTGGTTTTCCAGTAAACGGGTCCAGGGCATAGCGGTCTTCCTCAGTGCCTGTCATCCAAGCTTCGTGAAACTGTCACGGACGTGACACCAGATCCTCATAGGTTGAGCTTGCACAGCAAGTGATCACGACCGCAAGAGCAAACAGCCAATCACACGGAGAGATGCCATGAAGCAGATTGTGCGCAGCCTGGACAACCGCCGCCCCCGCTTACTGCAAGCCGAACGGCTGCAGGGTGCCAAGGCCCTGCGTGAAGCTCAAGCGTTGCGGTTCCGCATCTTCAGCAGTGAATTCAGTGCGCAGCTGAAGGGAGCCGAACTGGGCCTGGACATGGATGACTACGATCCGCACTGCCAGCACATCGGCGTGCGCGATCTGCACAGCGGCGCCTTGGTCGCCACCACCCGCCTGCTCGATCATAGCGCCGCACAAAAGCTCGGACGCTTCTACAGCGAGGAAGAATTCAACCTGGTCGGCTTGAGCAACCTGCAAGGGCCGATTCTCGAACTGGGGCGCACCTGCGTGGACCCGGCCTACCGCAACGGCGCCACCATCACGGTGCTGTGGAGCGAGCTGGCAGAGATTCTCAACGAAGGTGACTACCGTTACCTGATGGGTTGCGCCAGCGTGACCATGCAGGATGGCGGTTTGCAGGCGGCGGTGATCATGCAGCGCCTGCGCGAACAGCACCTGAGTACCGAACACCTGCGCGCCATCCCCTTGACCCCGCTGCCAGCGGTGCAGTTGCCGGACAATCTGCACGCCGAGATGCCGCCGCTGCTCAAGGCCTATATGCGCCTGGGCGCAAAGATCTGTGGCGAGCCAAGCTGGGACAAGGACTTCCAGGTCGCCGATCTGTTTATCCTGCTCAAACGCGAAGACCTCAGCCCGCGCTATGCCCGGCACTTCAAGGCGGCGGTGTAAGCCGCCATGAACCGACTTCGGCTGGCCCTGCGCCTGACCCGTCTGGCTGGCGTATTGCTGCTGGGCGTATTGCTGGGCGCGCTGGTCAGCGCGCTCGAATGGTTGTCACGCCGTGATCTGCTGGCGCTGCGTCAGCGTCTGAGCCGCTGGTTCATGCAGTGCCTGAGCCGGGCCCTGCCGTTGCGGGTGAGCGTGACTGGCCAGGCGCCGCAACAACCGATGCTGTGGGTCAGCAACCATGTGTCATGGCTGGATATTCCGCTGCTCGGCATGCTCGCACCGCTGTCGTTCCTGTCCAAGGCGGAAGTGCGGGACTGGCCACTGCTGGGCTGGCTGGCGAATCAGGCCGGAACGCTGTTCATCCAGCGCGGCGCCCATCAGTGCGCCGAGGTCAATCAGCAACTGAGCGCGCACCTGCAACAGGAGCGGCATCTGCTGCTGTTCCCGGAAGGCAGCACGTCGGATGGCAGCGCTCTGCGCACCTTTCACCCGCGCCTGTTGGCCAGCGCGATTGACAGTGGCGTGGCGCTGCAGCCGGTAGCGATCCGCTACGTGCGCAACGGCAAGCGCTGCCAGCTGTCACCCTTTATTGACGACGACGAACTGCTCAGCCATCTGCTGCGGCTACTCTCCAGCGAAGCGGTCAGCGTCGAGATCCAGCTGCTGAGCCCCATTTCCAGTGAGTCAGCCAGCCGCAACCAGCTGGCCCGGCAGGCCAGGGAATCGATCGCCCAAGCGTTGTACGGTGTTGCTCCGAATGGGCAGCCGGCTTGAGTCATCTTCCTCCCCTCTCCCACTGGTGGGAGAGGGGCCGGGGGAGAGGGAAAGCCGAACGCCCCTCTCCCTAACCCTCTCCCGAAGCGGGAGAGGGGACTAAAAGCGGGTAGCCCGGATGAAATCCGGGGAATTGTCTGTTTGTGTCGCGCCGTTCCCGGATTGCATCCGGGCTACTTTTCGAGCGCCATCAAGCCATGCCGCGCCGGGCCTCGGCAAACGCCTGCAGTTGCGGATAGAACTCGCGGAAATCCGCCAGCAGCGGATCGTACAGGCGCTCCAGTTCCTCCAGCGCGCCGTCCAGTCCTTGCGGACGTGACAAACGACGCTGCATACCCACCAGCACCTGCTGCAACACGGCGAAATCACGGTAACTGCCGAGCCAGTCCTGCTCCGCCATCCGCGGCGCAATCAGTGCCAGTCGCTCAGGCAGTTGCGGCTCCTGCAGCAACACCTGATAGACCCGGCCGCTGAACTGCGCTAGCGGCTCTGCGGCATAGTCCTGCCAGTGCCGCGCCAGGCAGTGATCGAAAAACACATCCAGCAAAATCCCCGCATAGCGACGTCGGGTCTGCGGAAAGCGCGCACGTGACGCAGCCAGTAACGGGTGACTGTCGGTGAACGCATCAATGCGCCGGTGCAGGCCAATGGCGGCCTCGATCTCCGGCGGCCACTGACCGCTGAGCCAGCCTTTGACAAAGTCGCCATACAGGCTGCCCAGCAACTGTGCCGGTTGATCGCCGCCCAGATGCAAATGCGCCAGATAATTCATGGCTGGCCGGCCGGCGAGCGGCTGTTGCGAAACATGTTCGGCGGCATGCCCAGCCAGCGCCGGAAGGTCCGGCTGAAGTTGCTGGTATCGCTGTAGCCAAGGCGTTCGGCAATCGCTTCCACACTCAATTCGGTGTGCACCAGCAACCAGCAGGCCAGTTCCTGACGAACCTGATCAAGCAGCTCCTGATACTGGCAACCTTCCTCGCGGAAGCGGCGAATCAGCGTGCGGGTGGACAGGTGAAACTCTTCGGCCAGCTCATCCAGGGTCGGGTAGCGGCCGTCTGCTACCAGCAGGCGCTGGCGCACCCGGCCACTCCAGCCATGGGTCTGGTTCAGGTGCTGCAACTGGAATTCGCAGTCACGCAACGCCAGCCGCGCCAACTCGGCGTCGGCGGTCAGGCACGGCCAATCGAGCCATTCCAGCGGCATGCTGAAGAGGTACACCGGCGCGCCAAACTCGACATTGCTGCCCAGCAGTTTGCGGTACTCCCCGGCCCACTCCGGTTCGGCAAAGGGGAAGGCAAAAAGCAGCTGTTGCAGATCCAGCTTGCCACTGGCGGTCTCCAGCAAGCGCAGGGAAATGGTCGCCAGGTTGCCATAGATGAATTCGCCCAGGCGCTGCATCTCGAAACGCTCGAACGCGCGCATTTCGAAACGCTCGCCACTCTCGCAACCCTGCAGATCCAGCCCGCTCAGGCGCAGCGGGCTGAAGCGCTGGATCACGCTGATCAGGCTGCGCAGGTCGGCACTGGCCACAGCGGCATAGCCCAGCTGGCCATGGGCCGCGACCTGGGTCATGGCGCCGACTTCCAGGCCCAGCCATGGACAAGCGCTGAGGCTTTCCGCCTGCATGATCAGCCGCCCCATCTGCTCCAGGCTGAGCAGGCGGTTTTCGCTGTGCAGGGTCTGCCAGTCAAGGTTGCTGCCGGCCAGAATCTGCTCCTGAGTGAAACCACGCTTGCGCAGATCCATGCACAGTAGACGGGCGTACACCGGATGCATGGTGGGTTGCAGGTAATCGACAGCGCGCTGCATGTTGGCTCCGAACGGAAAAACCGGCTGTCACAATAAGACGATAAATTGCCCAGCACAACGGTTCTGCTGATAGCGCTGCGGGAGTCTACTCTGCCTATAAACAGAGCATCAGGAGATGCCCGATGAGCGAGATGAGCGCAACACCCCATCTGGCGGCCCCCACCTACCGTGACCGCAAGCGTTACCTCTGGCTGTTTTCGCTGACCTCCCCGCTGCTGGCGCTGGCCGGTCCGGCGCTGTATGTGCTGGTGGACCCGTCCATTATCTGGTTATGGCTGGGCCCGGCGTTCTTCTATCTGGTGGTGCCATTGCTCGACTACCTGCTCGGTGAGGACCTGAGCAACCCGCCAGAGGAGGCGGTTCCGGCGCTGGAGGCGGATCGCTATTACCGCCTGATCACCTATGCGCTGGTGCCGGTGCTGTGGTTGAACTTCATCGTCAGTGCCATTTTTGTCGGCACCCATGAACTGCCCTGGTACGGCGTACTGGCGGTGGTACTCAGCGCCGGCGGCACCCTCGGCTACGGGCTGAATCTGGGCCACGAACTGGGCCACAAGAAGCCATCATTAGAGCGCTGGCTGGCGAAAATCACTCTGGCGCTGGGTTTCTACGGGCACTTCTTTATCGAGCATAACCGCGGCCATCACCGCGATGTGGCGACACCGGTGGACCCGGCCTCCTCGCGCATGGGCGAAAGCATCTACCGCTTTGTATTCCGCGAAATGCCCGGCGGCTTCTTCCGCGCCTGGGATCTGGAAAGCGAGCGCCTGGAGCGTGCCGGTAAATCGGTCTGGAGCCTGCAGAACGAAATCATCCAGCCGGCGCTGATCAGCCTGGTGCTGTATGGCGCGCTGATCGCTGCATTCGGTCTGCAGCTGCTGCCGTTCCTGTTGATCACCGCCTTCTGGGGCGCCTTCCAGCTGACCTCGGCCAACTACATCGAGCACTACGGCCTGCTGCGGCAGAAGCTGCCCAACGGACGCTATGAGAATTGCCAACCGCACCATTCCTGGAACAGCAATCACCTGTTCTCCAACTGGGCGACCCTGCACCTGCAGCGGCATTCCGATCACCATGCGCATCCGACCCGGCGCTACCAGTCACTGCGGGATTTCCCCAATCTGCCGACGCTGCCCAACGGCTACTTCGGCATGTTTCTGGTGGCCTACATTCCGCCGCTGTGGTTCCGCGTGATGAACCCGCGGGTCATCGCCGCCTGCAACGGGGAGGTGCGCCGGATGCACATCGAACCGGCGAAAAAGAACCGCCTGCTGCGTCAATACGGTTTGAGTGAAGAACAACCAGCGGCCAATGCGGCCTGATGCGACACACCGCTTAAGCCGGCAGTCGTAGGGTGGGTTAGGCCGCAGGCCTAACCCACCCTACGAAACCGCGCCAAGCCAATCATCTGACAGCTGCGCCTCAAGGGCGCGTATTGATTTGCTGCTGCAGGGTCTGTATCTGGGCTTGCAGGGTGTTGAGGTTGCGCGTGGTCTGGGCGCGGAAGGCATCGAACTCGGCGGTGCTGCTGCCCTTGGCCGACTGGTTATCCAGTTCACTGCGCAGCACCAGCAGATCCTGTTCGAGACGGCCGACGCTCTTGCCCTGCTGCTTGAGCACGTCTATATCGGCGCCCAGTGTCTTGACCCTGGTCTCCAGTGCGGCGAAGGCCGTCTGGCCGGCCTGCAGTTTTTCCTGCGCTTTGGTCAATGTCTGCAACTGGCCATCCGCCTGTTTGAGGCCGGCCTGCTGCCCCTTGAGATCGCTGTTCAGGCTGTCCACCCGCTTGCCCTGTGCCGTGCTCTGGCCCTGCAGATTCTGCTGCTGCTTGCCCAGCTCGGCCAGACGGGTTTCCAGCTGCTTGACGCGCAGTTTCAGCGATTCGCTTTCGCTGGTGACATTGGATTCAGTGGCGACCACCTTGCCGGAGATGTCCTTGATCCGCCCTGCGGCTTCCTCGCTGATCTGGGCAAAACTCTGCTGGGTAGCGAGCAACTGCTGATTCAGCAGCGCAATCTGCTGGGAACTCCACCAGGCCAGTCCGGCAAAGGCGATCAGCACCGCACCCAACAGCGTCCACAGCGGCGCCGTTGATGCACGGGCTGGCTGGGCAGTCCCGGTCGCGATCTGCGCGCGGGGTTGCGCTTCAGGCTTGCCGGAAAAAGCATAATCAGTGCGGTCACGCACATCATTGGTCAGACTGGGGACTACTTCCAGCTCGTCGAGAGCATCGTTGCGCATGAATCAAACCTTCGGCCGCAGCCTGTCATCAGAAAGGCGCGCAGTATACCGGCTTCACCCTGCAGCGGGCGGCGCCGGCGCGGCAAAGTCGACGAAGGGCTGGGGCTGCGCCTTGTACCACTGGCTGAACTCCTCGACCGCCGCCCAAACGCTGACCTGCGGGTCGTAATCGAGCAACGTGCGGGCCTGACTGATGTCCAGCGAGAAATCCTGCGCCATCACCGCCATTCCCAGTCGCGACAGCTTCGGCTCCGGTTTTCCCGGGAGGATTTTGCACACTGTTTCATTCAGCGTCGCCAGCGCATAACCCAGGGCATACGGAATACGCCGCTTGACCGGCGGCAGACCGAACTGCGCCAGCGCATGATTGACCACCTGCCAGAGTGGAACCGGACTGCCATTGCTGATGTTGTAGACCTTGCCCAGCGCCTGGGGGCCGGCCAGCAAGCCACTGAAAAGGGCATCGTTGAGGTTCTGCATGCTGGTGAAATCCACCTGATTGTCGCCCTTGCCGATGATCGACAGCACGCCGTTGCGCTGCATCTCGATCAGGCGCGGAAACAGACTGGTATCACCGGCACCGGTGACAAAGCGCGGGCGCAGCGCCAGTACCTCAAGGCCCATCTCGGCCGCCGCCAGCACACGCTGCTCAGCCAGGTATTTGGTGGCGCCGTAGTGATCAAAGAAGCGCCGGGGAATCTGTTCCTCGCGCAGCCCGACATGCGCTTTACCGTCGAAATACACCGACGGTGAGGACAGCTGCAGCAGGCGCCGGACATTCTGTGTCAGGCAACCCTGGATGATGTTTTCGGTCACCGTGACATTGCCCTGATAGAAGCGCGCATAGGGCCCCCACAAACCCACCGCACCGGCACAATGCACCACCGCATCCACACCACGACACAACTCTTGTGTCAGTTGCAGATCGGCCAGGTCTCCCTGCACAAACTCCGCGCCGCGCTCGACCAGCGTCGCCACCGGATCAGCGCGCCGCCCGTTGATGCGGACACTCAAGCCCTGCTCCAGCGCAAAGCGGGCAAAACGCCCACCGACAAAACCACTGGCTCCGGTTACCAGAATCTTCATGGGTGCTCCCTGTGGATGATCCAAAGCGGTGTATCAAACCCTCGGCGCAAACGTATTTGAATGACGTCGGTTAAGTAACCAGACAAGCCGCCGACAAGCAACTTACCGGATAAACCCGCGGTGCAGCACGCTTTGCGTATTGACCCACGCCGCATGCTCATTATTTTGACCAACTGTAAAAATACCTGCACACTCGAGAACGATTTTTACCCGTGCCCAATACCGCTCAAACCGACCTGAATGAGACCACCCGCCATGCCATTGCGACTGAAACTTGCGATCAGCTACCTGCTTATCGGTCTTATCCCTGTCGTGGTGATGGCTTTCACGGTCTACCAGCAAGCCGGCGGGGCGCTGCGCGAGCAAAGCCTGAACGCGCTGGAAGCCGTGGCCAATATCAAGCAAAAGCAGCTGCTCAATGACTGGCAGTCGCGGCACAATCAGGTCAGCACCCTGGCGAGCAATCTGGGCACCAACTATGAAGGTCTGGACAGCAATGCCCTGCTGACCACGGCCAATTACGACCGGCCGATCTATGAGAACTTCATCAGCACCTTCGGCTACAGCGATCTGAAACTGGTGACCCCTGAAGGCAAGGTGATTTTTTCCACCAACGCCAAGGACAAGGGGCAGGCGCTGCTGGAGATCCCGGAGATTGCCAGCCTGCGTGGCGCAGCGACGGTTCGCCATCAGCGATATGCAGATCAATCCGCAAACCGGGAAACCCTCACAGTTCCTCATCAACCCGGTGATTGCCGAAGACGAGCTGGTCGTCATGCTCCTGCTGGAACTGCCACTGACGCCAATGAACGAACTGATGCAGGCCCGCCAGGGTCTGGGGGAAAACGGCGAGACTTATCTGGTCGGCACTGATGGTTTGCTGCGCTCGGACTCGGCCCGCTTTGCCGAACAGAGCGTGGTCAACAGCAAGACACCGATTGGCGGTGAGGCCGTTGCGGCCGCGCTCAAGGG
>DATMWH010000242.1:0-8244 GCA_035562615.1 Pseudomonas sp. | reverse complement strand
CTAGGCGTGGGACGCAGGCAATGGTTGTTCCCTTGCCAAGTTCCACAACAACGCATGGCGAGATTTTCCGCGCAACCCGAAGGGCCGGGCCTGTTTTAGCGCGATGCGGCGTTTCTCGATGCTCATTTGGAACAACCAAATGTCGCCTCTCGTGCCTTGCCTCGCGCTAAAACAGGCTCCGGCGCGGTTGTGATGAAACGGGAACAGGCCCTGGGCCAGAGCCTTGCGCCGTCTGCGCCAGACTGACCTGTTCCTGCGCACCGCGGAAGAACACCGCCATCAGCGCCAGGGAACTGCCGAGTAAAGGCACAATGGCCAGCAGAACCAGCACCACACTGGCCATCAGCAAACCGCCGGCAATGTCCAGCCACGCCAGCAGGCGCAGAGACGGGTAGACATTTTCCACTTGCAGCAAACGCACACCCAGCCACAAGGTAGCCAGGCCATAGGCCGCCATCACGGCAAAGTAGCTGATGCCCGGCAGATTGAAGCCGCTGAACAGTTCCTTACCAAAAATAAAATCCAGCAATTCCAGCAGCAGCCCACCCACCACCATCAGCCACACGGGCCAGGAGAGACCGGCAGCGGCAAACCGCGCCTCGACAAAGCCCTTCAGGCACAGCAGCAGGTAATTACCCAGCAGTACCAGCGCCAACCCCAACCAATCGGCCAGCTGTCTGCCTGCACCAGGCAGCGTCTGCTGCTGCACGGCCATCAGCAACAGAACCAGCGAAGCCATCAGCGAAATCAGCGACAACCAACCCAGCCGGCGCAGATAGGCCGGACTGAAATCCGGCAGCAACGCAAGCGCGGTGTTTTCCACGACACTGGCGCGGGGCGCCGCATACGGATTGTTGTCCACGGCCAGGGCTCCGGATCAGGCTTTGGCGGATAACTCCGCACCATGCAGGCGGTTGATCATCCAGCCAAAGATAGCCGCCGTAAAGAACGCCAGAATACCGTACACCGCCGCCGGAATCGCCATGGTCGGGTTGTTCAGCAATGCCGGACTGAGTGCCAGGGCGATGGCCAGCGTACCGTTGTGAATGCCGATCTCCATGCCGATGGCAATCGACTGACGCAGGTTGAGCTTCAGCAACCGCGGCACCCAGTAGCCCACCGCCATGCTCGCCAGATTGAACAGCAAGGCCAGCAGGCCAATCTCGGCCAGGTGCTCACGCGCCGACAAACTGTCGTTGACGAAGGCCAGCACAATGATCAGCGCCAGAAACAATCCCGACAGGATGCGCACCGGCTTGTCCATGCTGGCCGCAAAGGACGGCTGGTAACGACGGATCAGCATGCCGATGGCCACCGGCCCGAGGACGATGACAAAAACCTGCAGGACCTTGGCGAACTGCAACGGCACCGCCTGATCCGACTCCATGAAATACGCCAGCGAAAGATTGACGATCAACGGCATGGTCAGGATCGCCACCACCGAACTGATGGCCGTCAGACTGATGTTCAGTGCCACATCGCCGTGCGCCAGATGACTGAACAGATTGGCGCTGGTGCCGCCCGGCGAAGCCGCCAGCAACATGAAACCCACCGCCAGGGCAGGCGCCAGCCCCACTGTTTTGACCATCAGAAAACACACCAGCGGCAGAATCAGCACCTGACACAACAGGCCGACCAGCACGGGTCGCGGATACCGGGCCACCCGCAAAAAGTCCGCCAGCGTCAGCGACAGACCAAGCCCGAGCATGATCACGCCCAGCGCTGCGGGCAGGAAAATAGTCAGCAGTGGATCATTCATCATGCAGGAATACTCTCGCAGCAGGACCGCCCCGGATCAGGGCAGCCAGAAGTGCATCAGGCTAGGCGGCAATCGTCAGGCCGTCGCGCCACCGTCCACCGGCAGAGCCACACCGGTGACAAATGCCGCCGCATCGCTGCACAGATAGAGCACAGCGGCTGCCACCTCCTCCGCTCTGCCAATGCGCCCGACCGGGTGCATGGCCGCCGCAAACTCGGCCTTTTTCGGATCCGACTCATAGGCGCGGCGGAACATGTCGGTATCGATCACACCCGGACAAATGGCGTTGACGCGGATTTTCTTCTTCGCGTACTCAACAGCCGCCGATTTGGTCAACCCGATCACCGCGTGCTTGGACGCGCAATAGATACTCATCTTCGGTGCGGCCACCAGCCCGGCCACCGAGGCGGTGTTGACGATGGCTCCGCTGCCCTGGGCCAGCATCACCGGCAACTGGTGCTTCATGCACAACCAGACACCTTTGACATTGACGCCCATGATGGCGTCGTACTCGGCCTCGGAGCCTTCTGCCAGACGGCCTTGCTCAATTTCGATGCCGGCATTGTTGAAGGCGTAATCCAGTCGGCCATAGCTGGCCAACACTTGCGCGATCAACGCGGCCACCTGCTGATCCGAGGTGACATCACAGCGCACGAAAGTGGCCGTGCCGCCTGAGCCGATGATCAGGGCGACGGTGGCTTCGCCAGCATCCACGTCAACATCCGAAACCACTACCTTGATGCCTTTGGCGGCGAACGCCAACGCCGTGGTGCGGCCAATGCCTGCAGCCCCACCGGTTACCAGTGCCACTTGTCCTGAATGCGAAACCATCATGCAACCTCATTGATTGTTTCGCCGCAGTCTAACCAGAACAAAAACAAACAATCAGCACTATCCAGTGGCTGCCTGAGTAACTATCGATAGCGCTGATAAGACCGCTGAATCAAACCAGATCGGCCACTATCGCTGCCAATGCAGCAGCCGGGTCCAAAGCCTGACTGATCGGGCGGCCGATCACCAGATAGTCGGAGCCGGCGGCCAGTGCCTGACGGGGCGTCAGGATGCGTCGCTGGTCATCGGCAGCACTGCCGGCCGGACGAATCCCCGGAGTGACCAGTCGCAGGCCGGGATGCGCCGTTTTCAGTGCGCTGGCTTCCTGCGCCGAACAGACCAGTCCATCCAGCCCGGCCTGCTCGGCCAGCGTCGCCAGACGCATGACCTGCTGTTCCGGCGGCACCGAAAGGCCGATTCCGGCCAGATCGGCCTGTTCCATGCTGGTCAGCACCGTAACCCCGATCAGCAGCGGATGCGGGCCGTTGATCTTCGCCAGCTCCTCGCGACAGGCCGACATCATGCGCAGCCCGCCCGAGCAATGCACATTGACCATCCACACGCCCAGCTCCGCAGCCGCCTTGACCGCCATCGCAGTGGTATTGGGAATATCGTGGAATTTCAGATCGAGGAACACCTCGAAACCCTGCCGCTGCAGCTTCTCGACCACTGCCGGACCGCAGCGGGTAAACAACTCCTTGCCCACCTTGACCCGGCACTGCGCCGGATCCAGCCAGGAGGCCAACGCCAGCGCGGCATCACGGGAGGAAAAATCGAGGGCAACGATGATCGGGGTCTGGCAGGTCATGTCAGGTTCTCTGGCAACAAAAAACGCTCGCATTGTAACGGAAGCCGATGCCCCGCAGGTGACTGACAAGCCCGCAGCGGGCGGGTATGGTGGCAAGACCCATCGCGCAGTATGAAAAGGAACACACCATGCCCTGGTTTGCCTGGCTGATCATTGCTCTGGCGCTCGGATCGATTGTCGGCAGTCTGATGTTACTGCGCGACAGCGCCACCCGGCTGCCGCTGGATGCCGAGCAACTCAAACGCATCCGCCAACGAAACGCCGAACAGGATGCGCGCGACGCCCGCGATGACTGATCAGTGCGACGCGTGCAGGTGATAACGCTGCAGCAGCACCTTCAGTTCGCCGCTGGCGCGCAGGCGCTCAAGCAACCGGCCTAACTCTTTGGCGCTGACAGGGCTTTCGGGGCGCAACAGGACCTGATGGTGATAGACCTGATCCTTGCGGGTCGAGACCAGCAACTGCTGAGCCGAGCCGGGATTCTTGTCGAGAAACAGCTGCAGAAAGGATTCCGCCACCACCGTAATATCCGCACGATCATGCAGTACTTTCAGCAAATTGCTGTCATGCGAGTAGGAAAACTCAGCCTTGAAGTGCTGACGCAGATAATCCCGATCCGAATTGAAATCGGCAAAGCCGTAGTGATAACCGCTGTAGAGTGCCAGGCGCTTGCCGTCAAAGTCATCGAAATAGTGCTGATTACGTCCGGGCAGGTTACGCGCAACATAGACCTCGGCATCAGTGACCCCCAGGCCCAGCACCTCATGGGCGGTATTCTTCCAGCCCCACTCGGGTGACTCGAAGAAGATCAGGTCAATACGTTTCGAGGCCAAATCCTGATAGCGGCGGGTAACCGAGGTGGGCACCAGGACAAATCTGTAATCGGCTTGCAGTCGGTTCAAGGCCGCCAGCAGATCCACTACCACCCCTTGCGGCCGGGCACTTTCCGCCTGAACCACATAAGGGGGGAAATTGTAGGCTCCGACATGCACTACCTGATGTGCCAGCACCGGCCGGTCACACAGCAACACAAGCAGAAGCAACAGGCCATTTCTGATCACAGATAACAACGGCGAACTCCCCACTCCACAGTGCGTTGCAGTCTACTGGCTTTTTGCCATGGCCTGATGACTCAAATCAAGTAGCCAGACTAACTGTCAACACAACTGGCGCTGCAGGGTAACGACTTCAACGCAGGTACTGGCTGGTTTTTACCGGCAAAGATGCCCACTGCGGCCCCGTATTGGGCAAGTCATGGGCGGCGATATGCTGCAGCAACGCATCCAGCAGGGGCGTTTTAAAGCGTTCCTGAAAGCGATGGGCCATGCCCGGCACCAACACCAGCTGACTGCCATGGATTTGCGCCGCCAGATGCACGCCGTGCATCACCGGCAATAACGGGTCGGCCGTGCCATGGATAACCAGAGTCGGCACCTGCAAACGGTTTAGCAGCCCGACCCGGCTGGGTTCCGCCAGAATGGCCAGCAACTGGCGCTCCACCCCAGACGGATTGAACGCCCGGTCGTAGCTGCGCGCCGCCTGGCGCAACAAGGTTGTGCGCTCATCGCTGATCAGCGGGCTGCCCAGCGCGGCCAGCAAATCCGCCTGCTGCTCCAGCGCCACCGCGCGATTGGGTGCTTCACGGCGGGCCAGCAAATCCAACACGGCCTGCTGCGGCGCCGGCAAACCGGGATCACCCGAACTGCTCATCAGCAAGGTCAGACTGAGCATACGCTCAGGTGCCAGATCCGCCATGTGCTGAGCAATCATGCCGCCCATGCTCGCTCCGAGCAGGTGAAACTGCTGAATCTGCAGGGCATCCATCAACGCCAGACCATCGCGCGCCATGTCCCGCAAGTGGTAAGGCGCACGCACGGGCAAACCGAACTGATGACTCAACACGCCAAGGGTCAGATTGCTGCTGGGTGGTGAACCGAGCCAACTGGACAATCCGACATCCCGGTTGTCGAAACGAATCACCCGCAAGCCCTGCAGGCAAAGGCGGCTGAGCACCGGATCGGGCCAGTCGATCAACTGCCCGCCCACCCCCATGACCAGCAGCACCGCCGGATCATCGGAGCGACCAATGCTTTGATAGGCCAGCCGCACCTCGCCGATCGGGAGCGTTTCGGTCGGGACGCGAACATCACAGGAAGGGGCCGCGAAACACGGCAACGCGCACAGCAGTGCGGCGCAAAAGAGGCAGAAACGCATAACGGATCCAGCGGCAAGGTTCACAAAGGGCAGATTCTGGCTAAAGCAGCCGCATCGCGCTGCCATAAAACCATGACATTTTGATGAACTTAGCCAAACGGTTGGGTGACATCGCCAGCCAGCAAACTGTTGCTGAGCGCAGGCCGCAGTTCGTCACACCTGCAGGGTATGGGGTAGCCCGGATGAAATCCGGGGAATTCATGCTCCTTGCAAAGCCGCTCCCGGATTACATCCGGGCTACGTTTGCTTGCGCTAGTCCTTGATCACCAGCGCCAGTGCCTGCTCTGCGAGCTGATCCAGACTCATGGGCCCGTCGGCACGGAACCAGGTTTCCGTCCAGCTCAAGGCACCACTCAAGAAACGTCGCAGAATGAACGGATCGGTCTGGCACAAGCCGGACGCATGAGCCTCGCGCAGCACCTCCAGCCAGATTCGCTCGTAATCGTCGCGCAAAGCGAGGATCACCTGCTGCCCTTGAGCTGAGAGCGAGCGCCATTCGTGAAACAGCACGCCCATGGCCTCGCCGGTCCCCCCCATGATTGACTGCAATTCACTGCGGATCAGTGACAGCACCCGCTCGCGCGGAGTGTTCGCCTCGGCCAGTCCCGCGCGCATCAGGGCCGTGTTGTAGACAATGGTTTCCTCCATGACAGCGCGCAGGATCTCATCCTTGCTCTTGAAGTGATGGAAGATGCTGCCGGAGAGGATACCCACTGCTCCGGCCAGATCGCGCACCGTGGTGCGCTCGAAACCCTTGTTGCGAAACAGGTGTGCTGCCGACTGCAACAACTTGCCACGCGCACACTCAGGGTCGGTTAAACGCCCCTCGGCTACCAATCCCTGCATCACGTGTTGCGCCTTGCGCTCATCCAGACTCATTAAACCCACCCTTGAAGATCACTGTGGTCAGCGTTTACAGCCGATCCATCATCAGACACTAGTAGCGCACAGTATACCAAGCAAGCGCTTGGTAAAAAATCACTGTATGCGATTGCAAACCAAGCGCTTGCTTGGTAGTGTTATTTCCATCGTCAACGCCTGTGGAGCAACCGCCTTGAGCAACCCCATTCGTATCGGCTGCGCCTCGGCATTCTGGGGTGATACGTCTTCGGCCGCCGCGCAACTGGTGCGGGGCACCGAGTTGGATTATCTGGTGTTCGACTACCTGGCCGAAGTGACCATGTCGATCATGGCCGGCGCGCGCATGAAACACGCCGATGGCGGCTATGCCAGCGACTTTGTTGAAGTGCTGACGCCATTGCTGGGCGAGATCGCCGAAAAGAACATCCGCGTCATCAGCAACGCCGGCGGGGTCAACCCAGAGGCTTGCGCCCGCGCCCTGGCAGCGGCTTGCGAGCGCGCCGGAGTGCAATTGAAAATTGCCGTGCTGCAGGGCGACAACCTGCAGCCGAAACTGGCCGAACTGGCCAAGGCCGGCACCCGCGAGATGTTCACCGACGCCCCGCTGCCGCCCTTCTGCGTGTCGGTCAATGCCTACCTCGGCGCACCGGGCATTGTGGCCGCGCTGGAACAGGGTGCGGACATCGTGATTACCGGGCGCGTGGTCGACAGCGCCGTGGTCAGTGCGGCGCTGGTGCATGAATTCGGCTGGAACTGGAGCGACTATGACAAGCTGGCACAAGCGGCGCTGGCCGGCCATATCATCGAATGTGGCGCCCAGTGCTGCGGTGGCAATTTCACTGATTGGCGCGACGTGCCGGACTACGAACACATCGGTTTCCCGGTCATTGAGGTACAGGCTGATGGTGCTTTCGTGGTCAGCAAGCCAGAAGGTACTGGCGGACTGATCAGCGTGCTGTCGGTCGGCGAGCAGATGCTCTACGAGATCGGCGATCCGCGGGCCTACTACCTGCCCGATGTGGTCTGCGACTTCACGCAGGTTGAGCTGACGCAAGTCGGTGTCAATCGCGTTGAACTCAAAGGTGCAAAGGGCCTGGCTCCGACGGCGCAGTACAAAGTCAGCGCTACCCATCCGGACGGTTTTCGCTGTACCACCAGCTGCCTGCTCGCCGGTATAGACGCAGTAGCCAAAGCCGAGCGCGTCAGCCAGGCCATCATTGCCAAGACCCAAGAGATGTTCGCCGAGCGCGGCTGGGCAGCCTACAGCGAGGTGTGTATCGAACTGTTGGGTTCAGAAGCCACCTACGGGCCGCACGGTCAGCGGCAGGACACCCGTGAAGTGGCCCTCAAACTGGGTGTGCGGCATGCGAAGAAAGAAGCGCTGATCCTGTTCTCCCGCGAGATCGCCCAGGCAGCGACCGGTATGGCGCCGGGGCTGACCGGCATTGTCGGCGGACGCCCCACTGTTTACCCGGTGATCCGCCTGTTCAGCTTTCTGGTAGACAAGCATGCCTGCGCATTGGAAGTGGACATCCACGGCCAGCGCATACCGGTTGCTCTGCCCGAGGTGGCGCTCTTCAATCCTGCGCAGATCGTCGCCGAAACGGCAGTGCCCGCTGCGCACGCCACTCCCCAGTCCAGCGTGCCGCTGGTCAAGCTGGCCGTGGCCCGCTCGGGGGACAAAGGCAATCACAGCAATATCGGTGTAATGGCCAGAAAGCCCGAGTATCTGGCGTGGATCGCGGCTGCTTTGACGCCGGAAGCTGTGGCC
>DATMWH010000241.1:0-7001 GCA_035562615.1 Pseudomonas sp. | reverse complement strand
GTCAGGAGTGTCGATGATATCTCTGACGAAGAGTTCGACGAGTACGAAGATGATGAAGATGGTCCGGAGATCATCTACGTCCGCGATTAAGTTGTCACTGCTTGCTGGCTAAGGTTGGAAGGTATGCGAGACAAGGTGAGTGGCGCCCGCCGCTGGGTGGTCAAGATAGGCAGCGCACTGCTGACCGCTGATGGTCGTGGGCTCGATCAGGGTGCCATGGCGGTTTGGGTCGAGCAGATGGTGGCATTGCACGCTGCCGGAATCGAATTGGTGCTGGTGTCGTCAGGTGCCGTTGCTGCGGGTATGAGTCGTCTGGGCTGGCAGGTTCGCCCGAGTGCCATTCATGAGTTGCAGGCTGCAGCAGCGGTCGGGCAGATGGGGCTGGTGCAGGCCTGGGAATCCAGTTTTGCCGGGCACGGTCGGCATACCGCGCAGATCCTGCTGACCCATGATGATCTGTCTGATCGCAAGCGCTACCTGAATGCGCGCACCACGCTGCGAACGCTGGTTGAGCTGGGTGTGATTCCGGTGATCAATGAAAATGACACCGTGGCTACCGATGAAATCCGCTTTGGCGATAACGACACGCTGGCTGCTCTGGTGGCTAATCTGGTTGAGGCTGATCTGCTGGTTATCCTCACCGATCGTGATGGCATGTTTGATGCTGATCCCCGTCACAACCCGGATGCGTCGCTGATTTTTGAAGCGCGAGCGGATGATCCCGGGCTTGATGCGGTGGCGGGCGGAACGGGCGGGGCGCTCGGGCGCGGCGGCATGCAGACCAAGTTGCGTGCTGCGCGTCTGGCGGCGCGCTCCGGAGCGTACACGATGATTGTCGGCGGACGGATTGAGCGGGTGCTTGATCGCCTGCGTGAGGGCGAGCGATTGGGTACTTTGCTGACGCCTGAACGTGGCTTGCTGGCGGCGCGCAAGCAGTGGCTGGCCGGTCAGTTGCAAACCCGCGGGACGCTGACGCTGGATGCGGGGGCAGTAAAGGCCTTGCTGGAAGACCACAAGAGTCTTCTGCCGGTTGGAGTAAAGAGCGTCGAGGGAAATTTCCGCCGCGGCGAGATGGTGATTTGCGTTGCTCCGGATGGGCGGGAAGTCGCTCGTGGTCTGGTCAATTACAGTGCGGCGGATGCCCGCAAGATTGCCGGTCAGGGTTCGGATTCGATCGAATCCTTGCTGGGTTATGTGGATGAGCCAGAGCTGGTGCACCGGGATAACCTGATCGTTGTCTGATGGGGGGGAAGAAGATGATGCGCAAGGCCGTAATGTATCTGGGGCTGGGTTTGCTGCCGTTGCTGGCGGGTGCAGAGGAAATTGGTGAGGTATCCACCGTCTTCAAATGGCTTGGCCCCAACGACAAGGTGGTAATCGAGGCGTTCGATGATCCCAAGGTTGACGGTGTGACCTGTTATCTCTCACGCGCCAAGACCGGTGGTGTGAAAGGTGGCCTGGGGCTTGCCGAGGATCGCTCGGAGGCCGCCATTGCCTGTCGTCAGGTGGGCCCAATCACCATTCAGGGTGAGTTGAAAGATGGCGAGGAGGTGTTCAAGGAGCGTACCTCGCTGGTGTTCAAGAGTATGCAGGTGGTGCGCTTTTTCGACCGCAAACGCAATACGCTGGTGTACCTGGTGTATAGCGACAGGGTGATCGAGGGCAGCCCGCAGAATTCGGTGACAGCCATACCGATTCTGCCTTGGCCGGTCAGGTAGGATAAAAAAGGAGCTTGCTTCCAATCCTTTCACCGGAGCCTTGGTCTATCGCGATCAGTTCCCTCGCCCCTCAGGGGAGAGGGTTAGGGAGAGGGGGGAATTCTGCAGCTTCGCGCTGGTTTCAGCCCTCTCCCCCAGCCCCTCTCCCATAAATGGGCGAGGGGAGCTAAAAGTGAAGAGGATTGGGAGCAGGCTCCGGTTTTTGTGGGTTTCGCTTGGGAAATCGCAGGCAATAAAAAACCGGCCAATGGCCGGTTTTTCAGGAACGGTACGAATCAGGCAGCAGCAGCGATGCTCATGGCCTTGATGTGACCGTTCAGGCGGCTCTTGTGGCGAGCTGCTTTGTTCTTGTGGATGATTCCCTTGTCGGCCATGCGGTCGATCACTGGAACAGCCAGGGTGTAAGCGGTTTGTGCCTTTTCCAGGTCCTTGGCTTCAATAGCCTTGACCACGTTCTTGATGTAGGTACGAACCATGGAGCGCAGGCTGCCGTTATGGCTACGACGCTTCTCAGCCTGTTTTGCGCGTTTTTTGGCAGAAGGTGTATTGGCCACCGTCAAGCTCCTCGAAAAAAATCTGGGGGTTGAAACAAATAAGGCCGCGAATAATGCCGAGATGAAGAGCGCATGTCAAGCTGATTGGTGTTTTAGTCTGCTGGTCGGGCGTGCAGCAGGCCGTTACACTCCTTTGCCTGATCGCGCCAGACCGTCTGCGCGAGCGTGCCTCTTTCCGGAAACTGTCTAACTACATGAATTTGCTCAAGTCGCTGGCGGCAGTCAGTTCGCTGACCATGCTTTCGCGGGTGCTGGGATTTGTTCGCGATACCCTGATCGCGCGCATCTTTGGCGCAGGCGTGGCAACCGACGCCTTTGTCATTGCGTTCAAATTGCCCAATTTGCTGCGCAGGATTTTTGCCGAAGGAGCATTTTCCCAGGCCTTTGTGCCCATCCTTGCCGAATACAAGACGCAGCAGGGCGAAGAGGCAACGCGCACTTTTCTGGCTTATATCAGCGGCATGCTGACCTTGGTGTTGGCCCTGGTGACGCTACTGGGAATTCTGGCTGCGCCCTGGATTGTCTGGGCGACCGCGCCGGGCTTTGCGGATGAGCAGGATCGGTTCGTGCTGACCACTGAGCTGCTGCGAGTGACTTTTCCTTACATTTTTCTGATCTCACTGTCGTCGTTTGCCGGTGCGGTACTCAATACCTGGAATCGCTTTTCGGTACCGGCATTCACGCCGACGCTGCTCAACCTCAGCATGATTGTCTTTGCGCTGTTCCTGACGCCTTATTTTGATCCGCCGATCATGGTGTTGGGCTGGGCTGTGCTGGTGGGCGGGCTGCTGCAGCTACTGTATCAACTGCCGCACCTGAAAAAGATCGGCATGCTTGTCATGCCACGGGTGAGCTTCAAGGATTCCGGCGTCTGGCGCGTCATGCGCAATATGGGGCCGGCAATCTTTGGTGTGTCGGTCAGTCAGTTCTCGCTGATTATCAATACTATCTTCGCGTCATTTCTGGTGGCCGGCTCAGTGTCGTGGATGTATTACGCCGATCGCCTGATGGAGTTGCCTTCAGGGGTGCTGGGGGTTGCGCTGGGCACAATTCTGCTGCCGGCACTGTCAAAGACCTACGCCAGCGATGATCGCGAAGAGTATTCACGTTTGCTCGACTGGGGGCTGCGGCTGTGCTTTTTGCTGGTGTTGCCCTGTGCGTTGGCGCTGGCGATTCTGGCCGAGCCGCTGACAGTGGCGTTGTTCCAGTACGGCAAGTTCGGTGCTCACGATGCATTGATGACCCAGCAGGCGCTGATGGCCTATTCGGTGGGCTTGCTCGGCATTATTCTGGTGAAGATTCTGGCTCCGGGCTTTTATGCCCAGCAAAACATTCGGACACCGGTAAAAATTGCACTGGTGACCCTGCTGGCTACGCAGTTGATGAACCTGGTTTTTATCACGCCACTGGCCCATGCCGGGCTGGCACTGGCTATCGGGCTGGGAGCTTGTCTCAATGCTGGTCTGCTGTATTGGCAGCTGCGCAAGCGTTCGATGTTTACACCGCAGCCGGGGTGGTGGCGGTTTGTCGGCAAATTGTTGCTGGCGGTGACGGTCATGGCGCTGGTTTTGCTAATGGTCATGCACTTCATGCCTGCCTGGGCGGATGACGGGATGTTGCTGCGCTTGCTGCGGCTGGGCCTGCTGGTGGGGGCCGGTGTTTTGGCCTATTTCGGCAGCTTGCTGCTGCTGGGTTTTCGCTTGCGCGATTTTGCCCGTCGTGCAGCGGTTTAACAGCGCTTTGCCCGATATGCTGCCTGTTGTCCGTTCTTGGGTGTGCGTATAATCGTCCCCTTTGCTTGTTAGATGCGCGTTATGCAGCTGGTTCGAGGTCTTCACAATCTGCGTTCACAGCACCGGGGCTGCGTTGCCACTATCGGTAATTTCGATGGCGTGCACCGCGGGCATCAGGCTGTGCTTGCGCGTCTGTTTGAACGTGCGGCAGAACTGGACTTGCCAAGCTGTGTGGTGATCTTCGAGCCGCAGCCGCGCGAGTTCTTTGCGCCGGCATCTGCACCGGTGCGCTTGTCACGCCTGCGCGACAAAGTACAGTTGCTGGCGGATGCCGGTGTCGATCAGGTGCTTTGTCTGGCCTTTAATCAGCGTTTACGCGAGCTCAGCGCGTCGGCCTTTGTCCAGGCAGTTCTGGTTGACGGGTTGGGTGTCAAGCATCTGGAAATTGGCGACGATTTCCGCTTCGGCTGTGACCGTTCGGGCGATTTTGCGTTTCTCCAGCAAGCCGGTGCGGCTGCCGGGTTTACCGTGGAAGAAGCCGCTACGGTTGAGCTTAATGGTTCCCGCGTTAGCAGCACACGTGTGCGCGAAGCACTGCAGGCGGCTGATTTTGTCGAGGCCGAGCACCTGCTGGGACGACCGTTCGCCATCGCTGGCAGGGTGGTGCACGGGCAAAAGCTCGGCCGTCAGCTGGGTGCACCGACGGCCAATGTGCAGCTCAAACGGCATCGTGTACCACTTAACGGCGTGTTTCTGGTCAGTATGGAGCTGGAGGGTGTGCTTCAGCCCGGTGTGGCCAATATTGGTGTGCGTCCTTCGGTAAAGGCCGATGGTTTTGCCCATCTGGAAGTTCATCTGCTGGATTTCGCCGGCGATCTGTATGACCGGCGGGTGTCGGTGGTATTTCATCACAAGCTGCGTGACGAGCAGCGTTTTGCCTCGCTTGAGGCCCTGAAGTCGGCGATTGCTGCCGATGTCGTTGCTGCCCGTGCCTATTGGCAGGCCCAACTGAATTCGTGAAGAGTCTTTGAGATGACTGATTACAAAGCGACCCTGAACCTGCCGGAAACAGCATTCCCGATGAAAGCCGGACTGCCGCAGCGCGAGCCGGAAATTCTGCAGCGTTGGGAGGGCATGAATCTTTACCAGAAGCTGCGCGAGCAGGGTGCCGGGCGGCCGAAATTCGTCCTGCACGACGGCCCGCCCTATGCCAACGGCAATATTCACATTGGTCATGCGGTCAACAAGATTCTCAAGGACATCATTACCCGCTCCAAGACCCTCTCCGGGTTTGATGCGCCTTATGTACCTGGCTGGGATTGTCACGGCTTGCCGATCGAGCACAAGGTGGAAGTCACCCATGGCAAGCACTTGCCTGCGGATAAAACCCGTGAGTTGTGCCGCACCTATGCCGCCGAACAGGTTGAAGGGCAGAAAGCCGACTTCGTCCGGCTTGGTGTGCTGGGTGACTGGAACAACCCCTACAAGACCATGGACTTTGCCAACGAAGCCGGAGAAATCCGTGCGCTGGCCGAAATGGTCAAGCAAGGCTTCGTGTTCAAGGGCCTGAAGCCGGTCAACTGGTGTTTCGATTGCGGCTCGGCGCTGGCTGAGGCGGAAGTTGAATATCAGGACAAACAATCTCCGACTATCGATGTCGGTTTCCCCGTTGAGGACGCCGATAAACTGGCTGCCGCTTTTGGTTTGGCCAGTCTGCCGAAAACTGCTTATGCGGTGATCTGGACCACGACGCCGTGGACCATTCCGGCCAACCAGGCACTGAATGCCCATCCGGAATTCAACTACGCCTTGGTGGATGTGGGCGACAAGCTGTTGCTGCTGGCAGAAGAACTGGTCGAAAACTGCCTGAGCCGCTATGGCGTCGCAGGCCAAGTGCTGGCTACCTGCTCCGGTTCGGCTCTTGAGCTGATCCGTTTCCGTCATCCGTTTTACGAGCGCTTCTCGCCCGTCTATCTGGCTGACTATGTAGCGCTGGATGCCGGTACCGGGCTGGTGCATTCGGCACCTGCCTACGGCGAGGATGACTTCTATTCATGCAAGCGCTACGGCATGCACAATGATGAAATCATCAACCCGGTGCAGAGCAACGGTGTGTATGTCGAATCACTGCCGTTTTTCGGTGGCCAGTTCGTCTGGAAAGCCAATCCGCAAATCGTGGCCAAATTGGCTGAAGTCGGCTGTCTGCTGGCCAGTGACAAGATAACCCACAGCTATATGCATTGCTGGCGGCACAAAACGCCTCTGATCTACCGCGCTACCGCGCAGTGGTTTGTCGGCATGGACCGCAAGCCAGTCAGCGGCGCCACCTTGCGCGAGCGCTCGCTGGCGGCAATCGAGCAGACCGAGTTTGTCCCGTCCTGGGGCCAGGCGCGCCTGCACGGCATGATTGCCGGTCGTCCGGACTGGTGTATCTCACGACAGCGCACCTGGGGTGTGCCGATTCCGTTCTTCCTGCACAAGGAAAGCGGCGAGCTGCATCCGCGTACCACCGAGCTGATGGAACAGGTTGCCCAGCGCGTCGAGCAGCAAGGTATCGAGGCCTGGTTCAAACTGGATGCTGCAGAGTTGCTCGGCGCCGAAGCGGCGCAGTACGACAAGATCAGCGACACCCTGGACGTGTGGTTCGACTCCGGTACCACCCACTGGCATGTGCTGCGTGGCTCCCATCCTCTGGGGCATGTCGATGGCCCGCGTGCCGACCTCTATCTGGAAGGCTCGGATCAGCATCGTGGCTGGTTCCACTCGTCTCTGCTGACCGGTTGCGCGATCGACAATCACGCACCCTATAAGGGTTTGCTGACCCACGGTTTCGTGGTCGACGAGAGCGGCCGCAAGATGTCCAAGTCGCTGGGCAATGTGAGCGCGCCGCAGGAAGTCAACGACAGCATGGGTGCCGACATTCTGCGCCTGTGGGTTTCGGCAACCGATTATTCGGGCGAAATGGCCGTGTCCAAGGTCATCCTGCAGCGCAGTGC
>DATMWH010000240.1:0-4450 GCA_035562615.1 Pseudomonas sp. | reverse complement strand
GGCACGATCATCTCGCGGTAGGCCTCGTAGGTCTCGCCACCCATGGAGGTGCCCGCATAGTCGCGCGCATCCATCTGTTCGGTAACGTTCATCTGCGTGGTGTTGACCGTCACCGTGACCTGGTCAGGCTTGGGGTCGAGTTCGGCAAGCATGTGCCGGGTGTCGTCATGCAGCCACTTGGCGGCAGCGCCGTCTTCCGGCGGGGCGAAGGAGATGGAGCCGCCAACCTGGATCACCATGTCCGGCACGGCCTGGCGTACGCCGGCAATCAGTTCGTTGAACTTGGACAGGCGCTTGGAGCCCTTGCCGTCCAGTTCACGCACATGCAGGTGCAGAACGGAGGCGCCGGCTTCGTAGCAGTCGACGGCTTTCTGGATTTGCTCATCCATGGTTACCGCAATGTCTTCCGGGTAGTCGCAGGGGAACCACTCAGGACCGTAAGGGGCAGCGGTGATGACCAGCTTGTCCTGGTTTTCAGGGAAGAGTGAACCGTCAAGAAAGTTCATGTCTGTAGCCTCAGTTAATTGAACGTGAGTGGTTGTAGGGTGGGTTAGGCCGCAGGCCGTAACCCACCATGGATGTCGCCAGACATCCCATGGCCGGCCTCGTGGGCCGGTCGGTGGGTTACGGCCTGCGGCCTAACCCACCCTACGAACTGCTGTTTAATACGGTTTGCTGCCGATGATCCCTGCGCGTTCCATCTTGCGATGGCACGGCGGGTAGTCCATCACCGCATAGTGCTGGGTACAGCGGTTGTCCCAGATCGCAATGCTGTTGGGCTTCCAGCGCCAGCGCACCTGATACTCGGGGATGTAGGCCTGGCTGATCAGGTAGCGCAGCAGGTCGGCGCTGCCGGGGTTGGCGTCCTGACCAAAGCGCACCCGCTCGGGGGTGTGGAAATTGCTGAAGTGGGTGGTAAAGGCGTTGACGTAGAGGATCTTCTCGCCAGTGTCCGGGTGGGTGCGCACCACCGGGTGCTCCGAGTCCGGATACTGCGCCTTGAGCGCCAGGCGCTTGTCGATCGGCATCACGGCGCCGAAGCTGGCCTCGATGCTGTGCCGTGCGCGCAGGTCGGCGATCTTGGCCTTGACGTCGTCCGGCAGATTTTCATAGGCCAGCACCATGTTGGCCCACATGGTGTCGCCACCGACCGGCGGGCATTCCACGCAGCGCAGCACGCAGCCAAAAGGCGGCGCATCGCGCCAGCTGGCGTCGGAGTGCCAGGCGTTTTCGTAACGGTCGATCGGACTGTCCGGGTTCTTGTAGATCTGCACCAGACCCGGGTAATCCGGGTGGCTGCCCGCCACCGGGTGGTCTTCCAGCTTGCCAAAACGTTCGGCGAAGGCCACATGTTCGCCGCGGGTGATGTCCTGGTCACGCAGGAACAGCACCTTGTGCTTGAGCAGCAGGTCACGGATCTCGTGGAACAGGTCATCATTGTGGATCGCATCGGCCAGCTTGATGCCACTGAGTTCAGCGCCGATGTTGCAAGTCAGTTGTTCGACACGCATGGCGATTCTCCTCAGATGACGAAGATCGACGAGCCGGTGGTCTTGCGCGCTTCCAGGTCGTGGTGCGCCTGCACCGCCTCTTCCAGTGCATAGCGCTGGTTGATTTCGATCCTGATGCTGCCGGCAGCGACGTGGCCGAAGATCTCGTCGGCCAGTGCGGTCTTTTCCGCCGGGTCGGCGAGGTAGTCGGCCAGCGCCGGCCGGGTCAGGAACAGTGAGCCCTTCATCGCCAGAATCTGCGGGTTGAAGCCTTCGATCGGCCCGGAAGCGGTACCGACACAGACCATCAGGCCGCGGCGCTTGAGCGAGTCCAGAGAACCGAGGAAGGTGTCTTTGCCAACGCTGTCGAACACCACGTTGACCCCCACGCCGTCGGTCATCTCACGCACGCGCTGGGCGACGTCTTCGTGGCTGTAGTTGATGGTGTGGGCGCAACCATGGGCGCGCGCCACCTCGGCCTTGGCTTCGCTGGACACGGTGCCAATCACCGTCAGGCCAAGCAGCTTGGCCCACTGCGCAACGATCAGGCCGACACCGCCGGCGGCGGCGTGCAGCAGGATGGTGTCGCCCGGCTTGAAGTCATAGAGGCGGCGCATCAGGTAGGCGGAGGTCAGGCCGCGCATGGTCATCGCTGCTGCGGTCTGGCAGTCGATACCGGCAGGCAGCTTGATCAGCGGCGCGGCAGCAATCAGACGTTCGGTACTGTAGGCGCCGAGGGTGTTGATAAAGCCGGTGTAGGTAACCTTGTCGCCGATCGCGACATTGCTCACGCCTTCACCGATGGCCTCGACCACCCCGGCCGCTTCCACGCCCATGCCGTTGGGCAGCGGGATAGGGTAGGTGCCGTTACGGAAATAAGTGTCGGCAAAGTTCAGGCCGACGGCCTCGTGGCGCAGACGGACCTGGCCGGGGCCGGGCTGGCCAACCTCGACCTCTTCGAGTCGCAGGACTTCGGGTGCACCGGTTTCGTAGAAGCGTACTGCCTTGGCCATGCTGTTCTCCATCTGCTGATCTGGACTCAGGGGGCGGGGACCCTGTGCGATGGAGTGAATGTAGGCCAGCACTGCGATGCCTGCTTCTCATTAAGTGACAGTGAGTTTTCATTGCGTGACATAACGGCTATACATTACTGCTGCCATTGCACTCAAATTCCACTGGGATACAGCCATGTCGACCTTGCTGCGCGCTGTCGTTCTGACCAAGTATCTGCTCGTGGCCCAGCAGCTGGGCCTCAATCCGCAGCCGCTGCTGCGTCGGCATGGCCTGACCCCGGCCATGCTGGAGAATCCGGATCAGCTGATTGCGGCGGACTCGGCAGTGGCACTGCTGGAGGATTCGGCGCAGGCCAGTGGTTGCAACAGCTTCGGCTTGCGCATGGCCGAAGCACGGCAGATGGCCGATTTCGGGCCGGTCAGCCTGCTGCTCAGCCACCAGCGCACGTTGCGCGATGCCTTGCGCACCACGGTGCAGTACCGCCATCTGCTCAATGAATCCCTGGCGTTGTTCATCGAAGAGGTCGGTAAGACGGTGATCGTGCGCGAGGAAGTGGTTACCGATCACCCGATGGCAGCACGCCAGGCTACCGAGCTGGCACTGGGCGCCCTGTTTCGTTTATGCAGCAGCCTGCTGGGCCAGCACTGGCATCCCCTGACCGTGAACTTTGCCTACGAGGCTCCAGACGAGACGCAGATTTACAGCCGGTTATTTGGCTGCAAGCTGGAGTTTGGCAGTGAGTTCAACGGCTTTGTGTTCTCTTCGGTTGATCTGGATACACCCAATCCTCTGGCCGATCCGGTGATGGCCCGCTATGCCGAGCGCTTTATCCAGTCTTTGCCCGGGGTGAGCGAGCATTCGTTGCTGTTGGATGTGCGCAAGGCCATTTACTTGCTGCTGCCCATGGGACGGGCGACGGTCGAACAGGTAGCGCAGGCGCAGGCAGTCAATCTGCGCACCTTGCAGCGCCGGCTGGATGCCGAAGGGGTGACGTTCTCCCAGCTGATCAATGAGGTGCGCCGGGACCTGGTGCGGCGCTACATGGAAAATCCGCGCTATTCGCTGGGGCGTATTGCGCAGCTGCTGGGTTATTCGGTACCCAGCTCCTTCACCCGCTGGTTCACCACCCAGTTCGGCATGGCGCCGGCGGTGTGGCGGAAGAGGAGGCAGAGCAGGGGAGGCGGGGTGCAAGCAGGGGAATAAGGGGGGTTTTAGCGGATTGGAAATCCAAGGTAGTTTTCCAGAATCGTAGCCCGGATGAAATCCGGGGGATGTGAGGAGTTGAAAGTCGTTGTCCCGGATTTCATCCGGGCTACAACTGCGCAGAAAGTAGGGTGGATAACCGCGCAGCGTTATCCACCAAAGCGCCGCCCTGTGGAAAAGCCGCAAGCGGCGTTTTCCACCCTACACGGGGGGGTCGGTAGTCGGACCGTCCCCGTCAGGCGGCCGAGTGCAGGTGCTATGCAGAGGAATATTTGGCATGGATGTGGCTAGAAGTCGAGGAAAGCGTTTCGGTTTGGTTCGTTAATCACGCGCCTGGAAAACTACCTTGGATTTCCAATCCATTACTAATCAACTCTTCCATTCGGCACTAGCTCAGCACAGGTTGGGCTCCACACTCAGCTATCGAGCCGGCGCAGCAGTACTTCGGCCAGCGGCCACTCGCCGAAACCCGAAGCCGGATTCAGATGCCCGACTTCGCCCAGATCCAGCAGTTCGCTGTGCCAGTCGCTGGCCAGTTGCTCAAGCCGTTCGAAGCGCGCCAGCGGGTCATTGCGGCTGGCGGCAAGGATGCTCGGAAATGGCAGGGGTTGTCGCGGGATCGGTAACCAGCCATTGGCTTCGAGGACTTCAGTGCCCGGATAACCGGCAGGAAATGCTGATTCGACATCGGCCGGGGTCGCCAGCAGCGCCCCCTTGATCACCCGTGAATGCTGCTGCGCCCA
>DATMWH010000239.1:0-20359 GCA_035562615.1 Pseudomonas sp. | reverse complement strand
CCCGATGACTTCCCTAACCCGTGCAGACTGGGAGCAGCGTGCACAGGCGCTGGCCATTGAGTGCCGTGCTTTTATTCATGGACAGTACACGCCAGCTGTTTCCGGGGCGACGTTCGATTGCATCAGTCCGGTTGATGGCCGTTTGCTGGGCAAGGTTGCCAGCTGTGATCTGGCGGATGCCGAACGGGCAGTGGCCGATGCGCGCGCGACCTTCGAATCGGGTGTCTGGTCGCGTCTGGCGCCGGTCAAGCGCAAGCAGGCGATGATCCGTTTCGCCGATCTGATGGACAAGCACGCCGAAGAGTTGGCGCTGCTGGAGACCCTCGACATGGGCAAGCCGATTGGCGATGCCCTGAGTGTGGATGTGCCGGGCGCTTCGCGGGCGATCCGCTGGAGCGGCGAAGCTATCGACAAGATTTATGATGAAGTGGCCGCGACCCCGCACAACGAACTGGGTCTGGTGACCCGCGAGCCGGTAGGCGTGGTGGCGGCCATTGTGCCGTGGAACTTCCCGCTGATCATGACCTGCTGGAAGCTCGGTCCTGCGCTTTCTACCGGTAACTCGGTGATCGTCAAGCCGTCCGAGAAATCACCGCTGACGGCTATCCGTCTGGCCCAGCTGGCGATCGAGGCCGGTATCCCGGCAGGCGTGCTGAACATTTTGCCGGGTTTCGGACATACCGTCGGCAAGGCGCTGGCCTTGCACATGGACGTCGACACGCTGGTATTCACCGGTTCGACCAAGATTGCCAAGCAGTTGATGATCTATGCCGGCGAGTCGAACATGAAGCGCGTTTGGCTGGAGGCTGGTGGCAAGAGTGCGAATATCGTCTTCGCTGACGCCCCGGATTTGAAAGAGGCAGCCGAAGCCGCTGCCGCTGCGATCTGTTTCAACCAGGGCGAGATGTGTACTGCCGGTTCGCGTCTGCTGGTTGAACGCTCGATCAAGGAGCAGTTCATGCAGTTGGTGCTGGAGGCCATGAAAGCCTGGAAAGCCGGCTATGCCCTGGATCCGGCGACCAAGGTCGGCGCACTGGTTGACGGCGGCCACCTGAACACCGTGTTGTCCTATATCGAAGCCGGTCATGCGGACAACGCCAAGCTGCTCTGCGGCGGCAAGCGCACACTGGAAGAGACAGGCGGTGTGTATGTTGAGCCAACCATCTTCGACGATGCGCACAACGACATGCGTATCGCCAAGGAAGAGATTTTTGGTCCGGTGTTGACGGTCATTCCTTTCGATACCACCGAAGAAGCCATTGCCATTGCCAACGACAGCATCTACGGTCTGGCGGCAGCGATCTGGACCAGCAACCTGTCCAAGGCGCATCTGGCGGCCAAAGCTCTGCGCGTAGGCAGCATGTGGGTCAACCAGTACGACGGCGGCGACATGACGGCGCCGTTCGGTGGCTTCAAGCAGTCGGGCAACGGGCGTGACAAGTCCTTGCATGCCTTCGACAAGTACACCGAGCTCAAGGCGACCTGGATCAAGCTCTAACCTTTAGCTGACCTGGATGGCCGCTTTTGACGTCGGCCCTGCGCCGGATGACCTCGCTGAGGGAGTCCGGCTTTTTGTTTCGGATTGCCACTGCGGGGTTGCAGCATGCGCTGGGGAACCTACATCGCCCTGACCGCTGCCATGGTCATCGTCGGCTTGTCGCTGGGCGTCAGTCTTCCGCTGGTGTCCTTGCGGCTCGAAAGCTGGGGTTACGGACAGTTTGCCATCGGCGTGATGGCGGCCATGCCGGCGATCGGCGTGTTGCTCGGCTCGCGTCTGACCGGTCCGTTGGCGGCGGCGCTGGACGTGCCGCGAGCGCTTTTCCTCAGTCTGCTGGCCTGCGCGCTGTCGCTGGTGGTCATCGCATTGCTGCCGTTTTATCCGCTGTGGTTGCTGATGCGCTTGCTGATCGGCATGACCCTGACGGTGGTTTTTGTGCTGGGCGAAAGCTGGATCAACCAGCTGGTGGAAGATCACCTGCGTGGCCGTTTGGTCGCGGTGTATGGCACCGGTTTTGCGCTGAGTCAGTTGTCCGGGCCCTTGCTGCTGGCCGTGCTGGGAACCGCAGATGACCGTGGCTTCTGGGTCGCGGTGGCATTGTTGGTGCTGGGCAGTTTGATGATGCTCGGTCAGTCGGGCGCGCCGAGAATTGATCAGCAAAGCGTCTCGGGCAATGGTTTTGCTGCATTTTGCCGCGAGCAACCGACCATCGCCTGGGCGGTTGTGCTCTTTGCTGCTTTTGAGGCCATGGTGCTGACGTTGATGCCGGTCTACATGTTGCGCGAAGGCTTCGATCAGCAGCGAGCGCTGCTGATGGTGAGTGTGGTGGTCGTCGGAGATGCCGCGTTGCAACTGCCGATTGGCCTGTTGGCCGACCGCATGTCGCGTACCCGCCTGTTGCGTGGTTGCGGAGTGATTCTGCTGTTCAGCAGTCTGGCGCTGCCGGTGTTCCTGCATTCAGCCTTGGTCTGGCCATTGCTGCTGTTGTTCGGGGCCTCAGCCGGCGGCCTGTATACCCTGTCGTTGATCATGGTCGGACAGCATTACCGTGATGCTGCATTGGTCAGGGCCAATGCGCACATGGCCTTGTTGTGGGGGCTGGGTTGTCTGCTCGGGCCGCTCAGTACCGGCGCCGCCAGCCAGTGGCTGAGCAGTCATGCGCTGCCGCTGCTGATGGCGCTGGGAGCTGCGGGATTTGTCGTGATGGCAATTCGCCGGCCGCCCTTTGCGCAACCTGGTCAGCGTTAAGAAGCCTGCCCGCCATTGCGGCGGGCAGTTGCAGCCAGTGTTTCAGTGCAGGCCGGCAGCCTCGCGTGCGCGGTACCAGAGCATGCCCAGCGCCAGCAGCGGTGAACGCAGGTGTTTCCCTCCGGGGAAAGTCATATGCGGCACCTTGGCGAAGATGTCGAAGCCGCTGCTGTGCTGGGCGGTGATGGCTTCACCGAGCAGTTTGCCGGCCAGGTGCGTGGCATTCACGCCGTGTCCGGCATAGGCCTGGGCGTAGAACACATTGGCGTGATCCTTGAGGCGGCCGATCTGCGGCAGGCGGTTGGCGCCGATGCCGATCATGCCGCCCCACTGGTACTCGATCTTCACGTCGGCCAGATGCGGGAACACCTTGAGCATTTTCGGCCGCATGTAGGCGGCGATGTCAGCGGGATCGCGGCCGGAGTAGTGGCAGGCGCCGCCGAACAACAGACGGTTGTCAGCGGACAGGCGGAAGTAGTCCACGGTCACGCGCTGATCGCACAGGGCCATGTTCTGCGGAATCAGTTGCCTGGCTGCCGATTCGCCGAGCTGCTCGGTGGCAATCACATAGCTGCCGGCCGGGAGGATTTTGCCACCCAGTTCCGGGTTGAGGTCGTTCATGTAAGCGTTGCAGGCCAGTACCAGGGTCTTGGCCCGGACTTCGCCGCTGGCGGTGTGCACGCGCACTTCGCTGCCGTAGTCGATGCGGGTAACGGCAGACCCCTCGAACAGGCGCACACCCAGTGACTGTGCTGCCAGTCCTTCGCCGATCGCCAGATTGAGCGGATGCAGGTGACCGGAACCCATGTCGATCATGCCGCCGGCATACAGGCTGGAGCCGACCACGCTGGCCATTTCGTCCTTGCGCAGCATGCGCATTTCGTGGCGATAGCCCAGGCTTTTCAGTTCTTCGTAATCTTCCAGAAAACCTTCCACATGGGCCGGCTTGTTGGCCAGATCGCAGTAGCCCCAGGTCAGGTCGCAATCGATCTGGTACTTTTCGACACGCTGGCGAACGATCTCGACCGCTTCCAGCCCCATCAGCTTGAGGTCACGCACGCCGCTGGTGCCAATCACCGATTCGAACTGCTCAACACCGTGACCCACGCCACGAATCAGCTGGCCACCGTTGCGCCCGCTGGCACCCCAGCCGATCTTGCGTGCTTCCAGCACGATCACCGAGAGGCCGCGCTCCGCCAGCTCGATGGCGGTATTCAGCCCCGAGAAACCCCCGCCAATGATGCACACATCGGCGTTGACCGAGCCCTCCAGCTTGGCGCAGTTCAGGCTGCGACTGCGGGTGGCGGCGTAATACGAATTGGCGTGCTGATCGGAATGAACGGGGGCATTCATGTATGAAATCCTGTAGTGAGTGTTCGCAAAATTTTACAAAGGATAAACCTGTAGTCAGACGCTCGCCAACCTCGATTCAGGAAAAACACTTGGTTGTGTAGGGAAAAACGACGAATGAGCGCATGCCAGCGTGTAATAAGTAGTCAGTCTGCTATGGGCAGCGTCAGGCTTTCCTTGACCTCCTCCATGACGATATAGCTTTTCGATTCCCGGACATGCGGCAGTTTCAGCAGGATGTCACCCAGCAACTTGCGGTACGAGGCCATCTCGTTGATGCGCGCCTTGACCAGGTAGTCGAAGTCACCACTGACCAGATGACACTCCAGTACATGCGGCAGTTTTAGTACGGCGCGGCGGAACTCCTCGAAGGTATCGCCGGACTTGTAGTCCAGACTGATCTCGACAAACACCAGCAGGCTGGCTTTCAGTTGTTGCGGGTTAAGCCGGGCGTGGTAGCCCATGATCACCCCTTCACGTTCCAGGCGCCGGACACGCTCGGTGCAAGGCGTAGTTGACAGTCCGACCCGCTCGCCCAGTTCAGTGAAAGGGATGCGCCCTTCGCTTTGCAGGATTCGTAAAATATTTCGGTCGATCTTGTCCAGTTCGCGGCGGCTCTGATGCTGGGTTCTCATGGTGGATACCACTCTGTAAATGCGGTGTTTGCCGAGATATGTTCTCGAATATAGCTATTTAAACAGTTAAACACACTATTGAAGCCTTCCTATACTGCGCAGCATTCTTGCTCGAAATAACAAACGCGCGTGGTTCGGCCGCCGCGAGGGAGAACGACATGCGGGTTATGGTGCTGGGTAGCGGTGTGATTGGTACGGCGAGTGCGTACTATCTGGCGCGTGCCGGTTTCGAGGTGGTGGTGGTGGATCGTCAGCCGGCCCCTGCGCTGGAAACCAGCTTTGCCAACGCCGGTCAGGTTTCCCCCGGTTATGCTTCTCCCTGGGCGGCGCCGGGCGTGCCGCTCAAGGCCATCAAGTGGCTGCTGCAAAAGCACGCGCCACTGGCCATCAAACTTACCGGCGATGTCGATCAATATCTGTGGATGACGCAGATGTTGCTCAACTGCACCTCCGCCCGCTACGCCGTCAACAAGGAGCGCATGGTGCGCTTGTCCGAGTACAGTCGTGACTGTCTCGATGAATTGCGTGCCGAAACCGGCATTGCTTACGAGGGCCGTCAACTGGGTACTACCCAGCTGTTCCGTACCCAGGCTCAACTGGACAACGCGGCCAAGGATATAGCTGTGCTGCAGCAATCCGGCGTGCCGTTTGAATTGCTTGATCGCGCCGGAATTGCCCGTGTCGAGCCAGCGCTTGCCGGTGTTACCGGCAAGCTGGCCGGTGCGTTGCGTTTGCCGAATGACCAGACAGGCGATTGTCAGGTGTTTACCACCAAGCTGGCCGAAATGGCGCGCCAGTTGGGTGTCGAGTTCCGCTTTGGCCAGAACATTCAGCAGCTTGAGTTTGCCGGCGACCAGATCAACGGCGTGCTGATCGACGGCAAGCTGGAAACGGCTGACCGCTATGTGCTGGCGCTGGGCAGCTACAGTCCGCAGCTGCTCAAGCCGCTGGGAATCAAGGCGCCCGTTTATCCGCTCAAGGGCTATTCACTGACTGTGCCGATTACCGATGCGAGCATGGCGCCGACATCGACCATCCTCGATGAGACCTACAAGGTCGCGATCACCCGCTTCGATGACCGCATCCGTGTCGGGGGCATGGCAGAAATTGCCGGCTTTGACCTGTCGCTCAATCCCAAGCGCCGCGCTACGCTGGAAATGATCACCAATGATCTGTACCCGCAGGGCGGGGATTTGCAGCGCGCCGAGTTCTGGACCGGTTTGCGTCCGACCACCCCGGACGGTACGCCGATCGTGGGGGCAACGCCGTATCGCAATCTGTTCCTGAATACCGGGCATGGCACACTGGGCTGGACCATGGCTTGCGGCTCTGGTCGCCTGCTGGCCGATCTGATTGCACGCAAGCGTCCGCAGATCAGTGCTGCCGGCCTGGATATTTCCCGTTATGGCAAGATTTCCGAGGAGCGCCTGAATGCCCATCCAGCGACTGCAAACTAACCGTCGACTGAGCCAGATCGTCATCCATAACGATACGGTGTATCTGGCCGGTCAGGTCGGCAATGACCTGAACTCGGGTATCCAGCAGCAAACCCGCGAAACGCTGGCCAACATCGAGCAGCTGTTGCGCGAAGCAGGCAGTGATACCTCGAAGATTCTCTCGGTCACCATTTATCTGAAAGATATCGATGCCGACTTTGCAGGCATGAATCAGGTCTGGGATCAGTGGCTGCCCGAAGGCATTGCCCCGGCCCGTGCGACAGTGGAGGCCAAGCTCTGCGAGCCGGAGATACTGGTGGAACTCTCAGTGATTGCCGCTCTGGCATAATTTGCTCACCTTTTCCGGCGCTTGCGCCGGTTTTTTTGATTTAAAAGAAGCCCTCCATGCGTCCAGCCCGAGCCCTGATCGACCTGCAAGCCTTGCGTCACAACTACCAACTGGCCCGTGAATTCAGTGGTGCGCGCGCGTTGGCAGTGATCAAGGCGGATGCCTACGGACATGGCGCAGTGCGCTGTGCGCAGGCATTGCAGGCTGAGGCCGATGGCTTTGCCGTGGCCTGTATCGAGGAAGCGCTGGAACTTCGCGCCGCCGGCATCCACAAGCCAATCCTGCTGCTGGAGGGTTTCTTTGAAGCTGCCGAGCTGGCGCTGATCGAGCAGCATGACCTGTGGTGTGTGGTGCATGCGCGGTGGCAGCTCGAAGCGATTGAGCAAACAGCGCTGCATAAGCCACTGCGGGTCTGGCTCAAGCTGGATTCGGGCATGCACCGGGTCGGGTTGAATCCGCAGGACTTCCGTTCTGCCTGGCAGCGTCTGCAGGCCAGTGGCAAAGTTGATCGCATCGTCCTGATGAGCCATTTCGCCCGCGCTGATGAGTTGGATTGTCCGCGCAGCCAGGAGCAAGTGTTGGTGTTCGAGCAGGCTCGTCAGGGTCTGCAGGCGGAAGTCAGCTTGCGCAACTCCCCGGCGATTTTGGGCTGGCCCAGCGTGCCCAGTGATTGGGTGCGCCCCGGCATCATGCTTTACGGCGCAACTCCGTTTGAGCAGCCACAAGCGCAGGCGGCCCGGCTGCGTCCGGTCATGACGCTGGAGTCGAAGATCATCAGCGTGCGCGAACTGCCTGCCGGTGAGCCGGTAGGTTATGGCGCCAGCTTTGTGGCGGACAAGCCGACCCGGGTTGGCGTGGTAGCCATGGGCTATGCCGATGGCTACCCGCGCCACGCACCGACGGGCACGCCAGTGTTTGTCGATGGCCGGCCAGCGCGGCTGATTGGCCGGGTTTCGATGGATATGCTGACGGTCGACCTGAGTGATCTGCCGCAATCGGGCCTGGGAAGTCGGGTCGAGCTGTGGGGGGCTAACGTGCTGGCCAGTGAGGTGGCGATGCGCGCAGAAACCATTCCTTATGAGTTGTTCTGCAACCTGCGCCGTGCCGAGCGCATCTATCTGGGCGATTAATGGCGCAATTGAGCATTATTTAGCCTGTCGCTGTTGAAAATACTGAACACTCTTGCCATCATGCCGACTTGTAAGCAATTGGCCCAAGAGAGGTTTTCACATTGGACGTAGGTGTACGGCTGCAATCCATTCGCAAGCTAAAAGGCCTGTCCCAGCGCGAGCTGGCAAAGCGTGCTGGCGTGACCAACAGCACCATTTCGATGATTGAAAAGAACAGCGTCAGTCCCTCGATCAGTTCCCTGAAGAAAGTGTTGGCAGGCATCCCGATGTCGCTGGTCGAGTTCTTCTCGGTGGATTTCGAGGAGAACGGCGCCGCCCAAATCGTTTACAAGGCTGACGAATTGACCGATTTGTCCAGTGGCACCGTGAGCATGCGTCTGGTGGGCAAGGGACATCGGGTGCGCGCGCTGGCTTTCCTCGATGAAACCTATCCGCCAGGCTCTGATACCGGCGAAGAAATGCTCAATCACGAAGGCGAAGAGGCTGGCGTGCTGGTCTCCGGTCGTCTGGAGCTGACCGTCGGTTCGGAGCTGTTCATTCTCGAGAGTGGCGACAGTTACTACTTCGAAAGCACCCGTCCGCATCGCTTCCGTAATCCGTTCGACCAGCCTGCTCGGCTGATCAGTGCGACTACCCCGGCGAATTTCTGATTTGCCGGCAGGCTGCGACAAGCTGTGCTGTTTCAGCGCGGCAGGCTTATGGCTATACTGGCCGCCTGCCCGCCAATACCGTGGCTGCGGGCTCGACTAGCCAGGATGAGGGTGCACATGAACCTGATTAATAAAATGCTGACAGCCCAGGCTGTCGTGTTGACTCTGTGGGCGGCAGGCGCTCAGGCTGCTAACCAGAGTTCTGAGATTGCCCAGCGGATCGCTCCAGTCGGTCAGGTCTGTATCCAGGGCGAAGAGTGCAAGGGCATGACGGCTGCGGCCGCTCCGGCTGCTGCTGGCGGTGCCCGATCTGCCGATGATGTGATTACGGCCCACTGCGGGGCCTGCCATGGCAGTGGTGTTCTGGGTGCGCCTAAGGTGGGTGATACAGCGGCCTGGAAAACCCGTGCCGACGCGGCGGGTGGTATCGATGGCCTGCTCAAGCACGCAATTGCCGGTATCAACGCCATGCCACCCAAAGGCACCTGTGCGACCTGTACCGATGATGAGCTCAAAGCCGCTATCGAGAAGATGTCCGGCCTGTAACCCATGCCTGGCAACAGAAAACCGCCGCGAGGCGGTTTTTTTATGGCCGGCGATTCAGCGTTTGAGCATGGCGCGGATATCGGCCAGTGCCGAGTTACCACGCACGGCCTTGACTTCGACCGGGGTGTCGTCGAGTCCTTCCCATTGCAGGTCTTCCGTCGGCAGTTCATCCAGAAAGCGGCTTGGCGAGCAGTCCATGATTTCGCCGAACTGCTTGCGTTTGGCGGCGTATGTCAGGGTCAGGTTGTGTCTGGCGCGGGTGATGCCCACGTAAGCCAGGCGGCGTTCCTCTTCGATGCTGTCGGCTTCGATACTGGAGCGATGCGGCAATAACTCTTCTTCCACGCCAAGGATGAACACCGAAGGAAATTCCAGCCCTTTCGAGGCGTGCAGCGTCATCATCTGTACCCCTTCGGCGCCCTCTTCTTCCTCCTGCTGGCGTTCGAGCATGTCGCGCAACACCAGCTTGCCGATCGCTTCTTCGATGGTGATGTTGCCTTCCTCATCCTTCTCCAGGGTGTTCTTCAGGGCGTCGATGAGAAACCACACGTTGCCCATGCGCGCGTCGGCCACCTTGTCACTGGAAGCGTTCTGCCGCAGCCAGTTCTCGTAGTCGATGTCCATCACCATGCTGCGCAGTACGGCAATCGGGTCGCTCTGTGCACACTGCTGGCGGATCTTGTCCATCCAGGCGGTGAAGCGCGCCAGGCGTTCGCTGTAGCGACTGTCCAGCTGGGTGGTCAGGCCGGCTTCGCTGCAGGCGGCATACATGCTGATCTTGCGCCCGGTAGCGTAGTTCCCGAGTTTTTCCAGCGTGGTCGAGCCGATCTCCCGGCGCGGCACGTTGATCACCCGCAGAAAGGCATTGTCGTCTTCCGGGTTCACCAGCAGGCGGAAATACGACATCAGGTCTTTGACCTCCTGACGGGCGAAGAAGCTGGTGCCGCCGGATAGCCGGTAAGGAATCTGGTGGTGCTGCAGTTTCAGCTCCATCAGCTTGGCCTGGTAGTTGCCGCGGTAGAGGATGGCGAAGTCGCTGTAGGGGCGCTCCGTGCGCAGATGCTCGGTGAGAATCTCCATCGCCACGCGCTCGCATTCGGCTTCTTCATTGCGGCAGCGGATCACGCGGATCTCGTCGCCGTGGCCCATGTCGCTCCACAACTGCTTTTCGAAGGCATGCGGGTTGTTGGCGATCAGCGTGTTGGCGCACTTGAGGATGCGACTGGTGGAGCGGTAGTTCTGCTCCAGCATCACCACCTTGAGCGAGGGGTAGTCGGTCTTCAGCTGATTGAGGTTTTCCGGCCGGGCGCCGCGCCAGGCGTAAATTGACTGGTCATCATCGCCAACCACGGTGAACTGGTTGCGCATGCCAACCAGCAGTTTTACCAGCAGGTATTGGCTGGTGTTGGTGTCCTGATATTCATCGACCAGCAGATAGCGAATGCGGTTCTGCCACTTTTCGAGGATGTCTGCATGCTCCTGCAGCAGCTTCACCGGCTGCATGATCAGGTCGTCGAAGTCCACCGCGTTGAAGGCTTTGAGGGTGCGCTGATAGTGCAGGTAAACGATGGCGGCGGTCTGTTCGCGCGGGTTGCGGGCGCTGGCAAGGGCCTGCTCGGGCATGACCAGTTCGTTCTTCCAGTTGCCGATCAGGTTCTTGATCTCGTCGACGCCGTCATCGCCGGCGTATTCCTTCTGCATGATGTCGGTGAGCAGGGATTTCACGTCGGTTTCATCGAAGATCGAGAAGCCGGGTTTGTAGCCCAGGCGCACATGCTCCTTGCGGATGATGTTCAGGCCCAGGTTGTGAAAGGTCGAAACGGTCAGCCCTTTGCCTTCACTGCCATGCAGCAGGCTGCCGACGCGCTCCTTCATTTCCCGTGAGGCCTTGTTGGTAAAGGTCACGGCCACAATATGCTGGGCGCGGATACCGCACTTCTGGATCAGGTAGGCGATCTTGCGGGTGATCACGCTGGTCTTGCCCGAGCCTGCGCCGGCCAGCACCAGCATGGGGCCGCCAACATAGTGCACGGCTTCCTGCTGGCGGGGGTTGAGTCGGGACATGGAGGGTGCGGTCTGAGGCGGATGTGCGGCGCATTTTAGAGCAGGCACCCCTACAAAGCACGCTGCAAAGAACGGGCTAGCGGGTCAGGCAATATGCCGTCTGTCGGCTGGCGGAAGGCCTGAATCCGGGCTGGAAGCGTCAAGAATGCGGCTTTCTAGCATTTTGCCGGATTGGCGTCAAAATATTGTTTTAAGCTTTTTATTAGCCTTTATTGCGCGCATAACTCTATGTTGTATATTGAGATTCATCGCGAAGTTAAAGTAACTTCTTTAAAGTGGATTCTTAAGTAGTGCCCGGAGGTTCCTTGTCCTGCCAGAGCGATGCCCTGCGACTGCTGGTGCTAGCCGAAGATGCCCTGTGGGCTGAGCGGCTGGGATCGCTATTGCTTAGCCTGGGGCAGGCCGGATTGTTGTTTGCTGCGTCCAGCTGGGAGGCCGGCAAGCGCTTTTGTCAGGAATCGCCGGCGCTGATTTTCGCTACTCCCGATTGCCTGCCTGAAGCCGGTACCTGCGCCTGGCCGCAGGTGTTGCTGCTGGAGGCTTCGCCAGCGGTCATGCCTACTCATGTGCATGACTGGCTAGCGAGTGACACGCTCAATGCTGAAGTGCTGCGGCGTTGCCTGCATGCCCTGCGCGAGCATTTCACCCATCAGCGCCAGTCCGGCCAGGATGCCCTTACCGGTATTGCCAATCGGCAGTCATTCCAGGCCTTGTTGAATAATCGTCTCGAAGCTGGCGATACCGGTCGGCTGATTCTGGCCTGTCTGGACATGGACAATTTCAAGAAGGTCAATGATGGTCTGGGTCAGCAGGCCGGTGACCGGTTGATCCGGCAAGTGGTGTCGCGCTTGCGCGCCAGTTTTGGTTCGGACGCTACCCTGGCGCGGGTGGGCAGCGACGAATTTGCCATTCTGCTGGAAGCGCCGGACATGCTGCCGGGCTGGATCGAGTTGCAGGCGGCGCGGGCCATGGAGGCGCTATCGGAGCCGTACTGGATCGATGGTGAAAGCCTGTTGCTCGGCTGCAGCATGGGATTGGTCCAGGAGCGCGGTGCTGCCGGCGCTGATCTGATGCTCTGGCATGCGAATATCGCCATGCAGCAAGCCAAGGCCGAGGAAGGCTGCACGTTCCAGATTTATGATGAGCGGGTGTACAGCAGTGCGCACAGCCGAGCGGATCAGGAAGCCGAATTGCGCCGTGCCCTGCGTCGCGATGAACTGGAATTGCATTACCAGCCGCGACTGAATCTCAATAGTGGTCGGGTGGTCGGTCTGGAGGCGCTGGTGCGCTGGCGGCATCCCGAGCGGGGTTTGTTGCCGCCGCAGGAGTTCATTCCGCTGGCTGAGCAAACCGGGTTGATTGTGCCGCTGGGTTACTGGGTGATCGCGCGGGCGCTGCGCGATGCCGGCTGGCTGCACGCCTGTGGCCTGCCGACCCTGCATATGGCGATGAACCTGTCGTTCCGGCAGTTCCAGGACAGCCAGTTGCTGCCTACCTTGCAGCACCTGATTGCCGGCTCAACTGTCGATGCCCAGTGGCTGGAGTTCGAGTTGACCGAAACCGCGGTCATGAGCCGCAGCGATTATGTGCTCAAGACCATGCAGACACTGGGTGAGCTGGGCGCGCGTTTTTCGCTGGATGACTTCGGCACGGGCTTCTCGTCTTTCTCTCACCTGGCGAACCTGCCAATCGCGGTGCTGAAAGTAGACAAGACCTTTGTCACCGGCATGGTCGACCATATCGAGCAGCGGCAGATGGTCAAGGCGATCATCAATCTGGCGCATTCCCTGAATCTGGAAGTGGTGGCCGAGGGTGTGGAAACACCACAGGAGTTGGAAATGCTCCGCCAGTTCGGTTGTGATCAGGCGCAGGGCTACCTGATCAGTCATGCCTTGCCATTGTCGGAGCTGGCCAATTTCCTGATCGAACGTGAAGAGCGCGGTGCCCGCCAGTTGCGCAGCGTTTACTGATGGCTACAGTGCGGCATCCATAAGCGGGCTTGGCTCAATCTTCGGTGGTCTTAGCAGGCGCCGCGTTTTCCACTCAAACGCCAGTATCAGCGCCAGCGCGGCGCAAGCCAGTCCGAGCGCCAGTCCCCACCAGACCCCGGTGGCGCCCCAGCCGGCGCTGAATGCCAGCAGCCAGGCTGCCGGGGCGCCGATTCCCCAATAGCAAACCAGCCCGATCAGCAGGGTGGTTTTGGCGTCCTTGAGGCCGCGGATAGTGCCCATGGCGATGGTTTGCAGGCCGTCGAACAGTTCAAACCAGGCCGCGACCGCCAGCAGCGTTACGGCCAGTTCGATCACCGCCTGATTGGCCGCAACCGTGGGGTCCAGAAACAGCCCGATGACCCACTGCGGGGCCAGCCAGAACAGCAAGGCAAATAGCAGCATGCAGGTGGCGCCCAGGCCGATTGCCAGTCGGCCGGTCTGTCGGGCGGCTTGCCAGTTAGCCGCGCCGTAATGCTGGCCAATGCGCAGGCTGGCGGCGTAGGAAATCCCAACCGGTACCATGAAGGCGACATAAACAGCCTGGATGGCGATCTGATGAGCCGCCAGTGCCGTGCTGCCCATCACGCCCATGCACAGGGCGGCAACAAAAAATAACCCAGACTCGACGATGTAGGTGCCGCCAATCGGCAAACCCAGCCGCAGGTTCTCGCGCAGCTGCTGCAGATTCGGTCGCAGCAAGCCGGTCAGCAGGGGCCATTGCTGGTAAAACGCCTGCCGGTGGATGTACAGGGCAAGCGTTAACGCCATGGCGTTCATCACCATGGCAGTGGCCAGGCCAATGCCCGCCAACCCCAATTGTGGCAGACCAAACAGGCCCTTGATAAAAGCCAGATTAAGCACAAAGTTCAGTGCCACCCCGCACAGGCTGATGGCCAGTACGGGGCCTGGTTTGCCCAGTGCGCTGGTAAATCCGCGCAAGGCCATGAACAGCAGATAACCCGGCAGGGCGAAAATCAGGCAGCTCAGGTAGCGCATGGCGCCTGCAATGTTCTCCGGCCGCTGGCCGGCCAGGTGCAGCACGGGTTCAATATTCCACAGCAGCAAGCCGGCGATCAACGACAGACCCAGCGCTACCCAGATGCCGGCCTGAGCCATGGCGCGAACGCCCGGGTTGTCACCGGCACCGTGGCGTATCGCCACCAGATTGCCAACCGCAGCCATGACGCCAACACAGAAGATCGATATCAGGTTGTAGCTGGAAGCTCCGAGCCCTCCCGAGGCCAGTTCCGCGGGGCCGAGCAGGCCCATCATCACGGTGTCGGTAAACACCATCAGTACCTGTGACAGCTGCGCAGCTACCAGCGGACCGCTGAGTCTGAGGAGTGCGGCCAGTTCGCGACGGCGTAAATCAGGCATGATTGAAAATCATCATTAATATGTTGGATGCTGTTCGTTGGAGCAGCAAAAAAGCTATTCTCATGCCTAAGCAGGCATCACAACAAAAGGATTAAAGCTATGTCTGATATGAGTTTTAATCATTCATGAGCCGTCTTGCAGCGCTCTATGCCTTGCGTGCGTTTGAAGCCGCGGCGCGGCATTTGTCGTATACGCGGGCGGCAGAAGAACTGGCGCTCACCCAGAGTGCGGTCAGTCGCCATGTGCGTACGCTGGAAACGGACTTTGGCTGCCGCCTGTTCGAACGTCAGGGTCGCGGCTTGCGCCTGACCGAGCCGGGACGCTTGTTATTGCCCGGTTTGCAGCAGGGCTTTGCGGCGCTGGAAAGTGCCTGCGCCGGTTTGCGTGCGGATGAGGCGGTGCTGCGCCTGAAGGCGCCCTCCACGTTGACCATGCGCTGGCTGCTGGCGCGACTGTCGCGCTTTCGCCTGCAGCAACCGGATATCGAAGTGCAGCTGACGGCAGCGTGGATGGATGTCGACCGGGTGGATTTCGAGCGTGAACCTTTCGACTGCGCCGTATTGCTCAATGACGGGGTGATTCCCGATGGCTGGGAACACGCCAAGTTGTTCGATGAGTGGCTGATTCCGGTGTGTGCAGCGCAAGCCGCAGTCGACGGTGACTGGGATGTGGCGCGCCTGCAGGCCGCCGAGCAACTGCACCCGACGCCGGATCGCCGCGACTGGCGGCAGTGGCTGCAGGCCACGGGGCTGAGCGCTCAGGTGCCGCTCAAAGGCGGTCAGGTCTTCGATATGCTCGAGTTGGGCATTGTCGCTGCCGCTCGCGGATACGGCGTGTCGATTGGCGATTTGCTGCTGGTCACCGAGGACGTTGAGCAGGGTCGACTGGCGTTGCCCTTGCCGACGGCGGTTTTCAGTGGTTGCAGTTATTACCTGGTGTGGCCAAAGGCGCGGCGCGGTCAGGAGCGTTTTCACCGGCTGCGCGATTTCCTTCTGGCGGATATCCAATCCCTCCACCTGCCGCCGGTGACGTATCTGCGCCCATAGCGGAGTTAACGCACCAGATGCAGGAAGTGCAGGTGCCGTTCGTACTGGTCGAGGATGTCACCGATCACTTCTTCGCGCCCCCAACCCATCAGGTCATAGTCCTGGCCGCCCTCGCTCAGGTGTACTTCGGCCCGGAAGTACTTGCGTGTCTCTGCAGCGGGTGTCGAAGCCCTGGGTTGGCTGAAGTTGGGTTGCGTCAGGGCGCGCGGACGCACCTCGTAGCGGAAGTCCACTTCGGCGCCGTGCGCCACGCTCAGCCACACGCGATCATCTTCACTGCCTACACTGGCCTTCAGGCCCTGTTTGAGCAGCTCACTGCAGACGGCCTGGCAGGCTGGATGAACCACCTCGCGGATGAATCGATTGACGTGACTTCGGCGCGGCAGCATGGCGATGTTGCGCAACCGTCGTTGCCAGCCGCCTTGCTCGCTGTTTACTGCTGCGGAATTGCGCGGATACTGCTGCAGGCTGCGCTTGGCGGCATCCAGACGCAGCGCCTTGAACAGCCCCCAGAGCATCGCCAGCAGCACCATGGCAAATGGCAGGGCACTGGCGATGGTGGCTGTCTGCAGGGCTTTGAGGCCGTCGGCGAGCATCAACACCGCGGCCACTACGCCGATCAGCACTGACCAGAACAGCCGTTGCCACTTGGGCGATGGCTGGCTGCCGTGGCTTGCCAGCATATCCAGCACCAGAGCGCCGGAGTCGGCGGAGGTGATGAAAAACACGATCACCATGCACACCGCCAGCAGCGACAACAGGTTCGACCACGGCAGCTGCTCGAGCAGCACGAACAGGGCCAGCGAGCTGTCGGCCTTGACCGTTTCGGTCAGGCTGTCGATACCCTGGAACAGCACCATGTGGATCGCCGTGTCGCCAAACACGGTCATCCACAGAAAGGTGAAGGCGGTCGGTACCAGCAGCGCCCCGCAGATGAATTCGCGGATCGTCCGTCCGCGTGAAATACGCGCAATAAACAGTCCGACAAACGGCGACCAGGACAGCCACCAGCCCCAGTAGAGCAAGGTCCAGCCGCCAATCCAGTCGCTGGACTGATAGGCATACAGGTTGAACGTCTTGCTGACGATTTCTCCCAAATAAGCGCCGCTGTTCTGCAGCAGGGTATTGAGCAGAAACGCCGTCGGCCCGAGTGTCAACACGAACAGCATCAGCAATACCGCCAGCCCCAGGTTCAGTTCGGAGAGGATGCGGATACCCTTGTTCAGGCCGCTGGCCACTGACAGGGTAGCCAGAGCGCAGATCACGGCGATCATGCCGACTTGTACCGGCGTGCTGACCGGCAGGCCGAACAGGTGGTGGAAACCGCTGTTGATCTGCAGCACGCCGTAACCCAGGGTGGTGGCGATGCCGAAGACCGTGCCGAGAATGGCGAAAATATCCACTGCATGACCGATCGGTCCGTGAATGCGTTCGCCGATCAGCGGGTAGAGCGCCGAGCGCAGGCTCAGCGGCAGGTCATGGCGATAGCAGAAGTAGGCCAGGATCAGCGCAACGATGGCGTAGATTCCCCAGGCATGCAGGCCCCAGTGGAAGAAAGTGAGCTTCATCGCTTCGCGGGCAGCCTCGACAGTGCCGCCATCGCCGACCGGCGGGCTGGCAAAGTGCATCAAGGGCTCGGCGACGCCGAAGAACATCAGGCCAATACCCATGCCGGCACTGAACAGCATGGCAAACCAGCTGGTGTTGCTGTAGTCCGGACGGCTGTGCTCCGGGCCCAGCTTGATTTCGCCGTAGCGGCTGGTGGCGAGAAACACCAGACTGATCAGTATCAGGGCGACGGTCAGCACATAGAACCAGCTGGCGTTGCTGATGATCCAGCCCTGCACGACAGTGAACAGCGCCTGGGCCCGGGCTTGCCACAGGCTGCTGAACAGCACGATCAGCGCAATCAGGGCGGTAGCTCCGAAAAACACCGGCGGGTTGAGGGTGGAACGCGAAGACGGGGTTGCCTCCATGGGTGCAGTTCTCCTTTTGATCGGATGGCCGCCAGGGGCAGCAGGACGTTTCCAGGATCCGTTTGATAGCTTTTCTGTTAGATAAGTTCAAATTCGATAGCTTTTGGCCTTGGGTTGGCGGTCAACCAGGGCCGTTCGGCCGGTATTGCAGCGCCTCTGCCAGATGCTCGCGAGTGATACATGGTGCTTGTTCGAGATCCGCCAGCGTGCGTGCAACCTTGAGAATGCGGTGGGCGGCGCGCAGCGACAGGTTCATGCGTTCGCAGGCGTTTTCCAGCCAGCGCTGATCGTTGCTACCAAGCGGGCAGTGCTGGCGCAGGCCGTCGAGGTCGAGAAAAGCATTGGCGCAGCCCTGACGCGACTGTTGCCGCTGGCGCGCGGCGGCGACTTTGGCGGCGCCATGTGCGCTGCTGTCATGTGTGTCTGCCGGGCAATTCAGGCTGGTTGCCTCGCGCGCTACCGTCAGGTGCAGGTCGATGCGGTCGAGCAGTGGCCCGGAGAGCTTGTTGCGATAGCGCTGAATCAGCTCCGGCGAGCAGCGGCAGCGGCCGCCCGGGTCGCCCAGATATCCGCAGGGGCAAGGGTTCATTGCGGCGACCAGTTGAAATCGGGCCGGAAAGCGCACCTTGTCATTGGCCCTGGCGATCACGATCTGCCCGCTTTCGAGTGGTTCGCGCAGTACTTCGAGTACCTTGCGATCAAATTCGGGCAGTTCGTCGAGAAACAGCACGCCTTGGTGGGCCAGCGTGATTTCGCCCGGACGTGGTCGGCTGCCGCCTCCCACCAGCGCCGGCCCGGAGGCGCTGTGGTGCGGTTGCCGGAAGGGCCGTTGTGGCCAGCGATCCAGCGGTGTGCTGCTGGCCAGCGAATGAATGGCTGCCACTTCCAGCGCTTCCTGCTCTTCCAGTGGCGGCAGAAGCCCCGGCAGGCGGCTGGCCAGCAGGGTTTTTCCGGTGCCGGGCGGCCCGGTCAGCAGCAGGTTGTGCGAGCCGGCTGCGGCAATCAGCAGTGCACGCTTGGCGGCCTGCTGACCCTGTACGTCTGCCAGGTCTGGATAAGGGTCGCTGATGCGCGCAAGCCCTTGTGACTGAAATGGCTGGAGCCGCTCGCTGGCCAGGCAGTGTGCGGCCAGTTGCAGCAGATGGTCGACAGCCAGCACGTTCAACCCGGAGGCCAGGCAGGCTTCTTCAGCATTCTCCCTGGGCACTACCAGCGTTCGTCCGCTTGCGCGTGCGGCCAGTGCGGCAGGCAGTACCCCCTGCACCGGACGTATCGCGCCCGACAGCGCCAGCTCGCCCAGACACTCCAGACCGGCAAGGCTGTCAGCAGGAATCTGTCCACTGGCGGCCAGAATGCCCAGCGCAATGGCCAGATCGAAGCGGCCGCCATCCTTGGGCAGGTCGGCCGGCGCCAGGTTGAGGGTAATGCGTCGCGCCGGGAACTCGAAACCGCAATTGAGGATCGCGCTGCGCACGCGGTCCTTGCTTTCCTTGACGGCCGTTTCGGGCAGGCCCACCAGCGTCAGCGACGGCAGGCCGTTGGCCAGATGCGCTTCAACGGTGACTGCGGGGGCTTCCACGCCGACTTGGGCGCGACTGTTGACGATGGCCAGGGACATGATCACTCCTTGATCATTCCCGCCGGCTAGGAATTAGCTGGCGGGTGGATTAAGCCGGGCTTCCAGCTCGGCGACTTTGGCTTCCAGACTTTCGAGTCGGCTGCGCGTGCGTGCCAGAACGGTCATCTGGCTATCAAACTCTTCACGGCTGACCAGATCCAGTTTGCTGAAAGCACTTTGCAGCAATGCCTTGAGTTGAGTCTCGATCTCGGCATGCGGCAGCGGGGTTTCACCATTGAACAGGCGGGAAGCGTGACCAGCCAGGGTGTCGAGCAGGGCTTTGGGCGGCAGCATGATGCGGTTCCTGTGGAAAACAGGCGGCAGTTTAGCATGCGCCGTGTTGGTCGCTCTTGTGGCTGGTGTTTGCACAAAAATTGCGCATCAGGGGGATCTGTTGCGCACCAGTGTGGTGCGCGCCGGTTTGCCTCAGGTGTATCGCATGATCTGCATGATTCAAGTAACTACATGTAATTTATGACTTTTATAAAACTGGCAAGCATTCTGCAAAGGCTCCGTCGAGACATGTGCCATGACGGTTAAGGTGCATCAGGCCGGGGGTTTTGCCCTTTCGGTGATTCTGAACCTGGACTGACCTGAGCAGGTTATTCCGGACTGTTACAAAAGTCGGACGCAGCGCATAGACTTGTCGCGGGTTTGTTTCCTGAGGCAAGTCCACCAAATACGGGAGAGAGTTACATGAAGTTAGTCACTGCGATTATCAAGCCGTTCAAACTGGATGATGTACGCGAGTCGTTGTCTGAGATCGGTGTGCAGGGCATTACCGTTACCGAGGTCAAGGGATTTGGTCGGCAAAAGGGCCACACCGAGTTGTATCGCGGTGCGGAGTACGTCGTCGATTTTCTGCCAAAAGTGAAGATCGATGTGGCGATTGCCGATGAGCAGCTGGATGCTGTAATCGAGGCCATCAGCAAGGCAGCCAACACCGGCAAGATTGGTGACGGCAAGATTTTTGTGGTCAATCTGGAACAGGCCATCCGTATTCGTACCGGCGAAACCGGCACCGACGCGGTTTAACCCTTCAGTCAACCCTGGAAATAACCCAAAAGCCTCAGGAGATACACCATGACTCTGCGCAAAATCGCAGGGCTAGGAGCCCTTTTGTCCCTCGTTACGCCTGCCCTGGCTATGGCTGACGAAGCAGCGGCTCCTGTCCTCAACTCCGGCGACACCGCCTGGATGCTGGTTGCTTCATTGCTGGTTCTGTTCATGACCATTCCCGGTCTGGCGCTGTTCTACGGCGGTATGGTGCGTTCGAAGAACGTTCTGTCTGTGCTCATGCAGTGTTTTGCCATCACCTGCGTCATCAGTATCCTGTGGGTCATCTTCGGTTACAGCATCGCGTTCGATACCACCGGTATGGAGCAGGGTGTGGTTAACCTGAACTCTTTCATCGGTGGCTTTGGTAAGGCATTCCTCAGCGGGCT
>DATMWH010000238.1:0-2978 GCA_035562615.1 Pseudomonas sp. | reverse complement strand
CCGGCCATCAGGGGGAAAACCGCGAGAATGATCGGTACCGCGCCGCGCAAGCCAACCCAGGCGATAAAGGCCTTTTCGCGGTCATGGAATGCCCGGAAGGGCAGCAGTCCGAGAAACACCGACAGCGGGCGGGCAAACAGGATCATCCAGACCGCGAGTGCCAGCGCCGGCAGGGCAATCGGTAGCAGATCATGCGGTGTGACCAGTAGACCAAGCACCAGAAACATGCCGATTTGTGCCAGCCAGGTCAGTCCGTCCAGCATGTGCAGGATGCCGTGGCGTGAGCGGATCGGCCGATTGCCAAGCACCAGTCCGCACAGGTAGACCGCCAGAATGCCGCTGCCGCCCATCCAGTTGGTAACCGCAAACAGCAGCAGGCCGCCACTGACCACCAGCAGCGGATACAGGCCATTGGCCAGTTGCAGACGGTTGATCACCTGCAGTAACAGCCAGCCTCCGCACAGGCCGATCGCGGCGCCGATACTGAAGGTGCTGAATAGTTCCAATGGCAGTGCCCAGTCGAGCGCTTGTTTGCTGCTGATGATGCTGATCAGGGTGACGGTGAGAAACACCGCCATCGGGTCATTGCTGCCGGATTCGATCTCCAGCGTGGCACTGACCCGCTCATTCAGCCCGCGGCCACCGAGCAGGCTGAACACTGCAGCAGCATCGGTGGAGCCGACGATGGCGCCAATCAGCAGACCCTCCAGCAGGCTCAGGTTGAACAGCCAGGCAGCCGCCAGACCGGTAAGACTGGCGGTCAGCAGCACGCCGAAAGTGGCCAGTGACAAGGATGGCCACAATGCCACCCGGAAGCTTGCCACCCGCGTGCGCAGGCCACCATCCAGAAGAATCACCGCCAAGGCCAGGTTGCCGATCAGATAGGCCGTCGAGTAATCGTTGAAGGTAATGCCGCCGGGGCCGTCCTCGCCGGCGAGCATGCCCACCGCGAGGAAGACAACCAGAATCGGAATGCCGAAGCGTGAGCCAAAATTGCTCACCAGGATGCTCAGGCTCACCAGCAACGCACCGATCAGGAACAGGTTGTTGATGCTGCTGGCGTCCAAGGTGACCACTCCGGTGAGTTACGGCAGGCCTGGGCCCGTCATGCAGGGTGCATGCAGGGATTCTAACCCGCGGCTTTGGCGCGGTGTCAAAGAGCGCGACACCAGCGACTGCATTAACCGGACAAACTCAGAACCAGCTCTCCTGCATCCCCAGGCACGTGTCATCCCGCGTTTCCAGCAGATTGAGCTCATGCTGGCAGCCTGGAACTTCCCAGCTCAGGAAATAGCGTGCGGCGCGCAGTTTGCCGCGGTAGAAACCGCTGTCCGCCGGATTGCCGCGTGCCAGCCCTTCCTCCGCCCGAATCGCCTGCTCCAGCCAGCGCCAGCCGATCACCAGGTGGCCGAACACCTTCAGGTACAGCGCCGAGTTGGCCAGCGCACGTTCGCTGTCTTCGTCGCCGAGCAGACTCCGACTGACGGCCTGCACGCGCTGTTGCAACTGCTGCAGCGGTGCCCGCAGCGGTTGCAGGCTGGCGAAGGCTTCGCTGCGCGAACAGGTGTCATCGATCAGCTGCAGCAGCTGGTTGAAACTGTCCCCGCCATGTTGGCCGATCTTGCGCCCGAGCAGGTCGAGCGACTGGATGCCGTTGGTGCCTTCGTGGATGGCGTTGACCCGGTTGTCGCGGTAGTGCTGTTCCACCGGATGGTCGCGGGTGAAGCCATACCCACCGAGGGTCTGTACCGCCAGTTCATTGGCCTTGAGACAGAACTCCGAGGGCCACGACTTGATCACCGGGGTCAGCAGGTCAAGGCGCTGGCGGGCCTGCTGGCGCGCCTCGCCGGTCAGCGTCTGGCTGTCATCGAGCAGGCGTGCGCCGTACAGCAGCAAATCGAAAGCGCCTTCGACGTAGGCTTTCTGCGCCAGCAGCAGGCGGCGCACATCGGCGTGTTCGACGATGGCGACCGCTGTGCCGGAGGGGCTGCGGCCCTGCCGCCGATGGCGCGCATAGTCCAGGGCATACAGGTAGCCGGCGTAGCCGAGCATGGTGGCGCCCATGCCGGTGCTGATGCGCGCGGCGTTCATCATCTGGAACATGTAGCTCAGGCCCTGATTGGGCTGGCCGAGCAGATAGCCGGTGCAAGGAGCCTGGTCGCCGAAGCCGAGGGTGGCGGTGGTCGAGCCGCGCCAGCCCATCTTGTGCAGCAGGGCGCGCAGGGTCACGCCGTTGCTCGGCCCCCGGCTGCCGTCGGCGCTAACCAGAAACTTGGGCACAATGAACAGCGAAATTCCGTGCGCGCCGGCCGGGGCATCGGGCAGGCGGGCGAGCACCATGTGCAGGATGTTCTCGCCCAGCGGGTGATCTCCGGCGGAGATGAAGGTCTTGCAGCCGCGGATCAGGTAGCTGCCATCAGGCTGCGGTGTGGCGCTGCTGGTCAGCTCGGTGAGCGCTGAGCCGGCGTCCGGCTCGGTCATGCTCATGCTGCCGAAATAGCGGCCTTCGAGCAGCGGTTGCAGGAACAGGCGCTTTTGCTCGGGGCTGCCGAAGCTGTCGATCAGCCCGGCCACGCCGATGGCGAGGAAGGGATAGTTGGCAGTGCCGACATTGGCCGACTGGAAGTGCGCGAAGCAGGCCTGGGTAATCAGGTGCGGCAGCTGCAGGCCGCCCTGCTCGTGGTCGCGGGTGGCGCCAAGAAAGCCCCCGGCAACAAAGGCCTCGACCGCCGGGCGCACCTCGGGCAGCAGCACGGCTGCGCCGTCGACCAGCTGCGGTTCGGTTTCGTCGCTCTGGCGGTAGTGCGGAGCGAACAGATCGCTGGCGATGCGCCGGGCTCTGTCGATCGTCTCGTCGAACGCCGCGCGGTTGTGCATGGCAAAGCGCTCGCGTTCAAGCAGGCCGTGTGCCTGATGGACTTCGTAGAGTTCAAAGGACAGGTTGCGCGGGCACAGCAGATATTCTGACATTTTAAGTG
>DATMWH010000237.1:0-2966 GCA_035562615.1 Pseudomonas sp. | reverse complement strand
GGCCGGCGAAAGCGCGCCGCCAGCAACAGGGCGAGCAATTGGGTTTTATCGCCGATTTCAGCCAGGGCAACAATTCCGGTGGGGACCAGCAGGGATTCGAGCATCGGGATTTCCTCCGGGGCGGGTTTGACGATTGGCTATGACACGTACGACCTTCCCGCCCCGGGTTAGGTGTGCGTGTCATAGGTCTGGTCAAACCCTAAGCCTGTAACAGGCTGAAGGTCGCATGCGCCATGGTCTGCTGACCAAGTGTGTTGACGCATGCCGGGTGAGCGGGCGCTCACGGGAGACTACTCCCCTAGGACGGGCGAATTATGCCCAGCCTGAGGGATTGCGGCAAGGTTGCCCGAACGGAAGCTGGCTCTTGGGTAGCCCGGATGAAATCCGGGGGAACTCCAGCCCCGGCAATTCTGCTCCCGGATTGCATCCGGGCTACGTTCTGTCCTATCAAGGGCGTACCGCCCGATAGATATGAAAACCGTCGGCTGCTGCCAGCGTCTGGCAGGGACCCAGATGCTGTTCGATCAAGGGCGGGTAGCGCAGGAAACTGTTTGCCACCAGCCGGATTTCAGCGCGCGGCAGCAGGTGATTGGCCGCTTCGCGCAGCATCTGTTCGGTGGCCGCATAGCTGGTGTGTACGCCCTGATGGAAGGGCGGGTTGCTGAGAATCGCCGTCAGGCCGAACGGGGCGGCATGGATACCGTCACCTGCCAGCACCTCGGCTTGCAGGCCGTTGGCAGCCAGAGTCAGGCGACTGCTGGCCAGAGCGAAAGCGTCCACGTCGAGCAGGCTGAGCTGGCTGTCCGGGTAGCGGCGCTTGAGCGCAGCACCCAGCACGCCGGCACCACAGCCGAAATCCAGCAGGTGTCCGACAGGCAATTGGTCAAGGTGCTTGAGCAGCAGGGCGGTGCCGCGGTCGAGCCGGCCATGGCTGAAGACTCCGGGCAAGCTGACAATCTGCAGCGGGCCGTCCTCCAGTTCCAGGCTGAAGTGCTGCGCCAGTGCCGGCAGATCGGGCTCGGCCGGCGCGTGCTCGACGGTCACCTGCCACAGCTGGCAATGCCGTGCGCTGTCGAGCTTGCGCGGTTTGCCGAACAGCGCCAGCTGTTTGCTGGCGCGCTCGATGCCAGCGCGCTTTTCGCCGACCAGAAACAACTCGCGTCCGGGCAGTCTGGCGGCCAGTGCCTGCAGCAGGTAATCGGTCAGCTCGCGGGATTTGGGCAGAAACAGCACGGCGGCGTCGAACGCCTGCTCAGTGGGTGCCGTGCCGAACTGGCTGCGGCCGGGAAAGCGCGCCTGCAACTGGGCCTGTTCGCCGGCATGCCAGCTCCAGCCTTGGGCGGCGGGCAGTCGGCCGAGCAGGTCATCGGCGGGAAGGCCGGCGAGCATCACGCTGCCGCTGAACAGTCCGGCCTGGCGGAGCAGCACTTCACTGCGTGGGTCCATAGAGCATCCTGAAGAGTAGTGAGGAGTGATAAACGTTGCATGTTGGTGGACAAGCAAGCGTTGTCCACCCTACAGCTCGATCAGGCTCGCGTAGGGTGGTAAGCCGCGTAGCGCTTGCCACCAATGACCATTCAGGCTGTCCGTTCTGCCGGGCTAGATTAACCGACCACCCGCACGGGCGCACCGGCAAAGAAGGCGCTGGCGTTTTCCGCCATCTGGCCAACGATGCGCTGCCGTGCTTCACGGCTGCCCCAGGCATTGTGCGGGGTAATGATCAGACGCGGGATGTCACCGGCCAGCAAGGGGTTGCCCTGCCGTGGCGGCTCTTCGCTGAGCACGTCAAAGGCCGCCCCGCCCAGATGCCCGGCGCGCAGGCTGTCAGCTAAAGCTTGCTCATCCACCAGCCCGCCGCGCGCGGTGTTGATCAGCAGGGCATCGGGTTTCAGCAGGGCCAGTTCGCGTGCGCCGATCAGCTGACGGGTCTGCTCGGTCAGCGGGCAGTGCAGGCTCAAGACATCGACTTGCGGCAGCAGTTCGTCCAGCGGCAGGCGCTCCGCACTGGCGGGGCGGCCGGGCAACTGACCCAGCAGCACGCGCATGCCAAAGGCCTGTGCCAGTCGGCCGACCGCGCTGCCGAGTTCGCCATGTCCGAGCAGGCCGAGGGTCTTGCCTTCGAGTTCGACAATCGGAAAATCCAGCAGGCAGAACTGGCTGGCCTGCTGCCAGGCGCCGTCGCGCACGGCCTGTTGGTAATCAGTCAGGCGGGTGGCCAGGGCGAGCATCAGCAGCAGCGTGTGTTGCGCCACCGACGGTGTGCCGTAGGCGCGGCAGTTGCAGACGGTCACGCCATGCGCTTGGGCTGCGGCGAGGTCGACATTATTGGTGCCGGTGGCCGCCACCAGCACCAGCTTGAGTTGCGGGTTGGCCGCCAAGGTGGCGGCGTTCAGCGGTGCCTTGTTGCTGATTGCCACACTCGCACCCTGCAGGCGCGTGCTGACCTGATCCGCATGGCTTTGTGCGTGCAATTGCAGGCTGCCGAAGCACGCCTGCAGCGGGCTCAGGTCAAGGTCGCCCAGGTCCAGTGAGGCGTGGTCGAGAAACACGGCATGCAGTTTTTGGCTCACGGGTTTTACCTGTTGGGCTAAGATCGCGTAGGTTATCAGGCCGTTGAAAAACTACCTGCGTTGCCATCGCGGCGTTAAAAACAGGCTCGGGCGCGAGTTCGATCGAAATGCTCATTTACCCTCCGTAAACTGCGCTTTCTCGCCTGTTTTTGCCTAGCGCTGGCGGCCTCGCCAACGTTTTTCAACGGCCTTTTAGTCAGTCATTAGACACGTTCAGCAGGAGTCTTGGGTGTACTGGGCAGAATTTCTAACCGTTGCCTTTGTTCATTTGCTGGCCGTGGCCAGTCCGGGACCGGATTTTGCCATTGTGGTGCGCGAAAGCGTTACCCATGGTCGCACGGCGGGCACCTGGACCGCGCTGGGGGTGGGGGCCGGCATTCTGGTGCATGTCACTTA
>DATMWH010000236.1:0-31118 GCA_035562615.1 Pseudomonas sp. | reverse complement strand
CAGCACGACACCCCCCTCCAGCGCAGGAAGACCCAAAGACCCGGCCAAGCGCGAGGCCATCCTCGACGCCGCCAAGCGCCTGTTCCTGCAAAAGGGTTATGACGGCAGCAGTATGGACGCAATTGCCGCTGAAGCCGGTGTCTCCAAGCTGACGGTGTACAGCCACTTCACTGACAAGGAGACCCTGTTTGCCGCCGCGGTGAAATCCAAGTGTGAAGAGCAACTTCCCCAGCCATTCTTCGAACCCACCAGCAGCACCTCCATCAGGAGCGCGCTGCTGAACATCGGTCGCGGCTTCCACGGCCTGGTCAACAGCAGCGAGTCCATCGAGCTGCACCGGGTGATGGTCGCGCAGGCCAATGCCAACCCCAAACTCTCACAGCTGTTCATGGACGCCGGCCCACAACGGGTCATGCGTGAAATGGAGCGACTGTTACTGCAAGCCAGTCAGAACGGCCAGTTGCAGGTACCTGACCCCGCCCGCGCCGCGGGACACTTTTTCTGCATGATCAAAGGCAAGAACAACTTCCGCCTGTTACTCGGCTGCAGCCCGGACCTGGCAGATGACAGCGAGGTTGAGGCGCACATAGAGGACGTGGTCGAAGTGTTTTTGCGCGCTTACCGCACTTAGACCACTCAACTACTCGGCTTGAGGGATTTCTTCGGGTAGATATCAAAACGACTGGACTTACCGTCCAGCACATACCCGGGCTTGACTCCGGCGATAGCCGGCGCCTTGCGTGCCCGCTTGACCACCACCCGATGACTGGCCAGCGCCAAGGCCGCTTCCAGTAAAGCCGGCGCGTCCGGATCCTCGCCTACCAGCGGCTTGAACAGGCGCATTTCCTTTTTCACCAGCGCGCTTTTATCACGCTGGGGGAACATCGGATCGAGATAGATCACCTGCGGAATGTCACCCTCCCAATGGCGCATCAACTCGATGGCATTGGCACTGTGCAAGCGCATGCGGGCGACAATCGGTCCGACTTCGGCATCCAGCACCGCCCGCCGCAAGCCATCTTCGAGCAAGGCCGCCACCAGCGGTTGGCGCTCGACCATATCCACCTGACAGCCCAGGGTTGCCAGCACAAAGGCATCTCGCCCCAATCCGGCAGTGGCATCCAGCACATGGGGCCGGATGCCCGCCTGAACCCCTACCGCCTTGGCGATCATTTGCCCGGCGCCGCCGCCATGCAAGCGCCGGTGAGCTGCTGCGCCCTCGACAAAATCAACCCGCACCGGGCCCGGACCATGCTCAACCAGCTCGACCAGTTGCAGCCCGTCAGCGCCGACCTGCAGAGCAAAGCCAGCCTCGCCATGCTGCGCAAGCCCCAGTCGCGCGGCCCAGGTATTGGCCGCCGCCGCAAAATCCGGCTCCAGCGCTTCAACACGAACCGTGGCGGCATACCGCTCGTCAGTCATCTGCAAAATCTCTCAAGAAAAACTCATTCCAGCCGGGCTGCGGCCGATAACAGGATGCGGCATTTTGCCAGACCCGGCAGCCTGCAGCCGCATCGAGCCGAACATGTTTGACGTTATTTCCTCACCTCGCACGCCTTTCGACGCCCATCGCTCAGCCAGGCAACTGGATGATCATTTGCAAGAATCCGTGCGCAATTCATTCGAGTACCAGATTCTGCGGCGCACCTTGTCTCCCGACAGCGAACTGCCTGCAGAACCCTCACCCCAGACAGAACCGGCAGAGCCACAGATATCCGCAGCCGGACTGAGCGCACAGGCGCAAAGTGCCGGGCAAGCGGTTGAGCAGAGTGAACTGAACCTTAATCTGGGCAGCCCGCCAGCGCCGGCCAAAAGCGATCCGCTGGTGCTGGACCTGGCCGGCAACGGTTTCAGCACCAGCGGCCTGCAGAACAGCCAGCGCTTCGACCTGAATGCCGACGGAATCACTGACAACATCAGCGCTCCGACCGGCGATGACGCACTGCTGGTACTGGACCGCAACAGCAATGGCCGCATCGACAGTGGTCGCGAGCTGTTTGGCGACCAGAACGGCGCCGCCAACGGCTTCGCCGAACTGGCCAGATACGACGACAACCGCGATGGCCTGATCAACCAGCAGGACGCCGTGTATTCAGCGCTGCGCCTGATGACGTTCGACAGTCAGGGCCGACAACAACTGCAGTCACTTGAGCAGGCCGGCGTGGCGAGTATTCAACTGCGTGCCAGCGACGTCCGCCTGGCACTGGGCGCTTACGATGAAATTGCGCAGCTGGGCAGTTTCGAGTTCAGTGACGGACGAACCGGGCAGGCAGCCGATCTGCTGCTGGCCAGACGCTGACAGATCAGGCGTAGAGGTCCAGACCGAGAATCTGCGCGGCATCCGGATCCACCGGCAAACTGGCCGTGCTGCCATAACTGGCCAAAGCCTGAGCGGCGCGCGCACTGACCGGCCTTGACTGATAGAGATCCTGAGCACGCGCCGGAAGGTTTTCGCTGCCTGCCGAGGAAGCCTGAACACGTCGCGGCAGGGGTTGCTGATCGAAGCCCTGACTGGCCGAGGTCGATGCCGGCTGCTCGCCGCGCCGTTCGTCATCACGACGCACCTCACGATAGGGCGTAACCGCGCCGCCCGCAGGGGCAATGCGATTCAGCGGAGCAGAGGAAAAGCCTTCAACGCGCATCGATTACTACCTGACCCTGAAGATCAACCGAAAAGTGAATTTAGTCGTTGCTCCGGCACTTGGCAATTGGCCATCAGAGCGGAAATTTTTTCGGCGTCGCGACATTGTCGCGCAAGTACACCGGCTGCGCGTCCTGCGCATCCAGCGCCTCGCCCCGCTGCCAGGCAAAGCCGGCCAACTGCAGCAGATCCTGCGCATGCGGCAGCAACATTCCCGCGCGGCCTGAAACGGCGGCCGGCAAACGATCCTGGTATGTACCCCAGCCGGTGCCTGCGCCGAACCAGTCGCCCTCGGCCAGTCGGGGCAGGCCGGCAAGTTGCGGCGCCAGCACAGACTCCAGCCCCTGCAGGCACATCTCGCCCTGCTCCAGCCGATAGCAACCCCAATACACTTCATCCATGCGCGCATCTATCGCCGCAGCCACCTGAGTCGCCGCATGCTCGCGATGGGCGCGCTGAGCCAGCACGGCCAGCGTGGAAACCGGCAACACCGGGCGCTGCAACGCGAAGGCCAGGCCCTGAACCACCCCAATGGCAATCCGCACGCCGGTAAACGCACCGGGGCCGCGACCGAAGGCAATCGCATCGATCGCGGAGAGGGCAATACCGGCGTCGGCCCGCAAACTCTCGATCATCGGCAGCAGCCGCTGGGCATGCAGGCGCGGGATGACCTCGTAATGGCTGATGACTTTGCCGTCGTGCAGCAAAGCCACCGAGCAGGCTTCGGTGGCGGTATCCAGGGCCAGCAGAGTGGTCATCAACAGGGTCCGCTAAAAGGTGGGCGCGCAGTATAAACGCCGACGGCCCGCAAGCGGGCCGTCGGGACGTACTAAAAAATCATCAGCTCAGTGCGGCAAGCACCTTGGCCGTGATCTGCTCAACCGAACCGATACCCGCAATGGCGCTGTACTTGGGCGTACCCGAGGCCGCTGCCAGCTGCGAGTAGAAGCCAATCAGCGGCTTGGTCTGCGAGTGATAAACCGACAGCCGGTGGCGCACGGTTTGTTCCTTGTCGTCTTCGCGCTGAATCAGATCTTCACCGCTTTCGTCGTCTTTACCAGCAACCTTCGGCGGGTTGTGCTCGGTGTGATAGACCCGGCCTGAGGCAGGATGCACACGACGCCCGGAGATACGCCCGACGATTTCTTCGTCATCCACCGCGATCTCGACCACATGATCAATCACCACGCCAGCCTGCTGCAGCGCTTCGGCCTGAGGAATGGTGCGCGGGAAGCCATCAAAGAGGAATCCTTTGGCGCAGTCGGCCTGAGCAATGCGCTCCTTGACCAGATTGATGATCAGATCATCGGAAACCAGACCACCCGAATCCATGACGCTTTTGGCCTTCAAACCCAGTTCGGTGCCCGCCTTGACTGCCGCCCGCAGCATATCGCCTGTGGAAATCTGCGGAATGCCGAATTTCTCGGTGATAAAGCGCGCCTGAGTACCTTTTCCGGCACCGGGTGCTCCCAGCAGAATCACGCGCATCGATAGGCTCCTTAAAATTGGACTGAAACTTTGCAGATTCACCTCTTGCGGCAAACCCTGGAATCTGGTGGGCAATCTTCAGCCCAAGGGGTGCCAAGATACACAGCACACTGTTCAGGCACAAGCCACCGAAAGTCGAATGCCATTTGTGTCAACCCGTGTTACGCAGGCCCGCAGCAATCCCTGCAACACTCACCAGCATGGCCTGTTCAAGCCCTCCTGCCAACAATTCGTGTCCCCCTCTGGAACGCGCCAGAAGCTCGACCTGAAGCAGGTGCAACGGGTCCAGGTAGGTGTTGCGCACACTGATCGATTCAAGGGTTTGCGGACTGTGCGCCAGCAACTGTGACTGCCCGGTCAGCGCCAGCACCGCGACACCCGAGTGCGACAATAAGCCGCGCAAATGCCCGCCCAGCGGTCGCAGTTCTGCCACTACCAGACGCTCGTCATACAAGGCAGCGATAGCGCCATCAGCTTTGGCCAGCACCATTTCCAGCATATCGATACGGGTACGAAAAAACGGCCAGCGGGCCAGCATGTCTCGCAGCAGCGGCATTTCATCGCGCCCGAAGGCCTTTTCCAGTGCTGTTTCCCAACCCAGCCAGGCCGGCAACATCAGCCGCGTCTGGGTCCAGGCGAAAATCCACGGAATCGCCCGCAGGCTCTCCACCCCACCTTCACGACGCTTGGCCGGGCGACTGCCCAGCGGCAAGCGGGCGAGCTCCAGCTCCGGCGTGGCCTGACGAAAGTAAGCCACGAATTGCGGGTGTTCGCGCACTATCGCCCGGTAAGCGCTGACTCCGTCACGGGCCAGCCTTCCCATGGCCTCACGCCAGGCCGGCTCCGGGCTGGGTGGCGGCAACACAGTAGCCTCCAGCACGGCGGCCAGATACAGACTGAGGTTTTGCTCGGCAATGCCTGGCAGACCGAATTTGAAGCGAATCATTTCACCCTGTTCGGTGGTGCGGAACCGGCCGGCCACCGAACCGGGCGGCTGCGACAGGATCGCCGCATGGGCCGGTCCGCCACCGCGGCCAACCGTGCCACCACGACCATGAAACAGCAGCAACTCGACGCCATGTCGCTGACACACCGCCACCAGGGCTTCCTGAGCACAGTACTGCGCCCAGGCTGCTGCGGTGGTGCCGGCATCCTTGGCCGAGTCGGAATAGCCGATCATGACTTCCTGCGGCCCCTGCAAGCGGCTCCGGTAGCCGGGCAGACCCAGCAACTGATCAATCGCCGCCCCGGCTTGCTCAAGATCAGCCAGGGTCTCGAACAGCGGCACCACACGGATCGCCCGCTGCAGACCGGCTTCCTTGAGCAGCAATTGCACCGCCAGCACATCCGAGGGTGCGCCTGCCATGGAGATGACATACGACCCCAGCGAAGCGGCAGGTGCCGCCGCTACCACGCGGCAGGTGGCTAACACTTCAGCGGTATCTGCGCTGGCCTGGAACTGCGGCGCCAGCAAAGGCCGCGGATTATCCAGTTCGCGCAGCAGGAACGCGATGCGGGCGGCTTCATCCCACTGCAGATAACTGCCCAGCCCCAGGTGCCGGGTGATTTCATCCAGCGCGGCCGCGTGCCGCGAAGAATCCTGACGAATATCCAGTCGCAGCAGGAACAGGCCGAAGGCGCTGGCACGGCGCAGGCAATCGAGCACGGCACCATCGGCAATCACACCCATGCCGCACTCATGCAGGGATTGATAGCAAAGTTGCAAGGGCTCCAGCAGCTCCTGGTTGCACTGCAGGACCTCGGCCCCGGGTGCGACCTCGGCCTTCAAGGCCTCCTCGGCCCACTGACGGGTTGCCCGCAAACGCTCGCGCAACTGCTTGAGCAGGGCCCGATAGGGTTCAGCGCACTCACCTACACGCTCAATCAGCCGGGCACTGGCCTGTTGCACGGAAAGATCGGCGGCCAGCTTGTCGACATCGCGCAGAAACAGATCGGCGGCCATCCAGCGCGCCAGCAGCAACACCTCCTGGGTGACGGCCGCGGTGACATTCGGATTGCCATCACGGTCACCACCCATCCAGGAAGCAAAGCGAATGGGGGCAGCCTCAACCGGCAGGCATTCTCCGGTCGCACTCAGGAGTGCGCGATCGGTCTGGCGCAGGACATTGGGCAGTGCATGCCACAATGAATGCTCGATCACCGAAAAACCCCACTTGGCCTCGTCGACCGGCGTCGGCCGGCTGCGGCGGATCTCATCGGTATACCAGGCCTCGGCAATCAACCCGCGCAAACGCTCGTTGATGCGCTCGCGCTCAAGCGCCGACAGGTCATGGTGATCCTGCAAGGCCAGCTGTTCCGCGATGGCATCGTATTTCTGGATCAGGGTACGCCGGGCAATTTCCGTCGGATGCGCGGTCAGTACCAGTTCAATCTCCAGTTCGCTGAGCTGCTTGGCCAGTGCTTCACCAGACTGCCCGCTGTCTAACAGCCGGTTCAGCAACACCGGCAGCGCCAGCAATTCGAAGGGCTCTGCCTCGCCGGCACGCCGGCGATGGATCTGGTGATACTGCTCGGCAATATTGGCCAGATTGAGAAAGTGACTGAAGGCCCGCACCACGGGTAACAGCTCGGAGCTGTCCAATCCGTCAAGGATGGCCGTCAGTTGTGCCGTCCCCTCACTGGACTCACGACGCGAACGTTTGGCGCCCTTGCGCACGCGCTCGATCTTGTCGAAGAACTCTGACCCCAACTGGGCGCGCAGGGTGTCGCCCAACAACTGCCCGAGCAAATGGACATTTTCCCGCAAGCGCGCGTCGATTTCCGCCATGTGCCTTATCTCCACACTGCACGTTGAACCGATTCAGCGTTGCCCTGAACGGTAAAACACAGCGTAGCTGATGGGCGGAAGGTGCCACAGCGCTGACAGGGCGACCAGATCACCCTGCCAGACACAGCGCATCACTCTTTGGCCGGGGCCTGCTCTTCAACAACACAGCGCACCGCGCGCTTGCGCCGATCCACCAGAACACCACTAAGGCCTTTCTGTTGCATGTCGAACAGCACCAGCACGCCATCGAAGCACTGGGCAATCTGGTCGGCCGGCTGCAGGGAAACCTTGTAATCAACCCCCTCGACCGTCTTGAGCATGGTGAACTCGCTGAGCAGCAGGGCATCTTCTTCCTTGGCAAAATGCAGATAGCCGTAGTACCAGAGCACCATGACAGTACCCAGAATGCTGGCAATACCGGTAAGAATCAGCGGGATGGGGTTACGTTCATCACTCATGGATTATTCACTTGATCAGGGTTGAGAACAGAGTTGCGGGCGCCAAGGATACAACAAGCCCTGACGCGAACTGCAGAGGGTCATGGTAATGATGGACTCAGGGGCGCTTCTGCCAGTCGGCGCAAGCCATTGAACGCGGAAGGGTCCTCCAGGAAACCGAGCATCACTTCGCGCCAGACGGGTTCACTGAAAGTTTCCACGTGGGCGCCACGCGTCAGCTGCAACACCCTGGGCGGCTGCGCGACCTGATACAGGGCAATGCCATTGTTCAGCGGCACCACCTGATCATCGATACTCTGGAACATCAGCACCGGCAAGCCCTCCAGCTGGGGCATGGCATACACGGCACTGTCTGCCTCGGGCACCATCCAGCTCAGCGGTACCTGCAACGGCCAGGTCAGCCAGGCATTGCTGAGCAGATGACGCGCCGCCTGCCGATAATTGGCCGGCACACCATCGAGCACCAGTGCCTGCAACTGCTCGCGCCGCTGCGGGTGCTCGGCCAGAAAATGCACCGCCAAGGCTCCACCCAAACTCTGTCCGAGCAGGATCAGCGGTTTACCCTGCACCTCGGGTGACGCCTCAAGCCAGGCAAAGGCAGCTTCGATATCGGCATACGCCCCGGGCAGGCCCGGTTGCCCTTCGGACTGCCCATAACCGCGATAGTCGAGCATCAGAACCTGATAGCCCTGCTCGGGCAGCCAGTAACTGCCGCCCAGATGCCAGGCCAGATTGCCGCCATTGCCATGCAGGTGCAGCACTGTCCCCTTGAGCGCCACGCCAGCCTTGGCCGGCAGCCACCAGGCATGCAGGCGCACACCGTCGGCGGTGGTCAGTTGCACATCGCGGTACTCCAGCTCCGCCGCAGCCGGTGTCAGCGGCAGGCCCTTTTCAGGGTAAAACAGCAAACCACTGCAAGCCTGCAGTAACAGCGTAACGATCACGATCAACGCGTGGCGCATTACTGACCGCCCGCACGGACTTCTTCGCGAGCCTTGAAGGTAGCCAGATAGATACGCTCGGCCAGACGCGAGAAAGGCAGGCTCTGGATCCACACCGTACCGGTGCCCTTGAGGGTAGCCAGCAATAACCCTTCGCCGCCAAACAACATACTCTTCAGGCCACCGGCCAGACCGATGTCGTATTCCAGAGTGCTGCTGAAAGCGACCAGACAACCGGTATCCAGACGCAGGGTTTCGTCGTGCAAGTCTTTGCGGATGATGGTTCCGCCGGCATGCAGAAAGGCCAGCCCGTCACCTTCAAGCTGCTGCAGGATAAAGCCTTCGCCACCGAAGAAACCGGCGCCGATGCGCTTGCTGAAGCTGATGCCGACCCGGGTGCCATAGGCCGCACATAAAAAGGCGTCCTTCTGGCAGACCAGCCGCCCACCGACTGCATTGAGCTCAATGGGCACCACGGTGCCGGGATAGGGCGCAGCGAACCCCACCCGCGCCCGGAAGCCGCTGTCGTTGGTGAAATGGGTGAGAAACAATGACTCGCCGGTAATCCAGCGCTTACCCGCACCCCATAATTTGCCGAACACGCCGGAAGTTGAGCCATCACCCATGCGCGTATCAAAACGAATCCCTTCGGTCATGTAGTTCATCGCCCCGGCTTCGGCAATCACGGTTTCGCCCGGGGCCAGAATGATTTCCACCGACTGCGCTGAGCTGCCAAGGATTTCATATTCAAGGGTAGGACTGGGCATCTGGAACTCCTTGCTCAAACGGGATGAAAGCCGCATCCAGTCTGACTGCTTTGTCGACGACGGGTTGCGCAGATTGGCCAGCCAATCGGCAAAACGCGCTACAGGATATTGGCGTAATCCGCTTCGATGCGATCCAGACTCAAATGATTGAGGAAGTTGGAAAAGCACATCCAGGCTGACAGCGCATTCAGGTCACGGAACTGTGGTGGCAAGTATTTGGGTGGCACCACCAGCCCTTCATCGACCAGCTGACGCAGGGTACGCATGTCTTCCAGCGTGGTCTTGCCACTGAACAGCAATGGAATCTGCTCCAGCTTGCCTTTGCGCACCGCCAGCTGGATGTAGTTGTAGATCAGGATAAAACCCTTGAGGTACGACAGATCCTTGGTGAACGGCAGACCGTCGGGAGTCGAACCGCGGAATACCCGGCTGCCATTGGTATAACTGCTTTGCTCGCTGAACCCCTGCTCACGGTAGAACCGGTAAATCTCGAGAAAATCGGCGCCCTCCTCGGCCATGTGGATGGCCCGGGTGCGGTTGGTCAGCTTGCGCAGACGGGTGGGATAGGAGGTAAAGCTGATGACTTCCATCAGGATCGCCAGGCCTTCCTGCGTCACCGTCGAGGAGGGTGGCCCCTTGGCCAGAAAGGTACAGAACGGCTGATTCAGGCCATTGAGCGTGGTGGCCACGTGAACCATGCCTTCATGCACTTCCAACGCGCGCACATCACGGGAATTGAACAGGGCATCGGAACGGATCTTGATGTAATCGGCCCCCGCAGCCGCATCGGCGACAATCCCATCGGACTCGAATACGCGAATGGTTTCATCACCGAACACCGCCGCCAGGCGCTCCTGCAACAGCAACACCGCATCCTTGGCAGTCAGCGTTTTGGCTTCGTCCTTGAGATCGCCACGATTATCGATGTTGTTCAGATAGTCCGAGAGCATCAGCCCCAAATCGGCCAGCGTCGGATCACCGGCATGGAACGCATCCGAGGCCGCACCATAAAGTTCCTGCGAGATCAGTCCGAAATCCGCCGTGCCGCGCGCCTCCAGCATGCGGATCACCATGCGGTATTCCTTGCACATGCGCCGCATGATCTGCCCGACCGGGTTGAACTGACCCAACTGCCGGGTGATATCGCGCTCGATGTTCTGGAATTCGAGTTTTTTTCCGGCTGAATCGAAAGGCAGCGGGCGATTGTCATAGTAGGCGCGGTCAACCGCCGGCATCACCTTACCCTTGCCCTTGAGGAAAGCCTTGCCGACAGCGTCGTCCCATTTGATCGCATCGAGCACCCGGATCGGCGTCTGCGCCTGCACAATCCGTTCGGACAAGGCACGGATGGTCTGTTGATACTCAAGTGGTTGCCGGGGGGTGCTCATACCCGCCTCACTCCGCGCTGCGCTGGTAGCGGGCAGCCTCGACAAAGCCATCGGAGTTGGCCGGATCATTGAGAAATGCCAGCACTTGCGCAGAGGGCGCGGTAATCAATGCACTTTGCGCGCCGGCGGTGTCGACCACCTTGCCGGTCAGTCGCCCGGCCTTGATCTCCTCGACAAAATAGCGATCTTCCAGGCTGTAGAGCACCAGCTCGTTGTTGCCGGTGATTTCAAAGCCGCCGACCGCGTAGCTGTCACCGAAACGCTTGGGCAGGCGGGTAGAGAAATACCAGCGCCGGCCACTGTGATTGACCGTGAAGTCATACTCCTCGGCTCCCTCCAGATTCTCCGGGCTGCCCGCCATCAGGCGCGCCTTGAAGCTGAGGTCTCCGGCACGACTGATATCCAGGAACATCTGCTCGCCCCACTCATTGGTGCGTGACCACTCGCCAATCAGGGCAATCGGTGGCTGCTCATTGGCCGGCAAGGGTTCACGAAAGACCACCAGGCAACCACCGAGCAGAAGAAAGGACAGGACTACCAGACCACGCAATGCTTTCACGACAATCTCCTTGTGACGCAAAAAAGTCAGTTGGTCCGGCAGCCCCTACAAGCCTGTGACCAGATACAGATAGCGTTTGAGCAGGCTGCGGGTTTCTTCAACGTCGATATGATCAATGCCCACCAACAGCCCCTGATACTCCATCCGCAAAATGATCGACGTCAACAAGCGGGCATCTTCATGGGGTCGGCTTGAGCCAAGCACCTCAAAAAAATGATCGACCCCGCTGGAGAGAATCTGCTGGTGAGCAATCGCCAACTCGCGTAAAGCAGGATTGTGCAAGGCCTCGAGACGAAGTGCCTGCTCGGCCAGCAGACCATTGCGATTGTCCAGCAACTGGTTTCTGACATGCAGCAAGGCGCGCTCGACAATGTGATCGACCACCCGGCGCCGGGATTCTTCATCCTTTTGCAGACCCTGGGCAATGATCTGCAAATCCGCTTCCGAACTGGCCCACAGATCAGACAGAAACGCCGCACTGCGCTCGACAAACCGGGCAAAGGTGTCGGTAATCAGGTCGTTGATGTCTTTGAAGTAATAGGTGGTCGCCGACAAGGGCACATCCGCCTCGGCAGCCACCGCACGATGACGCACCGCGCGGACACCATCGCGCACGATAATGCGCATGGCTGCATCCAGAATGGCCTGACGACGCTGCTCGCTGCCTCTGCGGCTGGTCTTGCGGCCCTGATACTGAACACTCTCGGCCAGAGCACTGGCTACTTCAGACGCACCGTCGGCTACCGGTCTGGAACTCAATATGGCGGACCCTCTGGAAGATGGCTTCAACGCAACACTGCAGTTGGTGACTGCAATATGACCCAACTCACGGGCTACTGCCAGACAACCTTGGCCAGATCAGCCTGACCGGCCTGCTCGCCCCGTTGCTCGGCAATGCGGTTCTGGCTGTCGACAAACACCACGGTCGGCTCCCAGCTTTTCGCCTGCTCGTCAGACATCCAGCTGAAGGTCGCAATGATCACCAGATCACCAGGACTGGCCTTGTGCGCCGCCGCACCATTGATGCACACCACACCCGAACCCGGCTGCCCGCGCAAGGCATAGGTGCTGAAACGTTCGCCATTGGTGACGTTCCATATCTCGACTTCCTGATTGGGCAGGATATCTGACGCTTCCAGCAGATCCGCGTCGATGGTGACGCTGCCCTCGTAATGCAGATCGGCACCAGTGACGGTGGCACGATGAATTTTGCTGCGGAACATGCTGCGATACATCAATTCCTCCTCACCGCGCTTGTCGCTGCGGGACAAAAGCCGTTAAACCGCCTGCCCGAGCAGGGCAGGCAAGCCGATCAGAGTTCCGGACGCATGTGCGGGAACAGGATCACGTCACGAATCGACGGTGAATTGGTCAGCAGCATCACCAGACGGTCGATGCCGATACCCTCACCCGCGGTAGGCGGCATGCCATATTCCAGCGCGCGGACGAAATCCGCATCGAAATGCATGGCCTCGTCATCGCCGGCATCCTTGTCGGCCACCTGCGCCATAAAGCGCTCGGCCTGATCCTCGGCATCATTCAACTCGGAATAGGCATTAGCGATTTCACGCCCGCCGATAAACAGCTCGAAGCGGTCAGTCACGCTGGGGTCATTATCATTGCGCCGCGCCAGTGGCGAGACTTCAAACGGATATTGAGTGATGAAGTGCGGCTGCTCCAGCTTGTGCTCGACCAGCTCTTCAAAAATCATCACCTGCAGCTTGCCCAGCCCCTCAAAGCCGAGCACCTTGGCGCCGGCTTTTTTCGCAATCGCGCGGGCCTTGTCGATATCGGTCAGATCGGCTGCGCTGAGGTCGGGGTTGTACTTGAGAATCGAGTCGAACACTGACAGACGGACGAACGGCTCACCAAAGTGGAAAACCTTGTCGCCGTATGGCACATCGGTGCTGCCCAGCACCAGCTGCGCCAGCTCGCGGAACAGCTCTTCAGTGAGGTCCATGTTGTCTTCGTAATCGGCGTAGGCCTGATAGAACTCGAGCATGGTGAATTCTGGGTTATGCCGGGTCGAGACACCTTCGTTACGGAAGTTGCGGTTGATCTCGAACACGCGCTCGAAACCGCCGACCACCAGGCGCTTGAGGTACAACTCCGGCGCAATGCGCAGGAACATCGGCAGATCCAGTGCGTTGTGATGGGTCTCGAAAGGCTTGGCTGCTGCACCGCCGGGAATCAGTTGCAGCATCGGCGTTTCCACTTCGAGGAAATCGCGGTCGCGCAGGAACTGGCGGATATGCGCAATGATCTGCGAGCGCACACGGAAGGTCTCGCGTACTTCCTCGTTGACGATCAGGTCAACGTAGCGCTGGCGATAGCGCTGCTCGGTGTCGGTCAGACCGTGATGCTTGTCCGGCAACGGACGCAACGATTTGGTCAGCAGGCGCACATCCGCCATTTCAACATAGAGATCACCTTTGCCGGAGCGCGCCAGCGTGCCTTCAGCGGCAACAATGTCACCCAGATCAAAGTGTTTGATCGCTTCCAGCGTGGCTTCCGGCAAGGTTTTGCGGTTGACGTAAAGCTGGATGCGTCCGGTCATGTCCTGCAACACCATGAAGGCGCCACGGTTGAGCATGATGCGCCCGGCGACCTTGACCGGAATAGCGGCGGCTTCCAGCGCTTCCTTGGTCATGTCTGCGTTGGCTTTCTGCAAGTCGGCGCAGTAGCTGTCGCGGCGGAAATCATTGGGGAAGGCATTGCCCTGCTCACGCACGGCTGCAAGCTTTTCCTTGCGCTGGGCAATCAGCTTGTTTTCTTCCTCGTGGATGGCGTGCTCGTTCAGTGGTTGTTCGCTCATGGTCGTTTGTCTACCTGACGTGTAATGCGAAGTAAGTGGTAGGAGCCAGCTTGCTGGCGATCCGCCTGAAAAGCATCGCCAGCACGCTGGCTCCTACAGGATTGGGTTATTGGCTTAAAGGCCTTGCTTGAGGCTGGCTTCCAGGTATTCGTCAAGATCGCCATCCAGCACCTTGTCGCAATCACTGCGCTCGACATTGGTGCGCAGATCCTTGATGCGCGACGCATCCAGTACATAAGAGCGGATCTGATGGCCCCAGCCGATATCCGACTTGGAGTCTTCCAGCTCTTGCGAGGCGGCATTGCGCTTCTGCACTTCCTGTTCGTACAAGCGTGCGCGCAACATCTTCATGGCGGTGTCTTTGTTGGCGTGCTGCGAGCGCTCGTTCTGGCAACAGACCACCGTATTGGTCGGCACGTGGGTGATCCGCACGGCAGAGTCCGTGGTGTTTACGTGCTGACCACCGGCGCCGGATGAGCGATAGGTGTCGATACGCAAATCCGACGGATTGATCTCGATTTCGATGTTGTCATCGATCTCCGGCGAAACGAACACGGCCGTGAACGAGGTGTGACGGCGGTTGCCGGAGTCAAACGGGCTCTTGCGCACCAGGCGGTGCACGCCGATCTCGGTGCGCAGCCAGCCAAAGGCATACTCGCCCTTGATATGCACAGTCGCGCCTTTGATGCCCGCCACTTCACCGGCGGAGAGTTCCATGATGGTGGCTTCAAAGCCGCGCTTGTCGGCCCAGCGCAGATACATGCGCAACAACATGTTGGCCCAGTCCTGGGCCTCGGTGCCGCCGGAGCCGGCCTGAATATCCAGATAGGCGTTGTTCTGATCCATCTCGCCACTGAACATGCGGCGGAATTCGAGTTTTTCCAGAATCGTGCAAAGCCGGTCCAGCTCAGTGCAGATGTCTGCAACGGCCCCTTCGTCATTTTCTTCGACCGCCATGTCCAGCAGATCGCGGGAGTCGGCCAGGCCTGCAGCCATGTCGTCCAGGGTTTCGACTATCTGCGCCAGCTGGGCGCGCTCGCGGCCGAGGTTCTGGGCGTACTCCGGGTTATTCCAGACGTTCGGGTCTTCGAGTTCGCGGTTTACTTCGACCAGCCGATCATGTTTGTGATCGTAGTCAAAGATACCCCCGAATGGTCAGGGTCCGCTCGGACAGGTCCTTGATACGGTTGAGAATCGGGTTGATTTCCATGGCGGGCAGCACTCGCGGGTAGAACAGACGGAAAAGCCGGCGAGTATACCCGACTCAGCCTGCGCTGGCAGCCGCGAAGCATTGCCCGGCACTTAACCGCTACTCGCCGCCGCTTGCAGGATTGGTGTTCGCACAAAAAATGATCAGCGAATGGCCGGCAGGCGTCGTCTGCAGCACCACCGCAAAGTCACCCTCGCGCAACTCCTGCAGCGAAACCGGCGCGGTTCTGGAGAACTGCCAGCCACCGCCAGCCCTGGTGGTCTGGGTTGTTCTGTTCAATGCATAGGCTGGCTTATCACCCAGCGCAGCGCAGCTTCCCGGATAGATAAAGGTCAGCAAATTGACTGGTCGAGGTGTAAATGTCGGTACACCGCTGATGAAGAAATCCAGGCCTGTGCTGCCTCTCTGGTCGACCAGGGCAACCTGCCCGATAGCGCCGGCATTTTCCTGGGTAGCCTGCAGCGTCAGTGACACAAAGCGCGAACCGTCACCACTGGCACATCCCGCCAGCATCCCGACCATCGCCGCCAGAGCCCAGGCCCGCAAACGCCCACGACAACCGTGTTCAAGATATGCATTCATCCCGGCTCAATCTCCCTGTTATTAGATCGTTCGGACAATGAAAACTAGCACGCAATTTCGATTATGAAATATTACCTAACGACACGAAATAACGCCGATTCGGCCAGTAAACGACAAAATTAGCCGGCACGCTCTTTGGCAAAATTAACCACTCGTCGGTAAAAATCAAAAAACCGCCTGAAAACAAGCAATTCGACGGGGTTTTGATGCGCTTCGCAAATTTCTGACTAGCCTGAAAAATAAGGTAGCGACCAGTTTTTGGCGCCGGTACTATGTCGCTATAACCAAAAGGTTCGTCAAGGTTGATGAACCAAAGAAGAAAGACAACCTGCAGTAGAAGCCTTGACCATGGGAATGAACAACTCGTCAGCACCGCGTACGGCACTGCATTTCTTGCAGACGATGCTGGCTGCCTGCCTGTTCATGACCTGCAGCATCAGTTCGGCGCAAATCGATTCGCCAACAGAAACCGCACTGTCCCGGGCAATTGCTGATGGTCGCCTGACCAGCTGGAATAACCTGATCAGCGCAGGACAGGGCCTGACGGAAGAAGAGAAACTGGTACAGGTCAACAGCTTCGTGAACCGCGCCATTCGCTACGACACCGACAGCCGCATCTGGGGTGCCAACGAATACTGGGCAACACCCGCCGAAGCATTGATTCGCGGGCAGGGTGACTGCGAAGACTATGCAATTGCCAAGTTCTTCACCCTCACCCGCATGGGCGTTGCGGCCAACAAGTTGCGCCTGAGTTACGTCAAGGCACTGGGACGCAATCAGGCCCACATGGTTCTGGCCTACTACGCGACACCTGACAGCGAACCCCTGCTGCTCGACAATCTGAAACCGCAGATCAAACCCGCCAGCCAGCGCAAAGACTTGCTCCCGGTCTACGCCTTCAACAACGAAGGCATCTATCTGTCCACTTCGCCGCAGAAGAAAAGCAAGCAATCCCCGCAACTGCTCTCGCGCTGGAACGACGTGCGTGAGCGCGCCGTAGCCGACGGCTCAGCAACCCTGCAAAACATCAGTTCCGAATCGATCTGAAGGCAACTCAACCCTCAGCGCGCGGCCAGATGACTGATCATCAGCTGCACGCTTTCGCGCTCGCGAAACACATTCACATCCAGCTTGTAAGCCAGTTCAACCCAGCGCACAGCCGGGTTTGGCCATAGCTCGCGGTCAATATTGAAGGCGATAGCGTCCAGCGTCCGCGTACCACACTGCGTTTTCAGCACCAGCTTGAGGTGCTTCTCACCCACCAGCCGCTGCTGGATGATTTCAAACACGCCATTAAACAGCGGCTCAGGAAAATGCTGCCCCCAGGGTCCCGCGTGACGCAGAGCCTTGGCCAGATCAAGATCAAACTCGGCGCCCCCCAACTGGCCATCACACAGCAGACGTCCAGTCAGATCATCCGCACTGAGCTGGCGCCTGACTTGCGCATCAAATGCCGCGGCAAAGGCGTCATAGTTGTCCTGCGGCAGAGACAAGCCTGCCGCCATGGCGTGCCCGCCAAACTTGCTGATCAATCCCGGATGGGTAGCGGCCACGGCATCCAGCGCATCGCGAATATGCAGACCGGAAACCGAGCGAGCCGAGCCCTTGAGCAAACCATTGCCGGCATCGGCAAAGGCGATGGCCGGCCGGTGATAACGCTCCTTCAGACGCGAAGCCAGAATGCCGATCACGCCCTGATGCCAGTCCGGCTCGAACAGGCACAGACCAAATGGCATATCTTCGACAGGCAAATCCTTGAGCCGGGCTAAAGCCTCGCGCTGCATGCCCTGCTCGATGCTTTTGCGATCCTTGTTCAGCTCATCCAGCTGCACCGCCATTTCACGCGCCATGGTCGGGTCTTCACAGAGCAGGCATTCAATGCCCAGACTCATGTCGTCCAGCCGTCCGGCGGCGTTCAGGCGCGGTCCGAGGATGAAGCCCAGATCGGTGGAGTTGATACCCGCAGGATCGCGCCCCGCCACTTCCAGCACAGCACGCAGCCCGGGGCGCGCACGGCCGGCACGAATACGCGCCAGCCCCTGATGCACCAAAATGCGGTTATTGGCATCCAGCGGGACCACGTCGGCGACGCTGCCCAACGCCACCAGATCAAGCAATTCCCCCAGATTGGGTTCACTGCGCGGCGCGCTAAACCAGCCCAGCTCGCGCAGTCTGGCGCGCAGCGCCAGCAAGACATAAAACATCACCCCCACACCCGCCAGCGCCTTGCTGGGAAAAGCACAGCCCGGCTGATTGGGATTGACGATAGCATCAGCCGCTGGCAACTCCGCTCCAGGCAGATGGTGATCCGTCACCAGCACGGTCAAACCAGCAGCTTTGGCCGCTGCCACACCCTCCACACTGGAGATGCCGTTATCCACGGTGAGCAGCAGGTCTGGTTCACGCTCAAGGGCCACCGCGACGATTTCGGGGGTCAGCCCGTAGCCATAGTCAAAACGATTGGGCACCAGATAATCGACATGCACCGCACCGAGCTGGCGCAAACCGAGCACCCCGACCGAGCTGGCCGTCGCGCCATCGGCGTCGAAATCGCCGACGATAAGAATCCGCCGGCGTTGCTGCAACGCAACCACCAACAGATCGACAGCGGCATCAATGCCCTTGAGTTGCTGGAACGGAATCAGCCGGGCCAGTCCCTTGTCCAGTTCTGCCGCGGTCTGCACGCCGCGCGCTGCATACAAGCGGGTCAGCAGGGGTGGCAAGTCACCCAGATCAGGCAAGCTGGCGGGTACAGGACGTTGTTCGATACGCATGGAGAGTCTCAGAGCGTAGGGTGGAAGACCGCGAAGCGTTTTCCACCACGGGAGGTCTGGTGGAAAAGACCTGCGGTCATTTTCCACCCTACGGAAGGATTCAGCGCTCGCCAGCCAGCCACTGCAAAGGGATTTCGTGCTGACCGCGCTCGTCGGTGACGAACAACTCGCCCTCACTGATCATCACGCTCCAGTTCAGGGAGCGCGGCAGGTCCAGCGCCAGGGACGCCAGCGCTTCCTGATCAATACCCACCACATTGATGTTCTTCAGGCTGCGCACCCCATCCAGCACTTTGGTCTGCCACACGCGCAGATTGCCATAGGCCAGCAGGCTGAATTTTTCCGTACGCCGTGAACACCAGGTGATGCGCTCGGCATCCGGCTGACCCACCTCGATCCAGTGCAGAACACGACCATCAAGGCTTTTCTCCCACAGCGCCGGCTCATCCACATCCGACAGACCACGACCGAAGGCCAGTTGCTCGTCATAAAACAGCGCATAACCGATCAGGCGTACAGCCAGACGTTCTTCGGTCTCCGACGGGTGCCGGGCCACAGTGAAACGCAGGTTCTGGAAAATACTGCGATCCAGATCAGTCAGGTTCAATTCGATTTTGTACGTCGTGGATGGCTGGGCCATTAGCAGGCTTCTTGACTGGCGGAATAGGCGGCAAGTCTACCCGATGCCGCCGCTGCAGGTTAGAGTCAGCGGCAGACCCTGATGGATGGACCACCTATGCCGCAACCCAACAAACCCCTTGCCGGCCTCAAAGTCATTGAACTGGGCACGCTGATCGCAGGCCCCTTCGCCGCCCGCATCTGTGCCGAATTCGGCGCTCAGGTGACCAAGGTCGAATCACCCGATGGCGGTGACCCGCTGCGCAAATGGCGCAAGCTCTATGAAGGCACTTCGCTGTGGTGGTTCGTACAAGCGCGCAACAAGCGCTCGATTACCCTCAACCTGAAACACCCGCAAGGCCGGGAAGTGCTGATGAAGCTGCTCGCCGAGGCCGATATCCTGATCGAGAATTTTCGCCCCGGCGTACTGGAAAAGCTCGGCTTCGGCTGGGATGTGCTGCACGCACTGAATCCCAGGCTGGTCATGGTGCGACTGTCCGGATTCGGCCAGACCGGCCCCATGAAGGACCAGCCGGGCTTCGGTGCTGTCGGTGAGTCGATGGGCGGACTGCGCTATATCACCGGTTTCGAGGACCGTCCTCCGGTGCGCACCGGTATTTCCATCGGCGACTCGATTGCCGCGCTGTGGGCCGTCATCGGCGCACTGATGGCGCTGCGTCAGCGCGAGGTCAATGGCGGACAGGGGCAAATCGTGGACGTGGCGTTGTATGAAGCGGTATTCGCCATGATGGAATCGATGGTGCCGGAGTTTGATGTATTCGGCTTCATCCGCGAGCGCAGTGGCAACATCATGCCCGGCATAACACCCTCCTCTATCCACACCTGCGCCGATGGCAAGCATATCCAGATCGGCGCCAATGGTGATGCGATCTTCCAGCGCTTCATGCGCGCCATCGGCCGTGATGAGCTCGCAGCGGACCCGGCACTGGCCGACAACGCCGGTCGCGATGCTCGGCGCGACGAGCTCTATGGTGTCATCGACCGCTGGGCTGGCAGCCTGCCGCTGGCCGACGTCGAGGCCTTGCTGTGCAAGGCAGAGGTTCCGGCAAGCCGGATCTTCTCGGCCGAGGACATGTTCCAGGATCCGCAGTTTCTCGCCCGGGAAATGTTTCTCGCCGCCAAACTGCCCGGAGGGAAATCCTTCAAGATGCCGGGCATCGTGCCCCGCCTCTCGGAAACACCGGGCGCTGTTGAATGGGTTGGTCCGGCACTGGGAGAACACAACACCGAAGTGCTGCAGGGGCTGGGCTATTCGGCGGCGCAAGTGGCCGAACTGCAGCAAGCCGGTGCGCTGTAATTCTTTACACAGCGCTTGGTTCAGATCAGCAGCAGGCTCAGCAACGCCTGCAGGCCCTGAGCCGTCAAGCAGGACTGGCCGCTGCCTTGCGCACTCGGGTTGGCGAGCCGGCCTTTGAAGGTGCAGCTTTCTTGCTGCCTGCCTTTTTGACAACCTTCGGCGCCGCAGCCCTTGGCAGGGCTGATGCCTTTGGCATGGACGCAGCTTTGGCTGCCGGCGCCCTGGCCTCTGCCTTGGTGGTCACTTTTGCCCTGCGCGGTGCTTTGAGCGGCGCAAGAGTAGTCTCCTGCGCCGAGCGCTCGGCGAGCCAGTCTGCGGAGCTTTTCCAGACATTCTCCCGCGCCTTGCTGCCGAGAATCACACCCATGTGACCACCGGGCGCCACCTCGAAACGCTTGTCGGTCGAGGACACCAGATCAATCACCGCCCTGGCGGTGGAAGGCGAGACCAGTGCATCGCCCTTGCCGGCGAAGACATACAACGGTGCCTGAATATTGGCAAAGCGCGACACCTTGGTGCCCAGGCGGATTTCCCCCTTGGCCAGTTTGTTGTCCACCGTGACCCGCACCAGCATGTCCTGCATCACGCCGGCCGGATAAGCCAGCATGTTGTTCAGATAATCCGCCGTGGTTGAATGTGTCTCGACAAACTCACGATCCCACAGCCCCATCAGCAAATCCCAATAGGTAGTGACGCTGCCAATCGGATCGGTCATTTTGAACATCAGCGTGGTCAGCCATCCCGGAATATGCATGACCTGCGGATCAATATTGAGCAGACGGAAATCTGTCACCTTGCGCAGCATCTTGGCCGGGGTATTGATGGCCCGCCCCATGCCGGCAATCACACCGCTGCCCTGACGGGTATCGATAGGACTGGCCACCGTAACAATATTGGCAATGCGCGCATCACGCTTGAGCCCGGCCTGCATCAGACACAACAGCCCCCCCATGCACCAGCCCATCAGGGAAACCTGCCTGGCACCACTGTGCTTGAGCACTTCATTGATGGCCTGATTCATCATGCGGTCAGCGTAATCCTGCAAACGCAGGCGCGCATGGGCGCGGGTCGGAGTGCCCCAGTCAATCATGTAGACCTTGAAGCCACGGGCTGCCATGTAGCGCACCAGACTGCGGTCCGGCATCAAATCGAAGGTATCGGCAATCACTCCCAGCGGCGGCACCAGCAGCAAGGGGATCAGGTGGGTTTCCTGCTCGATGGGCATGCTGCTGCCATCGGCAAAATCAATCCGCCCGTCGGTACGCAAATCATAGTGACGGACCTTCATCAGCTCACCGACGAAGGCGTAGTCGAACCACGTCAGCCCGGACTTGACCAGCTCGCCACGACGAAAGATCCAGTCAAAGCCATTGACCGCCGAAGCGGCAAAGCGCTCGTTCAGCTGCAGCCCCTGATGAAGCGCCTGCTTGAGTAGTTTATTCACGTTGACTCCTTGCCGGCGCCCCGAAGGCGCCACCGAATCTGATTGATAGCCTAGTCCAACAGCGTACAGGCCATCACTACAGCATCCTCGCGACCACCCACAGCGGGATAGTAATCACGACGCCGACCAATCTCGTTGAACCCATAGCGCTCATACATACGGTAGGCCGCTGCGTTGCTGTCACGCACCTCCAGATAGCATTCACGCGCCCCGAGCCCCAGCGCATGCTGCATCAGATGCTCCAGCAGACGCAGCCCCAGACCCTGGCCCTGGCTTTCCGGTTTCACCGTAATATTGAGCAGATGCGCTTCATCGAGAATCAGCTGTACAACGCCGTGACCAACCTGCTGGCTACCGTCAAACATCAACCAGCAGTGGTAGGACTTCAAGCCATCCAGAAAAATGCCGCGCGTCCACGGATGACTATAGGCGGCATATTCGACTTTGAGCACTTGCTCGAGATCAGCCTCAGTCATGGGCCGAAAGGAAATACTGTCCTCAAGCATTGACTGGCTTCCAGCGTTGCATCAGCCGACGCATGGCCTGCCACAGCGGAGCCTTGAGCGGTGGCTCTTCCATCAGCAACTCCAGACCGGGAACCGCCCAGGCCGAGCCGATCCCCTCGATCTGCAGTTCACGATGATACATATCCGCCCCGACCTCGCCGGCATGGCGCATGGCCGGCAACCCCACCAGCCACAGACAGGCCGTGCCGGGTTGATCCTCCATCCGCGCGACCAGATAGCCTTGCAGGAAATCACGGGCAGCATCCGGTCCCTGATCCAGATTGCCACCCGCCAGCAAAGGCCAACGCACCGGGTCGCCGACTAGCTGCGGGCTGTCCGGCAAACCCGCCGCACGCAGCATGTCCCTGAGCAGCAGATAGGCGGGATCACGACTCTGGAAGGCCTCACCGGTTGGCAACTCAACCAGCAACAGGCAGGCACCGGCGCGGTACAACTGCAGACTGAAGCGCGGCACTGCCGCGGCGGGCGTGCTGACCGGGCTGTCCTCCAGCACTGCCGGCAAGACTGGCGGCATTGAAGCTGCTGGCGGCTGTGCCTGATCCAGTCGCGCCCGCAGCGCCTGCATTGCGCTGACAGGCGGTTGGGAGATAGGCGCCACAGTGGCAGTCGCCTGCGCGGAGCTTGCCTGACCTGCGGGTAAATCCGGGGCGGGCTCTGCAGGCAGATCTGCCGCGAGCAATTGAATTCGCGAGGGCGCAGCAAACGGCAACACCTGAGCAGGCAACCAGCTGGTCACCTGCATGGCATTGAGGTAGGCGCGACGGCGAAGTTCCGTGATCAAACGTCAGCCACCTGCGGATGGGCTTTCTGGCCGCTGGCCTGCATCAGATTCAAGGCGTTGATATAGGCCTTGGCTGAAGCGACCAGAATATCGGTATCAGCCCCGTTGCCATTGACGATCCGCCCGGCCTTTTCCAGGCGTACCGTGACTTCTCCTTGCGAGTCGGTTCCCTGAGTAATTGCATTGACCGAATACAACTGCAATACCGCAGCGGAGGCCGCGATCGATTCGATCGCCTTGAAGGTGGCATCAACCGGGCCGGAGCCGTTCGAGCCGGCACTTTGCTCCTGACCATCGACGCTCAACACTATTTTCGCCTCCGGCACTTCGCCGGTCTTGCTCGCCACTTCGAGGGTGACCAGTTTGAAATGCTCCGGAGCCTCATCATCAAGGGCATCGGACACGATGGCCTGCAGGTCTTCATCAAAGATTTCGTGCTTCTTGTCGGCCAGATCCTTGAAGCGGGCAAACGCGGCGTTCAACTCGACTTCGCTGGCCAGCGCAATACCCAGCTCTTCCAGACGCGCACGGAAAGCGGCACGCCCGGAGTGCTTGCCCATGACCATCTTGTTGGCATTCCAGCCAACCGATTGGGCAGACATGATTTCGTAGGTCTCGCGGTGCTTGAGTACACCGTCCTGATGGATGCCGGACTCGTGGGCAAACGCGTTGGCTCCGACGATCGCCTTGTTCGGCTGCACCGGGAAACCGGTGATCCCGGACACCAGACGTGATGCGCTGAGGATATGTTCGGTTTCAATGCGGGTATGCACATCCAGCAGGTCGGCGCGGGTCTTGATCGCCATGACGATCTCCTCCAGCGCCGCGTTGCCGGCCCGCTCGCCCAGACCGTTGATGGTGCACTCGACCTGCCGCGCCCCGGCCACCACGGCAGCCAGCGAGTTGGCCACGGCGAGCCCGAGATCATTATGACAATGCACCGAGAACACAGCCTTGTCGGCGTTCGGGATGCGCTCCAGCAACTGGCGCATGGTCTCGGCGTACTGATGCGGAATGGCGTAGCCCACAGTGTCGGGGATGTTGATGGTCCGGGCGCCGGCATCGATGGCTGCCTCGATAATCCGGCAGAGGAAATCGATCTCCGAACGCCCGGCGTCCTCGCAGGAAAACTCCACATCTGCACACAGATTGCGCGCGTGCTTGACCGCATGCACGGCCTGCGCAATCACCTGATCGGGCTGCATGCGCAGCTTGTATTGCATGTGAATCGGACTGGTCGCGATAAAGGTATGAATGCGCCCGCTGTTGGCGCCGCGCAGCGCTTCAGCAGCCCGCTCGATATCAGCCTCAACTGCACGTGACAGGCTGCATACCGTACTGTCCTTGATGGTATCGGCTATCAGTTTCACCGCTTCGAAGTCGCCAACACTGGCAATCGCAAAGCCGGCTTCGATGACATCCACGCGCAGGCGCTCCAGCGCCTTGGCAATCCGCAGTTTTTCTTCCTTGGTCATCGACGCGCCAGGGCTCTGCTCGCCATCGCGCAAGGTGGTATCAAAGATGATGACGCGGTCATTGCTGCTCATTAAAAACTCCTTGCGAAGCGGGTGCTCGACTGCACCGGACTAAGACTGTCAGCCGCGGTAACGACTCTTGCCGTGAATTGTCGCGTGAATCGCAGCTATCTGAAAGGCCGCTGTGCCATTTCGTCTGACAGACACGCATTGCGACCTCAATCCAGTACAATCGCGGGCTTTTCTCAGGCAGCCAACCAGCTTTCCACCGATGATTGATCCCAAGCGTGTATTGCGCGCCCTCGCTGAACATTGGGCACTGCTTGAGCCGCTCTGCGAGCGCTTCGATGCGGGCACCCTCAGCCTGGTTGAACTGCGCAAGCAATTATCCCTGCAATTGCCCGAAGGCAGCCCGGTCGAGGTAACCGCCCTGCTCGACACCTGGATTCGTCTGGACATTCTGGTGCCGGTGGCCAAGAGCCCCAACCGCTTCGAGTTGAATGCACAGATCCACGATTTTCTCGCCTATCTGCGCCGCGAGCATCGCCTGGGCCTGTGCCTGGAGATCGAAGCCTACCTGCGCCACCTGGAGCGTCTGGCCGGCCACATCCAGGATGCCTTCGAGGTACGCGACGCCCAGGATCTGGCCCGCCAGTTGCGCTTGCTCGACATGCGCGTGCGCGACGTGCTGAAGAAACTGGCCAACGACGAGCAGGCACTGATCGGGGTGGCCGAACGGGCCAAGACCAGCGACCGGCAGATCCCGCTGCGTCAGCGCTATGCCGAGGTACTGGCGACCTGGGACGAGTATGTCGAACCGATGATCCAGCTGGTGGCCGCCGACGGTGCATTCGAGCAAGGCGTAAGGCGCGTCGAGCAGGTACTGCTGCGGCTGCTCGGTGAGCAGCAACGTCTGGGCCAACTGGTCGATGACGACCTGCTGCTGCGCACCCATGCGCGCATTCTGGAGATGCAGGGCATCGCTCAGCTCACCTTGCGTCGCGCTCGCGAGTTGCTACTGCCGCTGCGCGAGGAAGCACGCCGGCACAATGCGGTGACCCGCGGCGCCGCGCTGGCCCTGGCAGCAATCCGCCGCAAGGGCCTGGACGCCGTGCCGCAGGCGGCACTACCGCTGTTTTCCAGGCCGCAGAGCAACTTTCTTGGCAGCGCCGCTCAGGTCGAGGCCTATGTCTATGCACTGGCGCGCTTCGAAGCAAAACCCACACAATTCCCCAAGGCCAGTGCCAGCAGACGTGGCGCACCGCCCCGCGCCCCACGCACGGCGCGTGAAATGCTTGAGCGCTGCGAACAGGCACTTCCGTTGCCCGATCTGATGCTCTGGTTGTTGGAACAGGAGCCCGAAGGGGCCACCGATGAGTTGCTGTACTGGTTCTCGCGCCTGTCGCGCGATGCCCGCTTCCAGCGCGAACGCCTGCAGCGCCGCGACTACCTGACTCGCGAGCATCAGTTGAGCCTGAGTTCTTTTGCACTGCAAGGTGCACCCCATGCGTAGGGTGGAAAACGGCCAACAGCCTTTTCCACCAGCCCGACTTTCGGTGGATGACGCTGCGCGCTTGTCCACCCTACGATCTGCCTGTGAGCATCGCCGATGAATATCGACCTCTCTGAACTGACCCTGCTGCCGACGATCTTCCGCGAGCTGTTCAAGGGCTACCACATCAGCCGCCGCGATCCGGAGCTGTATAGCCAACTGTCCAACCTGCAGGACCCATACCGTGCGCTGTTCAAGTCGCTCGGCTTCGAGCTGGTCTGTGACAGCCGCGGCTTCTACTACTTCGTTCCCGAGCAGATGGGAGCGCAGGTCAACAAGACCGCCCAGCGCCTGGCGCTGTTCTGCTTCATCCTTATCGAGCATCTCGCCGATCAGGGCCGCGATCCGCTGACGGTGCTTGATGGCGGCAGCGTAGGACGCGACGAGTTGCCGCCCTTGCTGGAGAAGTACAAGGATTTGTTCCTGCAGGCAGAAGTCAGCAGTCAAGAAGAGCTGGAGGAGAAGATCCTGCGCCGCCTGACCCAACTCGGCTTCGCCGGCGAAGATAACGGCACCTACCGCTTTCTTGCACCGATGCACCGTTTCCTCGATGTTTGCCTCTCCGTGCAGCAGGACCGCGATCTGGCTGCCAGCCTGCACAGCGGCCTGCCGCTGCCAAGTCCCGAACTACCTGTTGCTGACGCAGAGGAAGTCCTCAGCTTCGGCACCACCAGCGATGAAACCGAAGAACAGGCTCTGGCACGCGCCATGGCGGAAGAACGTGCCATCCAGGAGACAGATGCATGAGTCAGCCCCGCTACGGAATTCGCCGCTTCGCCCTGCTCAACACCGCCGGCTACAGCCTGGGACTGTTTCCTCTGGAGCACCCATTATCGGTTTATGGTGCCAACAACCTTGGCAAATCAGCATCGATCAACGCCCTGCAGTTCCCGATCCTGGCACGCATGTCAGACATGAGCTTCGGAAAATACAGCCTTGAGCAGTCGCGCAAGTTCTACTTCGGCAGCGACACCAGTTACATCCTGGTGGAAGTCGCCCTGCCCCATGGCCCGCATGTGATTGGCGTGGTCGGCCGCGGACCGGGGGGCGGCTTCGGCCATCAGTTCTTCGCCTATCAGGGCCAACTGGATCTGGCGCACTACCAGAACAGCAATGGCAGTTGCGTGCGCGAGCGCGAGCTGTTTGCCAATCTCGATCAGGCCGGCATCCACGCCTGGGAACTGAAACCGGACGAACTGCGCCGCTTGCTGGTTGGAGGACACACGGCAATCCCGCTGGACCTCACGCTGATTCCACTGCGCTCAACCAGCGAGCAGAGCCTGAAGACCTTCCGCGCGCTATTTATCAACCTGCTGCACATGCGCGAAATCACCGCCGCCAAGCTCAAGCAGTTGTTTCTCGATGCCTTCGAGCACAGCCTGCGCTCAGGCAACGTCGACTATATCGCCGCGACAGAAGAGGCCTTCCGCGATGTGCGCCGCATGCAGCAGGATTATCAGGCTCTGGTCACCGCAGGCCCGCTGATCGAGGCACTGTCGGCCGGTGTTGCTCAGCGCGACCTGCTACGGGGCAAGCTGCATCGCCTCTCACCCTTGCTGGATAACCTGCTTGGAACCTGGCAGGACTACAGCGGGGCCCGCCGCGACGAACTGCTGGCGCAGCACGAGCATTACCACGCCGAACAGGACGGCCTGCAACAGGAGCAACGCGGCGGCACCCAGGAACTGATGCGCCTGGAACGGCAAATCAGTGAGATTCAGCGTTGGCTCGGCGAACTTGCAGGCCTGAAGAACCGTTTCGCGTTGATCAACGATGTGAAGGTACTGGAAGACCAGTTGCTCGCTGCCAAGGATAGCCACGACGAGTTGGCCGGGGCGCTGGCGCAGTCGAGACAATTCTCCAGCGGGGATCTGGAGGAGCGCTTGCGTGATCTGGAGAAGCGCCTGAAGTCAGTCAGGCAGCAGATCGAGCATGCCGACAACAACAGCTACGCGCGTCTGCGCGAGGAGTTCTCCCAGGCCGACGTCGATCGTCTGATGCGCCTGTTCAACGGCCAGTTGTTCAGCCTGCCACTGGGTGAACACGGCATACAGACCGACGGCGACGCCTGGGTCAAGGCCGTCGAGTCGGTGCTTGGGCAGTTCAAGGGCGAACGCTTCGAAGTACCCGGGCTTAGCATCGACCTCTCGCACATCGAACCGCCAGCATTGCAAGCGCTGGCCGACCGCGCAGCCCTGCGCGACCAGCGCGATCGCCTGGATCGCGAGCTGAAACAGCTGAAAACCCAGCAGGCTGTAGCCAATGATCTGAGTGCCAGCAAACTGCAGGCCGAACAGTTATACCAGGCGCTGCTCGATGCGCAGAAGGCTCTGGAAGATTTCCGCCGCTGCCAGCTCCTCACCACCGAGGAGCCAGAACAACTGGAGCAACTGGCCCAGCTGGAGGCGGCCCAGGATGAACTCAAACGTGCGAGCGATGCCTTTGCCGAACGGGTACAGCAGATTTCCGCCAAGCTGCAGTTAGTCAGTCGCCAACTCGCCGATCTGGAAGGCAAACAGCGCACACTGGAGGACGCACTGCGCCGCCGCCAGCTGCTGCCTGCCGATCTGCCGTTCGGCACAGCGTTCAGCGAACCGCTCGACGACTCCCTGGACAACCTGTTGCCACTGCTCAACGACTACCAGGATACCTGGCAGGGCTTACAGCGCATCGACGGACAGATCGAGGCCCTGTACGCCCAGGTGCGCCTTAAGGGCGTGGCCAAGTTCGACAGCGAAGATGATGTCGAACGCCGTCTGCAGCTGCTGATCAACGCCTACGCACACCGTCAGGACGAAGCCCTCACCCTGGGCAAGGCCCGCCGTGCAGCAGTCACTGATATTGCCCGCACACTGCGTAATATCCGCAGCGACTACGACAATCTGGAGCACCAGTTGGCGCTGTTCAATCGCGAGATCAACAAGCGTCAGGTTTCCAACCTTGAGAGTTTCCGTATCGTGCTGGCGCCTAATCGCGAAGCACTGCGGCACATTGATCAGATCATCCACAGCGCCGGTCAATACGAAGAGGGTGAGACCTTGTCAGTATTCGACTTGCAGCAAAGCGGCGAACAGGATGTTAAGAACGAAGAAGCCAAGGACTATCTGGCGCGACTGGTGGCAGCCAACCATAACCAACTGGGACTCAAAGACCTGTTCGAGCTGGCCTTCGAGATCACCAAAGTCGGAGGCCAACCGGTAATCCACACCGACATTGACGGTGCCGCATCCAACGGCACCACCATGACCATCAAGGCGCTGACCAATATGTATCTGCTGCTGCACCTGATGGATCGCGAGCAAGCCGGAAAGGTTCGACTGCCCTATTACCTGGATGAGGCGGCAGATATCGACGAGCGTAACCAGCAAGCATTGATAGAGACCAGTCTGCAGCTTGGATTCGTACCTATCCTGGCCTCGGTCAAACCACAGGTTTGCGCACATGTAGCAATTGATCTGGAGGGCGGAAGCGGACCGGGCGGAATCTATATTGACGAAGCTGACTGGAAATTCATCAGCCCCCGAGCGGCAGTCGACGCATCCGGGGAGAAACCGATCTAAGCATCCAAAGGGCCGCGCAACGCGGCCCTTGTGTCTGTGCAGGAATTCAGTCGGTTTGATCCGTCTGGGTGTTATCCCAGATCAGCCGCGGATCGAAGGCCACAGCTGCAAGCATGGTCAGAACGACAACACTGCAAAATGCCACTGCACCGAAACCTGCTTCAATCGACGCCAGATTGCCGAACTTCACCAACGCAACAAGAATAGTGATCACAAAGATATCCAGCATTGACCAGCGCCCGATCCACTCGATAAATCGATACATCAAACTGCGCTGTCTAGCGGAAAGAGGTTGTTTACGCTGAACGGAAAAAAGCAGGAGAGCAATTCCAACCAGCTTGAATGTGGGAACCAGGATGCTGGCCACGAAAACAACTATCGCAATCGGCAGCATGCCGTAATTGATCAGCTCAATGACCCCCGACATTATGGTGTCCGGCTGTCCCTTGCCCAACGAATAGACCGTCATGATCGGCAGCACGTTGGCCGGGATATACATGAGCATGGCCGTCAGCAATAGCGCCCACGTTCGGCGCAGACTATCGGGTTTGCGTGCGTGAAGATGGGCGCCACAACGTGTGCATAACTGTGTTTGGCCTGCACGCTCTTGATCTTCCTGCCGATTCAGTTCATGACACTCACCGCAGACCAGTATTCCTGCATCAATGGCTCTCATCGGTATAGCCCTCCGCCAGAGCTTCCCATATCTGATGCGGCTCCATGGTTGCCTCCAGCCAGACCTGGACCAGCAACAAAGACACGAAGCACACCAAACCCAAGCCAATACTGGGCTTGGCAATGTCGATCAATTTGACGATCGACACCAGAATGCCCATCAAATAGACCTCCAGCATTCCCCACTCGCGCATGTGCTGATACACGCGATAAAGAAACAAACCATAGGAGCGGCCAGCATCAAAACGGATACTCGACAGCACCAGAAACTGAATTAACAGTTTGAATAATGGTATGACCATGCTCGACAGGAAAACCACAACGGCAATGCTTTGCAGGATGCCGCCGGCTTCATACAAGGCTTTAACGCCGCTCCAGACTGTATCAAGCGAAGTTTGACCTAGCACGTTGATTTCCATGATCGGCAAGAAACAGGCTGGAATAAACAACAGCAGGGCCGCGATAACCAGCGCCAGACTCCTCCTGACCACCTGGCTGGTGTGGCGGAAAAGTTCATAGCCACAACGGGGGCAACCTGCCTTCTCACCTATCGCCAACTGTGGCTTTGGCATCAGCAAGTCGCACTCGTGACAAGCCACAAGCCTATTCAGCGGCATATCAGTAAGACTGGTTTCACCAGCGGTATCCAGCATACCTGCTCCTGTGCGAAATCCGGTTTATGCAGCCGCTGGGGGCTGCAACTCCGCAGATTATAACCACATTCAGGAAAGACAAACCCCCGACCAGCTTACGCGGA
>DATMWH010000235.1:0-1582 GCA_035562615.1 Pseudomonas sp. | reverse complement strand
GATTAACAGCTACTACACGACCAACTGCCAACACTGCGAACTCAAAGCGCAGTGCACGACCGGCAAAGAAAGGCGTGTCCGGCGCTGGGAGCATGAAGGCGTGCTCGACGCCATGCAACACCGGATGAATGTCACCCCCGGAAAGATGAAGCAACGACGCTGCACGGTTGAGCATGTCTTCGGCACACTGAAATTCTGGATGGGCTCAGCGCACTTTCTGATGCGACGGCTGAAGAACGTGAAAACCGAGATGAGCCTGCATGTCCTCGGCTACAACCTGCGCAGGGTCATCAATTTGTTGGGAGCCGATGGCTTGATAGCAGCCATCAGGAGGTACGTGGCTGCCACTTGAGGTAGTTGAAGGCACAAACAACCGTTTTTTACAGCCCACGTTCCAATTCAAAAAGCTGTCCCGATGGAAATCTCGGGCGTCACGCCTCGTCAGTTACCGAGCGTTCGTCATCGTTTCCACACAACCTCGACCCTCAGCAGCCTGATGACTTCTTCATAGACTATGGCGGCTTTCTGGCCATCAAGCCGCCGCCCACGGGAGTTTATTGCCAGACATCAGTTCAGCCCTATGCAAGGCTTTCCATGAGGGCGAAGTAGCATAGGCGGCCAAAGGAAGTAGTGACAACCGAATCAAGAGGGTCATCCGATTGCGGTCATGCGTTCTGCAATCGCGTCAATCGCACCTGGCTGTAGAGGGTTAGACAACAACGGCAAAGTAATTTTGATTTTTTCGGCAAGCTGGAGCCTTCCTCCGGGCATCTCATCCAGATCAAACGGCAGCACCCACAGCTTCAAGCCATTGCCGAAGTCGAAGGGTTCGAGCGGTGCAGAAAACCTGCTCCACTTCGGATAGATCAACGCCATTTCGCCCTTTCCACCAAGGTACTTCTGCCCGTAAGCGAATACCTGATAGAAATCCGCCTGACTCAACCCGTACTTTTGTGTGCGATCCGAAGCATCGAGGCGCTTCCATTTCGCATCCAACACCCACATCTGCAGGCCATGCTTGAGTAGCATGTCTGGCCGCAATTGGAAAATATCACCACCATCATGCTTGCAAAGTGCATAGCTTGCCGCCTGAGCGACCAGCCTGGCTCCGGGCAGCAAATCAGCGCGCAGCGCTTTCTCCACGAAACTTTCGAAGAGCTTTTCCATCGGGAAAAGCATGCTGATCCCGTGCCAATGCCCTTGCAGGGCATAAGGCATCTGCTGATACAAAATTAGTTCACACCATGGCTTCACCGGCTGGTAGTGGGCCATCAACCGATTCGAGCGCCATTCACGGAAGTCATCGGCCACATCACGGCTGGCAGGAATCTCGCTCAACAGACTTCGCAACTCCTGCGCCAGCCGCCAGTTGGAGGGAGTGCGCGCAACCTTGGCCACCCGGTCAAGCGCCAGCTTCAGCAAGCGGTTCTCTGCCCGATCCGGTGAGAAAATATCGTGGCGAATGTTGAACACATAATCCCGCCCCGGCGGCTGGCGCATCTGGCGCACTAGATCAAGTTGGCCATGCAGAAATCGTTCAGCAGATTCCACTCTCAGGTAGTCCGAGCGCACACCCCGCTTG
>DATMWH010000234.1:0-2335 GCA_035562615.1 Pseudomonas sp. | reverse complement strand
ACGCGAATCAGCAGGCCCAGGCTGCCATGGTCGATGTAGGTCAGCTTGCCGGCTTGCAGGCGCATCGACTGTTTGAGCATCTCGCTGCCCGTCACCAGTCCCTGCTGGTCAATCTGGTTGATCCACAGGTTCGCCTGCAGGTTGATGGTCGGATCCACATTCAGGGTCAGCGTGCCTTCAATCGGGTAGTGTCCAAATGCCTGATTTCCTGCGGTCAGCGCCACTTTAACCGGACTGGCACCCAGCGGCTGGGCCCAAGCCTGATGCAGCAGCACCTGATAGCCATTGGCCGGGATCAACTTGGCCGCTTCGTTGTTCAGTGCGGTGCCGCGCTCACTGCCGGCGGCAATGCTCTGACTGCCGACTGCCCAGTCTTCCGGTGCCAGTTGACTGGCGGGGATGACTTCACCGGCCTGACGGAAAAAGATGACTTCAACCTGATACAGGCTTTCCGCCATGGCCATGGGAGCAACAAAGCTGAGCAGCAGAGTCAGGGTGCGGAGCAGACGCATAGTGAATTCCTTCAGGCGGTTTTGGGTGTCAGGCGCTCAAGCAGCGCCTCCAGTGTATTGAATCGTTCTTCCGGGCGCTCCATCGGCACGGAAAATTTGAACAGGGTGGCCCCTTCAAACTTGTAGTGCTTGGGTTGGCCCTGAATCAGTTTGATCAGTGTCAGCGGGTCGACACAGGTATCGGCGGCGAACTCGATGCGGCCGCCTTGCGGGCCGGCGTCGATCTTCTTGATCCCGAGCTTTTCCGCGTGCAGCTTGAGCAGGGTGATGCGCACCAGATTCTTGGTTGGCTCAGGAAGCAGGCCGAAGCGGTCAATCATCTCGACCTGCAGTTCTTTCAGACCCTCTTCGTCAGCGGCATTGGCAATGCGCTTGTAGAGAATCAGCCGCGCATGCACGTCCGGCAGGTAATCGTCGGGGATCAGTGCCGGCAGGCGCAGGTTGATCTCCGGACCGCCACCCAGCGGCTGCTCCAGATTCGGCTGCTCGCCCTTGCGGATGGCTTTCACCGCGCGCTCGAGCATTTCCATGTAGAGGGTGAAACCGACCGCCTGAATCTGTCCGCTCTGGCCGTCGCCGAGCAGTTCGCCAGCACCGCGGATTTCCAGATCGTGGGTGGCCAGCACAAAGCCGGCGCCCAGATCCTGCGCATTGCTGATGGCTTCCAGACGCTTCTGAGCATCCTCGGTCAGTTGCTTGCGCGGCGGGGTCAGCAGGTAGGCGTAAGCCTGGTGGTGACTGCGCCCGACGCGCCCGCGCAGCTGGTGCAGCTGGGCCAGACCGAACTTGTCGGCGCGCTCGATGATGATGGTGTTGGCGCTCGGTACGTCGATGCCGGTCTCGATGATGGTCGAGGCGATCAGCACATTGAAGCGCTTGTGGTAGAAGTCGCTCATCACCTGTTCCAGCTCGCGCTCGCGCATCTGCCCGTGGCCGATACCGATACGCGCTTCCGGCACCAGTTCTGCCAGGTCGGCGGCGCACTTCTCGATGGTTTTCACATCGTTGTGCAGGTAGTACACCTGACCACCGCGCAGCAGTTCGCGCAGCAGGGCTTCCTTGATGGTCGGGTTGTTCTGCTCCATGACGAAAGTGCGCACGGACAGCCGGCGTGCCGGCGGGGTGGCAATGATCGACAGGTCACGCATGCCCGACACGGCCATGTTCAGTGTGCGCGGAATCGGCGTAGCGGTCAGGGTAAGGATGTCCACCTCGCTGCGCAGGGCTTTCATCTGTTCCTTCTGGCGCACACCGAAACGGTGTTCTTCGTCGATGATGGCCAGGCCCAGATTGTCGAACTTCACATCATCCTGCAGCAGCTTGTGGGTGCCGATGACGATGTCGATCTTGCCCTCGGCCAGTTGCTGCACGGCGTCGTTGACTTCCTTGGCCGATTTGAAGCGGCTCATCACCTCGACCTTCACCGGCCAGTCGGCGAAGCGGTCGCGGAAGCTGTTGTAGTGCTGCTGGGCGAGCAGGGTAGTCGGCACCAGCACCGCCACCTGTTTGCCGCCATGCACGGCGATGAAGGCCGCACGCATCGCCACTTCGGTCTTGCCGAAACCCACATCGCCGCAGATCAGGCGGTCCATCGGTCGTGGCGAGAGCATGTCGTCGCGCACTGCGTCGATGGCGGTCTGCTGGTCCTGGGTTTCCTCGAACGGGAAGCCGGCACAGAAAGTCGCGTAATCCACCGTCGGGTCGGCAAACGCATAGCCTTCGCGGGCGGCGCGGCGGGCATAGATATCCAGCAGTTCGGCGGCCACATCGCGCACCTGCTCGGCGGCCTTGCGCTTGGCTTTCTGCCAGGTCTCCGAACCGAG
>DATMWH010000233.1:0-2440 GCA_035562615.1 Pseudomonas sp. | reverse complement strand
TGGGCGCCCCACTCGCGGCCGACACCGGACTGCTTGTAGCCACCGAACGGCGCAGCCATATCGCCGTCATCACCATTCAGATGCACCATGCCGGTACGCAGGCGGCGAGCCACCTGACGCGCATGTTCCAGAGTGCCGCCGTATACATAGCCGGACAAACCGTAGATGCAGTCGTTGGCGATGCGGATAGCGTCCTCTTCGTTCTGATACGGGATCATGCACAGCACCGGGCCGAAGATTTCCTCACGGGCGATGCACATATCATTGCGCACATCACTGAACACCGTCGGTCTGGCGTAGAAGCCCCGGGTCAGTCCTTCCGGACGGCCCACGCCACCACACACCAGTTTGGCCCCTTCGTCGATGCCGGTCTGGATCAGGCTCTGCACGCGCTGATACTGGCGACGATGGGCAATCGGCCCGATGCTGGTAGACGCCTGCTGCGGATCACCCACAACGATTTTGGCCGCCGTCGCGGCAGCAATTTTTTCCGCCTCGGCCAGTTTGGCCGCCGGCACCAGCATGCGTGAGGGCGCATTACAGCTCTGACCGGTGTTGCCCATCATCTGCTTGACGCCATTGGCGACCGCCTCTTCGAACGGCGCATCGTCGAGGATGATGTTGGCCGATTTGCCACCCAGCTCCAGCGACATGACCTTGATGGTATCCGCGCCAGCCTTGGTCACGGCCGCGCCGGCAGCAGTCGAACCGGTCAGCGAGACCATATCCACCAGCGGGTGCGAAGACATGATCGGCCCCAGTTCCGGCCCCAGCCCATGCACCATGTTGAACACCCCGGCCGGCACCCCGGCCTCATGCAGAATTTCTGCAAACAGCTGCGCCGACGCCGGGCCGTTCTCGCTCGGCTTGAGCACCATGGTGCAACCGGCGACCAGTGCCGGCGCCACCTTGCACGCCACCTGGTTCATTGGCCAGTTCCATGGCGTGATCATCGACACCACACCCATCGGCTCGCGGCGGATGATGGTGGTGCCATGCTGCTTCTCGAAGGCAAAGGTCTTGGCCAGCTCCAGCGTGGTCGCCAGATGCCAGAGACCAATCGGTGCCTGCACATTGATCGACAGGCCATGGCGCGGGGCACCCATGTCCGAGGTGATGGCATCGGCCATCTCCTCCATGCGTTTCTGGTAGCCGGCAACGATCGCCTGCAACAGATCCAGACGGTCATCCAGCGAGGTGCGGGAAAAACTGTCGAACGCCGCGTGCGCCGCTTCAATGGCGCGGATCGCATCGGCTTCGTCGCACAGCGTGACAAAACCGGTGACTTCTTCGGTGGCCGGATTGACCACTTCAAAGGGCTTGCCGCCGTTGACCGGTGTGACCCACTGGCCGTTGATATAGGAATGGCTGTAGTTGCGCATGGAAGGCTCCCGGAGCACGCTGAGAAATGGAGTCGCTTATAAATCTGCCGGGAAGAAATAGCACGAATCCGCCGGTTGCGCAGCAAGCAGCTATCCGACCCACGGCACTACCTGCCGGCGCGTGGCGGGTCTACTGTGAAAAGAACAACCCCACTGTGCCTGTGCATTTTCCCTTGGCACACGGCAGGTATTTCCGGAGGAGTGACCATGAATGCTCCCGCCAAGCCGCGCATGACTCTGGAGCAGTTGCGCCGCTTCACCCCGTTCGACTTCCTGACCGCCGAGTACCAGCAGCAACTGCTCGACAGTCTGAGCTACCAGCAGCGGCCGGCCGGTACAGAACTGTTCAAACGGGGCGAGCGTTCAGCCCAACTGACCTATCTGCTCGAAGGCAAGGTCGCACTGGGCAGTGACGGCGAAAAACGCCTGCTCGAAGCCGGTCAGGCCGAAAGCGTAAAGGCCTTGAATGAGCAACAACCGCAAGGGCAGTCCGTCACTGCCAGCACCGAGGTCCGGCTGTTCAGTGTCGAGCGCAGCCTGCTCGAGCGCCTGATGAACTGGAGCCAGAGCGCTGATTACGGCGTGGTCAGCCTGCACGGCGAAAATCATGAGGAAGAAGACGAGCAAGGCGACTGGCTGGCCAAATTGCTGCGCACGCCCCTGTTCGGCCGGCTGCCACCGCAGCACCTGCATGCGCTGCTGGCCCGTTTCGAATCGGTCCCGGTCAAGGCCGGCGACAGCGTGATCCGCTATGGGGAACCGGGCGAGCACTTTTTCGTGATCAAGCAGGGTCGCGCCGCCGTCACTCTCCCCGCCGCCTATGCACAGACCGCGTGCGCGGAACTGCAGGTCGGTGACTTTTTCGGCGAGGAAGCCCTGGTCAGCGATGCCGTGCGTTCGGCCAGCGTCAGCATGCTGGAAGACGGCGAACTGGCGCGACTTGACCGGCAACACTTTGTCGAGCTGATCCGTCCCAGTCTGGTGCCGCAGATCAGCAGCGCCCAGCTCAGGCAGATCACCCTGCAGAACCAGCGCAGCATCGTGCTGCTGGATGTGCG
>DATMWH010000232.1:0-16234 GCA_035562615.1 Pseudomonas sp. | reverse complement strand
ACGGTGATAAAGCGCGGCAGCAGCTTGCCGTTGCCATCGAGCAGGCAGAAATACTTCTGGTTGTCCTGCATGGTGGTGATCAGGGCTTCCTGCGGCACAGCGAGGAAGCGCTCCTCGAAGGAACAGACCAGCGGTACCGGCCATTCGACCAGCGCGCTGACTTCGTCGAGCAAGGCTGGCGGCACGATCGCACTGCCCTGCTGCGCTGCGGCCAACTCAGCCACGCGCGTATTGATCAATTCGCGACGTTCGGCGAAGTCGGCAATCACGTAGGCGCTGCGCAGGTCTTCGGCATAGCTGGCCGGACTGCTGATGCGCACTTCGCGGTTGGCATGGAAGCGGTGACCGCGCGACACGCGACCAGCCTTCTGCGCGAGCAAGGTGCAATCAATCACCTGATCGCCAAACAGCATCACCAGCCATTGGGTCGGGCGGACGAACTCTTCCTTGCGCGCGGCCCAGCGCATGCGCTTGGGAATCGGCAGATCGTTCAGCGAGGTTTCGACAATACCGGGTAACAGGCTGACGGCGGGTTGGCCGGCAATGCTCTGGCTGAATTTCAGCTTGGGGCCGCTCTTGTCGACCAGCGCCAGATCAACGCCACATTTTTTCGCAAAGCCCAGTGCCGCTTGGGTCGGGTTGCCATCCTTGTCAAAGGCCGCCTGCACTGGCGGGCCATCGAGATTGACGGTGCGGTCCGGCTGCTGCGCAGCGAGGCCGCTGACCAGCACGGCCAGACGACGCGGAGCGGCATACATGCGTGCGTTGGCATAATCCAGCCCGGCTGCTTTGAGGCCTTTTTCGATACCGCCGAGGAAGGCTTCGCCAAGGCTTTTCAGCGCTTTGGGCGGCAGCTCTTCGGTACCCAGTTCAACCAGAAAATCCTGAGCGTTCATTATTCGGTCTCCTTCAGCTTGGCCAGTACTTCATCACGCAGTTCCGGGGTGGCCATAGGGAAGCCGAGTTTGGCGCGGGCCAGCAGATAGCTCTGGGCAATGCTGCGGGCCAGCGTGCGCACGCGCAGGATGTACTGCTGACGCGCGGTCACCGAGATAGCGCGGCGCGCATCCAGCAGGTTGAAGCTGTGCGAGGCCTTGATCACCATTTCGTAGGCCGGCAGCGGCAGTTGCAGCTGCATCAGGCGGTTGGCTTCGGACTCGTAGAAATCGAACAGGTCGAAGAGTTTCTCGACGTTGGCGTGCTCGAAGTTGAAGGTGGACTGCTCCACTTCGTTCTGGTGGAACACATCGCCATAGGTGACTTTGCCGAACGGACCGTCGGAGTAGACCAGGTCATACACCGAGTCGACACCCTGCAGGTACATGGCCAGACGCTCCAGGCCGTAGGTGATCTCGCCGGTCACCGGGTAGCACTCGACACCGCCGACCTGCTGGAAGTAGGTGAACTGGGTGACTTCCATGCCGTTGAGCCAGACTTCCCAGCCCAAGCCCCAGGCGCCGAGGGTCGGCGATTCCCAGTTGTCTTCGACGAAGCGGATGTCGTGCACCAGGGTGTCGACGCCGATCCGCCGCAGCGACTCCAGATACAGGTCCTGGATGTTCTCCGGGTTCGGCTTGAGCACGACCTGGAACTGGTAATAGTGCTGCAGGCGGTTGGGGTTCTCGCCGTAACGGCCGTCCGCCGGACGCCGGGAGGGCTGCACATAGGCCGCATTCCAGGTTTCCGGGCCGATGGCGCGCAGGAAGGTCGCGGTATGGAAGGTGCCTGCACCCATTTCCATGTCATAGGGCTGCAGAATCACACACCCCTGCTCAGCCCAATAGCTTTGCAGGGCGAGGATCAATCCTTGGAAGGTGCTAACGTCGGGCGTAGTCTGGGTCACGAATTTCACCGCTGTGAAGGCTTGTGCGTAAAGCCGCGCAGTATACCCGATCAATTCCGCGCACAGCGCATGGAGAGCCTATGCCACGCTGCTTCTGGTGTACCGATGATCCCCTGTATATCGCCTATCACGATCACGAATGGGGTGTGCCGCTGCGCGATCCGCAGCGGCTGTTCGAATTGCTCCTGTTGGAAGGCTTCCAGGCCGGGCTGTCGTGGATCACCGTGCTGAAGAAGCGCGCACGCTACCGTGAAGTGCTGTTCGGTTTCGATGTGCAACGCCTGGCGCAGATGAGCGACGAGGAAATTGAAGAGCGGATGCAGGATCCGGGGATTATCCGCAATCGCCTCAAGCTCAAGGCGGCGCGGCAGAATGCTCAGGCCTGGCTGCAACTGGAAGACCCGGTTGGCCTGTTGTGGTCATTTGTCGGCGGGGAGCCGAAGATCAATCATTTCCGCGATCGCAGTGAAATGCCGACGGTTACGCCCGAAGCAGAGGCCATGAGCAAGGCCTTGAAGAAAGCCGGTTTCACCTTCGTCGGGCCGACCATCTGTTACGCCTACATGCAGGCGGCCGGAATGGTCATGGATCACACCACCGATTGTGATCGCTATGGTGCTCTGGCATCTGGCTGCAAGCCCAGCTGAACGGCGCGCTCCAGCTGCGGCGTGGGCGGCAGCTGATTGTTCATGACCTGGGCTTTGATCGATTGCCATTCGTCACCGTTCGACAACAGACGGATCTGCTCCCAGAGTTGCCGGGTCAACGCAGGATTGGCGTTGGCGAATGGTTTGCTGAAGGCCAGGAACAGGGATGAGGTGAACAAGGGGGGTTCGATGACCTCGAATTGCTGATCAGGATCATTTTGCTGCATGGCATAACGCACCGCCGGCTCAAGGCCGACGGCGATGTCGGCACGGCCAAGACGCATCATTTGCATCATGTGGATAGGTGTTCTGGCACTCGCCCTTGAAGGCGCCGGCAGTTTATCCATAAACATATTCACGGCGGGCACGCCGCTTTCGTACAGCACCGGGAGTGTGAGGTCGAGAAAGTGTTCGCCATCCCAGCGGGCGTTTGCGCCTTTCATGCGAAAGGCCACTACCCTCATGCTGACAAAGGCATAGCGGCTGTCAGGCATGCCCTTTACGTTTGTGGGGAAGACGACAAAAGGCTCGGTTTTCGTGTTGGGCGAGGCCAGCAATAGCGCATCAAATTGACCGTTTGCTGCCCCATACAGGCATCGGGGTTGCGGTCTGTGGTACAGGCGCACTGTCACGCCCAGTGCCTCGGTAGCCAATGGCACCATGTACTGGGCGATGCCCATGCCGTCGCTATAGAGCAGCGGCGGTACATTGCGGTCGTCTGCACAGATGCGCAATTCATTCGCGAACCCGGAACACGACAGGCACATCAGCAGTAAGAGTCGGAGTGTCATGCGTTCGGATTGACGTTCTTATTGTTGTTTTATTTAACAGGTTACAGTTTATGCATGGTGGTTGCCACTCGCTGAGCCGCTTGCCGTAGAATTCCCGACAGAATGCAGGGGAGCTGATGATGGAATCATTCAAGGGGACTGTGGCGGTCGGATTTCTCCGGCTGTTTGCCCTGTTGCCATGGCGCGCCGTGCAGGCGGTGGGTGCGGCGCTGGGTTGGCTGATGTGGCGCATTCCCAGTCGCTCGCGCGAGGTGGTGCGTATCAACCTGAGCAAGTGCTTCCCGGAGTTGTCGTCGGATCAGTTGCGGCAGCTGGAAAAAGACACGCATCGCAATATCGGCCGCTTGCTGGCCGAAAGTGCCTGCGCATGGATCTGGCCAGCCGCCAAAACGCTCAAGCTGATTCGTCAGGTCGAGGGCCTGGAGGTGATGCAGCAGGCGCTGTCCAGCGGCAAGGGTGTGATTGGTATCGCTACCCATATTGGCAACTGGGAAGTGCTGAATCACTACTTTTGTTCGATGTGTAACCCGATCATTTTCTACCGCCCACCCAAGCTCAAGGCCCTTGATGAGCTGCTGCAAAAGCAGCGTGTGCAACTGGGTAATCGGGTGGCACCGTCGACCAAGGAAGGCATTCTCAGCGTGATCAAGGAAGTCCGCCGCGGTGGCGTGGTGGGTATTCCGGCGGATCCCGAACCGAGTCTTTCTGCGGGCTTGTTTGTACCGTTTTGTGGTATCCAGGCGCTTACCAGCAAGTTCGTTCCGGGAATGCTGGCCGGCGGTAAGGCCACAGCATTTTTCATCAATGGCATTCGTCTGGAAGATGGCTCCGGCTTCAAGGTGATCATCGAGCCCGCACCTGAGGCCATGTACAGCGAGGATATTGAGGTTGCTACCGCGGCAATGAGTGCTATGGTCGAGAAGTACGTTCGCACTAATCCGAGCCAGTATCTGTGGAGCATGAAGCGCTTCAAGAAGCGACCGGAAGGCGAAGCCAAATGGTATTGAGTCACTCGGCCGGCTCCGGTAGTGTCCCTGCCAGCCCTTCCAATCAGTTCAGGCGCACGCGATGAGCAATAACCGGGAATTCCCCCGTACTCCGTTGAAAGTCCGTTTGCGTATTGAGCATCCGCGCCATGGCACCCTGCTGGTCAATACCCGGGACATTTCGGATACCGGCGTGTATGTGATCATCGATGATGCACGCAGCCTGCTGGAGGAAGGTGAGCAGGTGACCGGGCAGGTTCAGGACTTGCCGATCGAGGCACCGATTCTGGACATGGAAGTGGTGCGCGTCGAGCTGCACGGCGTCGGATTGCGCTTTCTAAAGACGGACTGATCCCTGCCGCCGGGCAGTGGCAGGGATTGCCGCGATCAGAAAAAGCTCAAACCCACCTGAAACAGCCGCTCGATATCGCGGATGTATTTCTTGTCTACCAGAAACAGAATCACATGGTCGCCGGACTCGATCACCGTCTTGTCGTGGGCGATCAGCACTTCTTCATCGCGAATGATGGCGCCAATCGTGGTGCCGGTTGGCAGCGCAATGTCGGCGATTTTGCGCCCGACCACCTTGCTGGATTTCGCATCGCCGTGGGCGACCGCTTCAATGGCTTCGGCGGCGCCCCGGCGCAGTGAATGCACGCTGGCGATGTCACCGCGACGGACATGGGTGAGCAGTGTGCCAATGGTTGCCAGCTGCGGGCTGATGGCAATATCGATTTCGCCTCCCTGCACCAGATCCACGTACGCAGGGTTGTTGATCAGCGTCATGACCTTGCGTGCACCGAGGCGCTTGGCCAGCAGAGAGGACATGATATTGGCTTCATCGTCGTTGGTCAGCGCGAGGAAAATGTCCGCGTCGTTGATGTTCTCTTCCATCAGCAGATCCTTGTCGGAGGAACTGCCTTGCAGGATCACGGTGTTGTTCAGCGACTCGGCAAGGATGCGGCAACGGGCCGGGCTGCGCTCGATGATCTTCAGCTGGTAGCGGTTTTCGATGGCTTCGGCCAAGCGTTCGCCGATATTGCCGCCGCCGGCGATCACAATCCGTTTGTAGTTGTCTTCCAGGCGGCGCATTTCACCCATGACGGCGCGGATATGCGCTTTGGCGGCAATGAAGAACACTTCGTCATCGGCTTCGATGACGGTATCGCCTCTGGGAATGATCGCGCGGTTGCGCCGGAAGATGGCCGCTACCCGGGTATCCACCTGCGGCATGTGTTCGCGCAACTGACGCAGCTCATGGCCGACCAGCGGCCCGCCGTAATAGGCGCGTACACCGACCAGCTGAGCCTTGCCACCGGCGAAATCGATCACCTGCAAGGCGCCGGGATATTCAATCAGGCGCTTGATGTAATTGGTTACCACCTGCTCGGGGCTGATCAGTACGTCGACCGGAATGGCTTCGTTGTCGAACAGGCCGGAGCGCGTCAGGTAGGCTGACTCGCGCACGCGGGCAATCTTGGTCGGCGTGTTGAACAGGGTGTAAGCCACCTGACAGGCAATCATGTTGGTTTCATCGCTGCTGGTGACGGCGACCAGCATGTCGGCATCATCGGCGCCAGCCTGGCGTAACACGGTCGGGAATGATCCGCGGCCCTGAACCGTGCGGATATCCAGGCGATCGCCCAGTTCGCGCAGACGATCGCTGTCGGTGTCCACTACGGTGATGTCGTTGGCTTCACCGGCCAGATGTTCTGCCAGCGTGCCGCCCACCTGGCCAGCCCCGAGAATGATGATTTTCACCGGATTACTCCTGTTGGGCGATTGCTGTCCGCCCGCTGCACGGCGGATACAGATCCGCAGGTTGAAATTTTAGGCTCTAGCCGACTTTGCGTAATTTTGCGTAGTAAAAACCATCATGACCATTGATCTGTGGCAACAGCTGCCGGCCATGTTCCTGCGCCAGACCAAAGGCTGCGGAAATCTCGATCTCGCGCGCCCCCGGGGTGCGCTGCAGAAAGCGCGCGATGTTGTCACTGTTCTCCTGTGGCAACACGGAGCAGGTGGCATACAGCAGGATCCCGCCCACGGCCAGCGTAGGCCAAAGCGCGTCCAGCAGTTCGCCCTGAAGCGTTGCCAGGGCCTCTATATCGCTGGCTTGCCGGGTGATCTTGATATCGGGGTGGCGGCGGATCACCCCGGTGGCAGAGCAGGGTGCATCCAGCAGAATGCGCTGAAAGGCCTGGCCGTCCCACCAGTGCTCCGTTGCCCGGCCATCGGCGGCAATCAATTGGGCCTCCAGCTGCAGGCGCTGCAGATTTTCCCGTACGCGTTGCAGGCGTTTTTCTTCCAGATCCAGCGCCACCACGCCAGCCAGTGCCGGTTGCTGTTCCAGCAGGTGGCAGGTCTTGCCGCCGGGCGCGCAACAGGCATCCAGTACCCGTTGTCCGGGCGCCAGTTCGAGCAGGCCTGCGGCGAGCTGCGCCGCTTCGTCCTGTACGCTCACACGGCCTTCGGCAAAGCCGGGAAGACTGGTGACGTCACGTGCTTCGAGCAGGCGGATGCCTTCGGTGGCGAAGGTGCAAGCCTGGGCAGCGATGCCGGCGTCCTGCAGCTCCAGCAGGTAAGCCTCGCGTTCGGTGCGTCGTTGATTGACCCGTAGTATCAGCGGCGGATGTTCATTATTGGCGGCACAGATCGCTTCCCAATGGTCTGGCCAGCAGGCTTTCAGGGTTTTTTGCAGCCAGCGCGGGTGAGCGGTGCGAATCACCGGGTCGTTATCCATCTGCGCCAGCAGCCCGGTTGCATCGCGCTGAGCGGCGCGTAAAACGGCATTGAGCAGACCTTTGGCCCAGGGTTTCTTCAGGCTGGCGGCGCAGCTGACGGTTTCCGCAATTGCGGCATGCGCGGGAATCCGGGTGTAGAGCAGTTGATACAGGCCGACCAATAACAGCGCTTGAACATCACTGTCGCCCGCCTTCAGTGGCTTCTCCAGCAGCTTTTCCGCGAGCAGGTTAAGCCGGGGCTGCCAGCGTGCGGCGCCAAACGCCAGGTCTTGAGTCAATCCGCGGTCACGTGCAGCGACCTTGTCCAGTTGCGCTGGCAGGCTGCTGCCCAATGAGGCTTTTCCGGCGAGCACGGCGCCAAGTGCGCGGGCAGCGGCGAGACGCGGGTTCATCGCTGTATCGTGCTCATTGCAACACCAGGCCGCAGGCGAACTGATCGCGCCGGCTGTTGAACAGGTCGGCGAAGGCCAGCGCTTTGCCTCCGGGCATCTGCAGCCGGGTCAGGCGCAGGGCGCCCTCGCCACAGGCGACGGTCAGACCATCCTTGTTGGCTGAGAGGATAGTGCCTGCAGGACCGCTGGCCTGCTCTGGCACGGCTGACAGCACCTTGACGGTTTCCCCGTCGAGTTGCGCGTGACTGATGGGCCAGGGATTGAAGGCGCGGATCTGGCGATCCAGCTCGGTGGCAGGTTGCTGCCAGTCAATTCGCGCCTCGTCCTTGTTCAGTTTGTGTGCATAGGTCGCCAGCGAATCATCCTGTTTTTCGCCGCGCAGCTCGCCGCGCACCAAAGGTCCGATGGCGGCGGCCATTGCCTGCGCACCCAGTTCGGCGAGGCGGTCATGCAGGCTGCCGGCGGTTTCTTCGGTGCTGATTGGCGTCGTCACCTTGCACAGCATGGGGCCGGTATCCAACCCTGCTTCCATCTGCATCAGGGTGACGCCGCTTTCTCCGTCGCCGGCCTGAATTGCCCGCTGAATCGGTGCGGCTCCCCGCCAGCGGGGCAGCAAGGAGGCATGGCTGTTGATGCAGCCCAGACGCGGAATATCCAGTACGGCTTGTGGCAGGATCAGCCCGTAGGCAACCACCAGCAACAGGTCTGGCCGCAGCGCGGCCAGTTCGGCCTGCGCCATTGGATCACGCAGGCTGGACGGTTGAAAAAGCGGAATATTGTGCTGGCTGGCCAGCTGCTTGACCGGACTGGGCATCAGCTTCTGGCCGCGCCCTGCCGGGCGGTCTGGTTGGGTATAGACCCCAACCACAGGGTGGCCTGCATCCAGCAGTGCCTGCAGGTGCCGGGCGGCGAACTCCGGCGTGCCGGCAAAAACGATACGCAGTGGCTCAGTCATGGAAACTCTTGGGAAGAAGTATTGCAGCGGTGTCTGGCGCGATCAGCCTTGCTGGCGGTGTTGTTTTTCCAGTTTCTTCTTGATGCGGTCACGCTTGAGCGAGGAAAGATAGTCGACAAACAGCTTGCCGTTCAGGTGATCGCATTCATGTTGTATGCAAACCGCCAGCAGGCCTTCGGCGATCATCTCAAATGCCTCGCCGTTGCGGTCCAGCGCATTGATCCGCACCTTCTGCGGGCGATCGACGTTCTCATAAAATCCGGGTACTGAAAGGCAGCCTTCCTGATATTGCTCGAGCGCCTCGGTCAGCGTGGTGAATTCCGGATTGATGAACACCAGCGGACTGCTCTTGTCTTCACTCAGATCCATCACCACCAGACGCAGGTGGACGTTGACCTGTGTGGCAGCCAGCCCGATGCCCGGAGCGGCATACATGGTCTCGAACATGTCATCAATCAGCTGCCGCAAGGCATCGTCAACGACCTGTACCGGCTTGGCTTTGGTTCGCAGCCGCGGGTCTGGAAATTCAAGGATGTTCAGGATCGCCATATACGTTTGTGATGCACTTGTGGAATAAAGTCAAAAACCGCTGCTAAGATGATGAGCAGCATTGAAAAAACGGTTTGTTTCCGCGACTCCGCAGGGAGTCACCTGCGGACGATCCACGCGAAGACACATAATAAAGGGATTCACCCCATGAGGAAATCACTACTCGCCCTGCTGCTGCTCGCCGCCAGTGGACTGGCTCAAGCTGAAGTGCAGCTCAAGAGCGGCCATCCAGAGAGCTATACAGTGGCCAGGGGCGATACCCTCTGGGATATCTCCGGCAAGTTTCTGACCCAGCCATGGAAGTGGCCGGAGATCTGGCACGCCAATCCGCAGATCCAGAATCCCAACCTGATCTACCCGGGCGATACTTTGAGCCTGGTGTATGTCGATGGTCAGCCAAGGCTTAGTCTGAACCGCAGCGGCACGGGTGGTACGGTCAAACTGTCCCCGGGCGTGCGCAGCACACCGATGGCCGATGCGATTCCGCCGATCCCGCTGGATGCCATCAACAGCTTCCTGATCAAGAACCGCATAGTCGACAATGAAGATGCCTTCAAGCAGGCGCCCTACGTGGTAGCCGGCAAGGGTGAGGGCGTCATCTACGGCGCAGGCAACACTATTTATGCCAAAGGCGTAGATACGGATCCGCAGCCGCTCTACCGGGTCCTGCGCAAAGGCAAGATCTACACGGACCCGGTGACCAATGAGTTTCTCGGTATCAACGCTGACAGCATTGGCAGCGCCGAACTCAAGGCAACCGAAGGTGACATCGCTACGCTGTATGTCACCGAAACCTCGGAAGAGATTCGCCGGGGCGACCGTTTGTTCCCGACGCTTGAGCATTCGATCAACTCGATGTTTCAGCCCAGTGCACCTACCCAGCCGATTAATGGGTTGATCATTGATGTCCCGCGCGGGGTCAATATCGTTGGTGCCATGGATGTCGTGACCCTGAACAAGGGTGCCCGCGATGGTCTGGTTCCGGGCAGCACTCTGGCAATCTTCAAGACTGGCGAGACCATACGTGACGTCGAGACGGGGCAGCAGCTGAAAATGCCGGATGAAGAAGCAGGTTTGCTGATGGCTTTCCATGTGTTCGACAAGCTCAGTTATGCATTGGTGCTGAAGGCCAGCCGTCAGTTGGCCGTTGGTGACAAGGTGCGTAACCCCTGAACTGCACTTCTGCAACGCCGAGCCCCCGCCTAAGCGGGGGTTCTGCTTTATGCCCCATACCCGTGATCAAGGATGATCCGCATGCCTGCCATTTCTCCTGCCGAACTCGAGGCGCGACTGCGCCTGCATTGCCTGCCTGATATCGGACCGCGGCGCTTTCAGCGCTTGCTGGGCGCTTTTGGAAATGCCGCGTCGGCGTTATCGGCGCCGGCAGCTGCCTGGCATTCTTTGGGCTTGCCGGCCAGCGCGGCGGATGCCCGCCGAACCGAGTTGACCCGCCAGCGCACCAGCGCGGCCATGCAGTGGCTAGAGCAAGCGCAGCACCACGTTCTGATGTGGGACAGCGCAGAGTACCCGGCATTGCTGGCCGAGTTGGCGGATGCCCCACCCCTGCTGTTTGTCGAAGGCGACGTGCAGAGCCTTGAGCGGCCGCAGCTGGCCATGGTTGGCAGCCGGCGCGCCAGTCGGCCGGGGATGGACACCGCGCAGCGGTTTGCCAGTGCCCTGGCGGCGGGAGGTTTTACCATCACCAGCGGGCTGGCTCTGGGTATCGACGGCGCCGCGCATCAGGGCGCGCTGGATGTATCCGGCAATACGATTGGCGTGCTCGGCACCGGGTTGTTGCAGATCTATCCGGCACGGCATCAGCGGCTGGCGCAGCAGATTGTCGAGGGTGGTGGTGCGCTGGTATCGGAGCTGCCGCTGGACAGCCCGGCCCATGCCAGCCACTTTCCGCGGCGCAACCGCATTATCAGCGGGTTGGCTCTGGGAGTGTTGGTGGTCGAGGCCAGTCCCGCCAGCGGCTCGCTGATTACTGCGCGGCTTGCCGCCGAGCAGGGCCGGGAGGTCTATGCCATTCCCGGTTCGATTCATCACCCCGGCGCGCGCGGCTGCCATCAGCTGATTCGCGATGGCGCAACCTTGGTGGAAAGTGTCGAGCATGTACTCGAGGCTTTGCGTGGCTGGCAGTGCTCGCCGCTGGCAAGCGCGCCAGGCCCGACCAGCCCGATTCTGCGGCATTTGCGTGCAGCGCCAGCCAGCGCTGAGGGATTGGCGGATGCGCTGGGTTGGCCAATTGGGCAGACGTTGGCCGCCCTCACCGAGCTTGAACTGGCCGGCCAGGCCTGTTGCGAGTCGGGCTTGTGGGTGTATCGCCAGGCATGAGGCTTTACACTGCCGGATAGCTCAGGGCAGGAGGTGACCATGGCGAGTCAATGGCAAATACACAGCGTGGCGCGGGTTGTGCGGGCCGGCGGTGTGATTGCGTACCCCACGGAAGCAGTCTGGGGGCTGGGCTGTGATCCGTGGAATGCGGTGGCAGTCCAGCGTCTGCTGGCGCTCAAGGGGCGTAATGCGGCCAAGGGACTGATCCTGGTGGCGGCGTCCATCGAGCAGTTTGCGTTTCTGCTGGGGGATTTGCCGGAGCGCTGGCTGGACCGGCTGGCCACTACCTGGCCGGGGCCGCATACCTGGCTGGTGCCGCATCGCCAGTTGCTGCCGCTGTGGATCACCGGTGAGCATGAAACCGTGGCTCTGCGTGTCAGCGATCATCCCCTGGTCCGCGAGCTTTGCCTGACCTGTGGCCCGCTGGTATCGACTTCAGCCAACCCGGCAGGTCGACCGGCGGCGCGCAGCCGGTTGCGCGTCCAGCAGTATTTTGCCGATCAGCTGGATGGTCTGCTGAATGGCTCGCTGGGTGGACGCAGGAACCCCAGCACCATCCGTGATCTGGCCTCGGCGGCCATCGTCAGGCCGGCCTGAGCGATCGGCCGGAGCCTCGACCCAATGGTATAGTTTGCCCCTGCCCTGCTGGCCCAGCAGTATTTCTGCCCCCCGCCTGCCTGCCCCTAAGGTGACTTGTGACTGACCGTATTGCTGCTGTTAAGACTTATCTGCTGGATCTGCAAGAGCGTATCTGCACTGCTTTGGAGAGCGAAGACGGGCGCGCCCGCTTTGCCGAGGAGAGCTGGGTGCGCCCGGCTGGCGGTGGTGGCCGCACGCGGGTAATTGGTGACGGCGCACTGATTGAAAAAGGCGGGGTGAACTTTTCCCACGTATTTGGCGATGCGCTGCCGCCATCCGCCAGCGCCCATCGCCCGGAGCTTGCCGGGCGGACTTTTCAGGCGCTCGGGGTATCGCTGGTGATTCACCCGGAAAATCCCTATGTGCCCACTTCCCATGCCAATGTGCGGTTCTTCTGCGCAGAAAAGCCGGGCGAGGAGCCGGTCTGGTGGTTCGGTGGCGGTTTTGACCTGACACCCTATTACGCTAACGAAGAAGATTGTGTGCATTGGCACCGTGTCGCACGGGCCGCCTGCGAGCCCTTCGGTGCCGATGTTTACCCGCGCTACAAGGCCTGGTGTGACCGCTATTTCCATCTCAAGCACCGCGCTGAGCCCCGCGGGATCGGCGGATTGTTCTTCGATGATCTGAATGAATGGGATTTTGACACCTGCTTCGCTTTTATCCGGGCCATCGGTGATGCCTATATCGAGGCTTACCTGCCGATCGTGCAGCGCCGCAAGCTGACCCCCTATGGCGAGCGCGAGCGTGAGTTCCAGACCTTCCGCCGTGGCCGCTATGTGGAGTTCAACCTGGTCTACGACCGTGGCACCTTGTTTGGCCTGCAGTCGGGCGGGCGTACCGAGTCGATACTCATGTCGCTGCCACCGCTGGTGCGCTGGGGCTACGACTGGAAACCCGAGCCGGCGAGCGAAGAGGCCCGGCTCACCGGCTACTTCCTGCAGGACCGCGACTGGTTGTGCGGCGTGTAGGACTGCCCCCTCTCCTGCGTGCGGGAGAGGGTTGGGGAGAGGGCGAGACTGCCTGCCAAACCCTCTCCCCCGGCCCCTCTCCCATAAATGGGCGAGGGGAGCACATTCGCCCACTTCAGAAGGACGCTTGATGGACAGGTACGGCGTGTTCGGCAACCCCATCGCTCACAGCAAGTCACCGCTGATCCACCGCCAGTTTGCCGAGCAGACCGGTCAGGCGCTCAGTTACCAGGCATTACTCGCACCGCTGGATGATTTTTGCGGATTTGCGCGGGCGTTCTTTGCCGCCGGTGGCATGGGCGCCAATGTCACCGTGCCGTTCAAGGAGCAGGCCTGCGCCATGGCCGATCAGCTCAGCGAGCGGGCGCGCCGTGCCGGGGCAGTGAATACGTTACTGAAACTGGCTGACGGCGGACTGCGCGGCGATAACACCGATGGCGCCGGACTGGTGCGGGATCTGCTGCACAACGCCGGTGTTGCTTTGCGCGGCCAGCGCATTCTGCTGCTGGGCGCTGGCGGCGCCGTACGCGGTGTGCTTGAACCGTTGCTGGCCGAACAGCCGGCGGCATTGGTGATTGCCAATCGCACGGTGGAAAAGGCCGAACAGCTGGCCCGGGAGTTTGCTGATCTGGGGCCGGTGGTTGCCAGTGGCTTTGACTGGCTGGAAGAGCCGGTCGATCTGATCATCAACGGCACCTCCGCCAGCCTGGCAGGTGAGCTGCCCCCGCTGGCCCCCAGCCTGATCCAGCCCAGTCATACCCGCTGCTACGACATGATGTATGCCCCTGAACTGACTCCGTTCAACCGCTGGGCCTCTGAGCTGGGCGCGCGGCAGACACTGGATGGTCTGGGTATGCTGGTCGAGCAGGCGGCGGAGGCTTTTTTTCTCTGGCGCGGCGTCCGCCCGCAGACCCGGCCGGTGCTCGAATGCTTGCGGCGCCAGCTGGGCACGGCTTGAGATAATCTGCGCCGGATATGACGTGGGTCTATGTTTCTTGTCAGCCGCAGGGTGAAAATTTTCGGATTGATGCCGTCTGCATTGCGATTTCCCACTCAGAGAGCTGACCATGAGCGATACCCCCGCCGATACCGCAATCCCCCCTGTTGCAACCCCAACTACTGTGCGCAGACCGCGTCGACCTGCCGTGCGCACGCGAGCAGAGGCGGCCGGCGAGGCGATTCTTTCCGGCCCGCAACTGCAAGAAAAAATGGTCAATGACTCGGTCAAGGCCGCCCGCGTTGCGACCGCGGTCGCGGTTGAAGACATTCTTGCGCACGTAGATCCCAAGGATGCGCCGGCGTTGCGCGATACGCTGGAAACCTTTGTCACCGGGCTTTCTGCGGATGATGCCGAGGCGCTGCGCAAGGCGCTGGTGGATGATACGGCCAAGCTGGTCAAGCCGGCCAAGACGGATCCGGATGACGAACTGGCCCCCGATTGGCGTCAGGGCGGCTATCCCTACAAGAATCTGATGTCGCGCAAGCGCTACGAAAATGAGAAGTATCAGCTGCAGGTCGAGTTGCTCAAGTTACAGGCGTGGGTCAAGGACACCGGACAAAAGGTGGTGATTCTCTTTGAAGGGCGCGACGCCGCGGGCAAGGGAGGCTCGATCAAGCGTTTCATGGAACACCTCAATCCGCGCGGTGCGCGAATTGTCGCGCTGGAGAAGCCGACCGAGGTTGAGCGCGGGCAATGGTATTTCCAGCGCTATGTGCAGCATCTGCCAACTGCGGGCGAAATCGTCATGTTCGACCGCTCCTGGTACAACCGCGCCGGCGTCGAGCGGGTGATGGGCTTTTGCACCGAGGCCGAATACCTGGAGTTCATGCGCCAGACGCCGGAGTTCGAGCGCATGCTGGCACACAACAATGTGCATCTGATCAAGTTCTGGTTCTCGGTCAGTCGCAAGGAGCAGCGCCGGCGCTTCAAGGAGCGCGAGAAGCATCCGCTCAAGCAATGGAAACTCAGCCCGATCGATCTGGCCTCGCTGGACAAGTGGGACGATTACACCAAGGCCAAGGAGGCCATGTTCTTTTACACCGATACCGCTGACGCGCCGTGGACAGTTATCAAGTCCACCTGCAAGAAGCGCGCGCGGCTCAATGCCATGCGTTACGTGCTGCACAAGCTGCCGTATACCGGCAAGGACCTGCAGCACATCGGCAGCCTCGATCCACTGATCGTCGGCCGGGCCAATGTGGTGTATGAGCGCGGTGAGAAGGTGACGGACGTGCCGATTCTCTGAAGGCGCTCACGGGGCTGGCCGGCAAGACTGCCGGTCAGCGCCAACAGGCCGGCGGGCGTTATACTGGCCAGCCTTTCCCAGCCCCCGGTTGTGTTATCCGTGAAGATTCGAGATTCCCTGTTTGTCATGCTGCTGTGCGGCTGTTCACTGCTTGCCAGCAACCTCCAGGCGGCCAGTAAAGCGCCAGCGCAACAGCAGATTGCTTCCGGCAGTGGCCTGGTGGTCGATCTGAAGACCAATCAGGTGCTGTTTTCCAGTAATCCTGACCGGGTTGCGCCGATTGCTTCAGTCACCAAGCTGATGGCGGCAATGGTGGTGCTGGACGCCAAACTGCCGATGGAGCAGCAATTGCCGGTCATCATCCGCGATGTGGCAGAGATGCGCGGCGTCTACTCCAGGGTTCGGATAGGCAGCGAAATCAGTCGCCGGGATATGCTGCAGCTGGCGCTGATGTCCTCCGAGAATCGCGCCACGGCCAGTCTGGCGCACCACTACCCGGGCGGCGTACCGGCTTTCGTGGCGGCCATGAATGCCAAGGCCCGCGCGTTGGGCATGCATCACTCGCGGTTCGTCGAACCCACCGGCCTGTCGCAGGACAACCTGTCCAGCGCCAATGATCTGGTCAAACTGCTCAAGGCCAGCCAGCAATACCCGTTGATCGGTCAGTTCAGTACCACCGGTGAAAAGACCGCCTATTTCCGCAAGCCGGCCTATACCCTCGGCTTTCGCAACACCAACCGGCTGGTCTACAAGCCGGACTGGAGCATCCAGCTGACCAAGACCGGCTTCACCAACGCAGCCGGTCACTGCCTGGTCATGCGCACCCACATGGATGGCCGGCCGGTGGCGTTTGTGGTGCTCGATGCCTTTGGCAAGTACACCCATATGGCCGATGCCAACCGCCTGAAGAAGTGGCTGGAAACCGGCAAGATCAGCCCGGTCCCGGCGGCAGCATTGAGTTATAAGCAGCAGAAGCTTTCCCAGCGCTGACAATCTTAGTGCTGGCTGACGCCCACAAAAAAGCCGCGGAATCGATCAGATTACCGCGGCTCATTTTTGTCAGACGAGCAGCCTGATCAGGCTCTGGCGCTGCGCACTGCTTGTGCCAGCACTCGGCAGAGGTCGAGCACGCCA
>DATMWH010000231.1:0-2659 GCA_035562615.1 Pseudomonas sp. | reverse complement strand
GCCACGCTGTTCACGGTGATGCCCTGTTTGGCCACTTCCAGTGACAAACCCATGCTCATGCCCAACATTGCCGCCTTCGCTGCGCTGTAAGCGGCTTCGCCGGGGTTGCTGCCGCGGGTGCCGGTGGTCGAGCTGATGTTGACGATGCGCCCGTAACCGCGCGCCTGCATCCCCGGCAGCACGGCTCGGGTGAGCAGGAAGGCGGTGGTCAGGTTGCGTGCCAGCGAGAGGTTCCAGGTCAGCAAGTCCATGCTCGCCACTTCGGCGAAGGGCTCAGGGCTGCCCTGCATGGCCATGCCGGCGTTGTTCACCAGAATGTCGATGCGGCCGAATTGGCCATGCGCCCACGCGGAAAGGGCGGCGACCTGCGTTTCGTCGGTCAGGTCGGCAGGCATGCCGCGGGCGTCTATACCTTCACTCTGCAACTCGGCGACGCGCTGCTGGATGCGCGCGCTGCTGGCGCTCAGCAGAACCCGCACGCCCTCGCGGCCCAGGCGTCGGGCAATCGCGAAGCCGATACCGCTGTCGCTGCCGGCACCGCTGACCAGAGCGACCTGGTCTTTCCACAAGGAATCAGTCATTTTTTCAAGCTCTTGTGATCACAGAAGTTCATGCATGTTAGCAAATACCGGATCAAAAGCCTTAAATTGACATATTTGTGATCACGAATGAGAATGTGCACAAATCCGAACGAGGTGTTCAACATGACAGCCAGTGGTATCAGCCAATCCGCCGTGGAAACCTTCACCGCCCGTGAGCGTGCGCGTTTCCTTGAGCAGAACCCGAAATCCGTGGCCCTCGCCGAGCGCGCGCGCCAATCGCTGTTCGGTGGCGTACCGATGCACTGGATGGCCGACTGGTCGACGCCCTCGCCGCTGTTTGTGGAGCGCGCCAAGGGTGCGCGTTTCTATGATGTGGACGGCCATGAGTACATCGATTTCTGTCTGGGTGACACCGGCACCATGTTCGGCCATTCGCCGGACCCGATCGCCAAGGCCATCAGTGAACAGGCCAACAATGGTCTGACCACCATGCTGCCCGGTGAAGATGCAGTGGTCGCTGGCGAGCTGCTGGCCGCGCGCTTCGGTCTGCCCTACTGGCAGGTGACCGCCACCGCCACCGACTCCAACCGCTATGTGCTGCGCTGGGTGCGCGGCATCACCGAACGCAAAGTGCTGCTGGTGTTTGACGGCTGCTACCACGGGACCGTCGACGATGTGATGGTGCGTTGCCATGACGGCCAGACTCAGCCGCGCTCCGGTCTGATCGGTCAGGCCTATGACCTGACCCAGTACAGCCGCTCGATTCCGTTCAATGATGTCGAGGCGCTGGAAGCCGCACTGGCCAAAGGCGACGTCGCCGCACTGATGTGCGAACCGGCGATGACCAATATCGGCATGGTGCTGCCTGATCCGGGCTTTATGCAGAAGTGTCGCGAGCTGACGCGCAAGTACGGCACCCTGCTGGTGATCGACGAGACGCACACCATCTCCACCGACATCGGCGGCTGCACCAAGCTGTGGAATCTGGAGCCGGACTTCTTCGTGGTCGGCAAGCCGATCGCCGGCGGCGTGCCGTGCGGCATCTTCGGCTGCACGGCGGAGATGGCCGACGCCATGCAGGCCGCACGCAAGCGCGCGCAAAAAGACAGCCACGGCCATGGCCACAGCGGCATGGGCACCACCCTGTCGGCCAACGCCCTGGCCATGCATTGCATGCGCGCCAACCTGGAACAGGTGATGACCCAGGCGGCTTACGATCACATGCTGCCGCTGGCCAAGCGTCTGGCCGATGGTTTCCGCCAGCTGATCCGCAAGTACGACCTCAAGTGGTCGGTGACCGAGTTGGGCGCGCGCAGCGAGTTCCAGTTCTGTCCGGTGTCGCCCAGAACCGGCGCCGAGGCCGAAGCCGCTTTCCACGATGACCTGCAGATGGCGCTGCACCTGTACCTGATCAACCGCGGCATCCTGATCACCCCGTTCCACAACATGACCCTGTGTTGCCCGTCGACCAGCGCTGCGGATGTCGACAAACTGATCGCTACTTTGGATGCAGCACTGGCCGATTTGCTTGCCATTCCCGGCGCCCGACTTTAACCCCCTCTCCCGTTTACGGGAGAGGGCTGGGGAGAGGGCAACATCCCTATCCCTCTCCCCCGGCCCCTCTCCCACAAGTGGGAGAGGGGAGAACATCAAAGGACCTAATCATGCCATTCGCCAACATTCAGGAAGCCCGCAACTTCCTCGCCCAGCACCCCGAGGTGCGTCTGATCGAGCTAATGCTGATCGATGCCAACGGCATCCCGCGCGGCAAGTTGCTGCACCGTGACGAGCTGCTGGCGATCTACGAGAACGGTCGCCCATTGCCCAGCTCCATTCTCTCGCTGACCATTCAGGGTGAGGACGTCGAGGAAAGCGGGTTGGTCTGGGAAGTCGCCGACGCCGACTGCTGGACCTACCCGATCCCCGGTTCGCTGACCCTGCAGTCGTGGCGCAGCACGCCTACCGGGCAAGTGCAGGTGAGCATGCATCCGACTCAGGGCGCGCCTGCCGCGGCCGGCGACCCGCGGCATGTGCTGGCGCGTGCCATCGACCGCCTCAAGGCCGACGGCTTTCACCCGGTGATGGCGGTGGAGCTGGAGTTCTACCTGCTGGACAAG
>DATMWH010000230.1:0-19851 GCA_035562615.1 Pseudomonas sp. | reverse complement strand
CCGCCTCACATGTCTGGCAACCCGTTGTGGTGCTCTGGAGTGCAGGCACTTTACCCGATTTATTACGATTGATTGGTAGAGGTACTGCTTGCCAGCAGTAGGCACGCGTACCTGAATGTCGACTAACCGGCTCGTGTTATGCTCGGCCCAATGCTTTGGCCCTGAGCGTTGGGGGCAGCCTGACCGGGATTATTTTCAGGTTTGTCTGCGAATAGGGACTGTTGCCCGGCGACAGTAGATGTGGGTTCGCTCCCGTCCCAGAGCAGCTGTGTTTGGCTGATTGCTGATTGGATTCCGTGAGAGCTTTGCCACCACGGCCAACAATAGCGGCAGTGTCGGAAGTCTTGTCGCTTGCAGTCCCCATCTGAAAACACCATTAAGTCGCTATTGCTGGCGTAATTCTGTTTGGCGAATTTGGGCTGCAGCCTCAATGGTTGACCATGAATTGGCCAGTGCATGCGCAAATTTGAGGTAAAAAATCCAACTTGTTTGGCGCGGTAGAGCGTCCCAAAATAGTCCAGCAGTTGTCTTCTTGTATGCCTGCATGTATGCCTAAGTGCTAAATTAAACCAAAACGCCTGTTTTTATTGAATGATTCGAGTCTCTCCGTCCATCTGTTGATCCCTTCTGTTCATGCAGCCTTATTCTGCCGGGTGACTTCTGTCATGCGAGCTACTAGAATGCATGCCCTTGATTCTGGGGCCGGTTCATTCGGCCATGTCTGTGCAACGAGGAATATCCATGCAAGTTTCTGTTGAAAACACCTCAGTCCTTGAGCGTCGCATGACCATTGGCGTTCCGGTCGAGCGCATCGAGAGTGAAGTCGATAAGCGCCTGCAGCAGCAGGCTCGTCGCGCCAAGGTTCCGGGTTTCCGTCCTGGCAAAGTGCCAATGAGCGTCATCCGCCAGCGTTACGAGAGTTCCGCTCGCCAGGAAGTTCTCGGCGACCTGATCCAGTCGACTTTCTACGAAGCTGTGGTTCAGGAGAAGCTCAACCCGGCAGGTTCACCTGCAGTCGAGCCAAAAGTTTTCGAAAAGGGCAAGGATCTCGAGTACGTCGCCACTTTCGAGGTTTTCCCTGAATTCAAGGTTGCTGACTTTGACGGTATCTCTGTAGAGCGGTTGTCTGCCGAGGTTTCGGACGCCGACCTGGATAACATGCTTGAGGTTCTGCGCAAGCAGAACACTCGTTTCGAGGCCGTTGAGCGTGCCGCCGAGAATGGCGATCAGCTGAACATTGATTTTGTCGGCAAAATCGACGGTGAAGTGTTTGCCGGTGGTTCGGCCAAGGGAACCCTGCTTGTACTGGGTTCCGGTCGTATGATCCCGGGTTTTGAAGAAGCCCTGGTGGGTGTTGCCGCGGGTGAAGAGCGTGTGATTAGCCCGGTTTTCCCGGCCGATTACCAGAATCTTGACCTTGCCGGAAAAACTGCTGAATTCACCGTTACCGTCAACAGCGTGGCAGGTCCTACTCTGCCTGAGCTGGACGCAGCTTTTTTTGCCCTGTTCGGGGTGAAGGAAGGCACTCTGGAAGACTTCCGCGCTGAAGTGCGCAAGAACATGCAGCGTGAATTGCGTCAGGCGGTCAAGTCCAAGGTCAAGAATCAGGTCATGGATGGTCTGCTGTCGACCAATCCGATTGAAGTACCCAAGTCGCTGGTTACCAGCGAAATCGGTCGCCTGCGCGTTCAGGCGGTTCAGCAGTTTGGTGGCAACATCAACCCTGACCAGCTGCCGGCTGAACTCTTTGAAGAGCAGGCCAAGCGTCGTGTAGTGCTGGGGCTGGTGGTGGCTGAAGTGGTCAAGCAGAATGAACTCAAGCCTGACGATGCACGTGTTCGCGCCATGATCGAAGAGATGGCTTCCGCTTATCAGGAGCCTGAGCAGGTGGTTGCCTGGTACTACAAGAATGACCAGCAAATGAACGAAGTTCGTTCGGTTGTGCTGGAAGAGCAAGTTGTAGATACTGTTCTGCAGAAGGCCAAAGTGACTGACAAGACAGTCTCCTACGAAGAAGCCATCAAGCCAGCTGAAGCACCACACGCTGCCTGATAATGCTTTAGCGTAAGAAGTACACCATAAGCCAGCGCACTGCTGGCTTATGTGTCTTTGAGGCATGACAAATTAACCTGGGAGTGATTGCTGGACATGTCGCACATTTCTTTGATGCAACAAGCCTCTGAAATCCAGGCCGCTGGCGGTCTGGTGCCAATGGTTATCGAGCAGTCGGCTCGTGGTGAACGCGCCTATGACATCTATTCGCGCCTGCTGAAGGAGCGAGTGATTTTTCTGGTGGGTCCTGTTGAGGACTACATGGCAAATCTGGTGGTTGCCCAGCTGCTTTTCCTTGAAGCGGAAAATCCCGATAAAGACATCCATCTGTACATCAATTCTCCGGGTGGTTCGGTGACGGCTGGCATGTCGATTTACGACACCATGCAGTTCATCAAGCCGGATGTGTCGACTATCTGTATTGGTCAGGCGTGCAGCATGGGGGCTTTGCTGCTGGTCGGTGGTGCTGCCGGCAAACGCTACTGCCTGCCACATTCGCGGATGATGATTCATCAGCCGCTGGGTGGTTTTCAGGGCCAGGCTTCGGATTTTGAAATCCATGCCAAGGAAATCCTGACTATTCGTGATCGCCTTAATCGCATCATGGCCCAGCATACCGGTCAGCCGCTTGATGTTATTGCCCGCGATACCGACCGGGATAACTTCATGAGTGCTGATGAAGCCGTAAGCTATGGCTTGATCGATAAGGTCATCAGCAAGCGCGAAATGGCCAGCTGATAGAAAATGCTCGGCGCATCGGGCGATGCCCGGTCGCTTGGCGGGCTTGAAAAAGCCCGCATTTGCCTTCATCTTGTGATTCAAGCTTATCGGATTGGATTGAACGAATGACTGACATCCGCAATGGCGAGGACACCGGCAAGCTTCTGTATTGCTCCTTCTGTGGCAAAAGCCAGCATGAAGTGCGCAAGTTGATTGCCGGCCCCTCGGTTTTTATCTGCGACGAATGCGTAGACCTGTGTAACGACATCATCCGTGAGGAGGTGCAGGAAGCGCAGTCGGAGAGCAGTGCGCACAAGCTTCCTGCTCCCAAGGAAATCAGCGGAATACTGGATCAGTACGTCATTGGTCAGGAGCGCGCCAAGAAGGTGCTGGCGGTGGCTGTATACAACCACTACAAGCGCCTCAATCAGCGTGACAAGAAAGATGATGTCGAGTTGGGCAAGAGCAACATCCTGCTGATTGGCCCGACTGGTTCAGGCAAAACGTTGCTTGCCGAGACGCTGGCCCGCTTGCTTAACGTACCTTTCACCATTGCGGATGCCACGACGCTGACTGAGGCCGGTTACGTCGGCGAAGATGTCGAAAACATCATTCAGAAGCTGCTGCAAAAGTGTGATTACGACGTAGAGAAGGCCCAGATGGGTATTGTCTACATCGATGAAATCGACAAGATTTCGCGCAAGTCGGACAACCCGTCGATTACTCGTGATGTCTCGGGTGAGGGTGTGCAGCAAGCATTGCTCAAACTGATCGAGGGCACCGTGGCCTCCGTTCCGCCTCAGGGTGGACGCAAGCATCCGCAGCAGGAGTTTTTGCAGGTCGATACCCGCAATATCCTGTTCATCTGTGGTGGTGCGTTTGCCGGACTGGAAAAGGTTATTCACAGTCGATCCAGCAAGGGCGGCATTGGCTTTAATGCCGAAGTGCGCAGCCCTGATCTGGGTAAGAAGGTTGGCGAAACCTTGCGCGACATCGAGCCTGACGATTTGGTCAAGTTTGGTTTGATTCCGGAGTTTGTGGGCCGCTTGCCGGTTATTGCAACGCTGGATGAGCTAGATGAAACGGCCCTGATGCAAATTCTCATCGAGCCCAAGAACGCTTTAACCAAGCAGTACGCGCGCCTGTTTGAAATGGAAGGGGTTGGTCTCGAGTTTCGTGCTGAGGCGCTCAAGGCCATTGCCCAGAAGGCATTGGAGCGCAAGACCGGAGCTCGAGGGTTGCGCTCGATCCTGGAGGCGGTACTACTCGATACCATGTATGAGATACCGTCACAATCCGAGGTCAGCAAGGTGGTCGTGGACGAGAATGTGATTCTCGGATCTTCGAAGCCCTTACTGATCTACGAGAATCCGGAGCAGCCTGCCAAGGCAGCGCCTGACGCGTAATGTAGCAAAGGGGCCTAACAGGCCCCTTTGCTTTTCTTGGGTTGGTGCTTGTTTTTTGTTGGCCCGAACCCCATCTTCGGTAAAGCGGTACTTTGCAGAATTTTGAATATGGCCAAAGAGCCGTTCCGGGGCTGAATCATGAAGACAATCGTTGAACTTCCGCTGCTACCACTGCGTGATGTAGTGGTCTTCCCGCACATGGTCATCCCCCTTTTCGTCGGGCGTGAAAAGTCTATTGAAGCGCTTGAGGCCGCCATGAAGGGCGATAAGCAAATCCTTCTGGTAGCCCAAAGGAATCCGGCTGACGATGATCCGGCTGCAAGCGAGCTTTACCAGATGGGTACCGTTGCGACCGTTTTGCAGCTGCTCAAGTTGCCTGATGGAACCGTCAAAGTGCTGGTCGAGGGCGAGCAGCGCGGCCTGATTCAGACCTTTACCGAGGTGGAAGGGCATTGCCGGGCTGAAGTCGAGTTGCTAGAAGAGCCAGACTCTGCGGCACGTGATTCGGAAGTATTCAATCGCAGTTTGATGAGTCAGTTTGAGCAGTATGTTCAGCTGAGCAAGAAAGTCCCCGCTGAAGTCCTGTCGTCACTCAACAGCATTGATGAGCCCTCGCGTCTGGTGGATACCATGGCTGCGCACATGGTGCTCAAGATCGAGCAGAAACAGGCTGTACTAGAACTCGTAGAGTTGGCACCCAGGGTTGAGCATGTGCTGGCATTGCTGGATGGCGAGCTTGATCTGCTGCAGGTTGAAAAACGCATCCGTGGCCGGGTCAAGAAGCAGATGGAGAAGAGTCAGCGCGAGTACTATCTGAATGAGCAAATGAAAGCCATTCAGAAGGAGCTGGGCGATATCGATGAAGGCCATAACGAACTGGATGACCTGAAAAAGCGTATCGATAATGCCGGTTTGAGCAAGGAAGCCTTGACCAAGGCCAATGCCGAACTGAACAAGCTCAAACAGATGTCGCCGATGTCGGCAGAAGCCACGGTGGTACGCTCCTACATAGATTGGCTGGTCAATGTGCCATGGACTGCGCAAAGCAAGGTTCGACTGGATCTGGCAAAAGCAGAGGACATTCTCGATGCCGATCATTATGGTCTTGAAGAAGTCAAAGACCGCATCCTTGAGTTTCTCGCTGTGCAGAAACGCGTGAAGAAGGTTAAGGGGCCGGTGCTTTGTCTGGTCGGTCCACCCGGCGTGGGCAAGACTTCGCTGGCAGAGTCCATCGCCAGAGCAACCAACCGCAAGTTCGTGAGGATGGCCCTGGGCGGAGTGCGGGATGAAGCTGAGATTCGCGGCCACCGCAGAACCTATATTGGTTCCATGCCTGGACGGCTGATTCAGAAAATGACCAAGGTAGGCGTGCGCAACCCCCTGTTCCTGCTGGATGAAATCGACAAGATGGGCAGTGACATGCGCGGTGATCCGGCTTCAGCGCTGCTCGAGGTCCTCGATCCGGAGCAGAATCACAACTTCAACGATCATTATCTGGAGGTCGATTACGACCTTTCCGATGTCATGTTTCTGTGTACCGCCAACTCCATGAATATTCCTGCGCCATTGCTGGACCGCATGGAAGTCATTCGCCTGCCTGGCTATACGGAAGATGAAAAGGTCAATATTGCCGAGAAGTACCTGGTGCCCAAGCAAACGGAAACCAATGGGCTGAAGAAGGGCGAACTGGAGTTTGATGAGGCTTCCGTGCGTGACATCATTCGCTATTACACCCGCGAAGCCGGGGTCAGGAGTCTGGAGAGACAAATTGCCAAGGTCTGTCGCAAGGCCGTGAAAGAGCACACTCGCGAGAAGCGTTTTCAGGTCCGGGTAGGCAGCGACTCTCTTGAACATTATCTGGGGGTGCGCAAGTTCCGATACGGTCTTGCCGAGCTTCAGGATCAGGTTGGGCAAGTGACGGGATTAGCCTGGACTCAGGTGGGTGGCGAGCTACTGACCATCGAGTCGGCAGTGGTTCCAGGCAAAGGCCAACTGATCAAAACCGGCTCGCTGGGCGATGTGATGGTCGAATCGATTACGGCAGCATTGACGGTCGTGCGCAGCAGGGCAAAAAGTCTGGGGATTGCACCGGACTTCCATGAAAAGCAGGATATTCATATCCATATGCCCGAAGGTGCTACACCCAAAGACGGTCCAAGTGCCGGGGTGGGAATGTGTACGGCACTGGTTTCTGCCTTGACGCAAATTCCTGTTCGCGCCGATGTCGCCATGACCGGAGAAATCACACTGCGCGGTCAAGTGCTGGCCATCGGCGGGTTGAAAGAGAAATTACTGGCCGCTCACCGCGGAGGAATCAAGACAGTTATCATTCCGGAGGAAAATGTACGCGATCTGAAGGAAATTCCTGAAAATATTAAGCAGGACCTGCAGATAAAGGCCGTCAAATGGATTGACGAGGTCCTGCAAATTGCGTTGCAATACGCCCCGGAGCCTTTGTCCGATTCTGCTGCAGAAATTCCAGCGAAGGATGAAAAGCGAGAGTCCGAGGCCAAAGACAGAATAAGTACCCATTAGCGAATGGGTCGTCCTTGACTGGTTTTTGGACCCCTTGCTATAAAGCGGCTCTGCTAGGTTTACAGCCGCTCTGAACAGGTTTTGCTTTACCACCAACACTAAGAATACAACTGAAAATTTAAGGGGACTTACTAGTGAACAAGTCAGAACTGATTGATGCAATTGCAGCCTCTGCCGATATCCCAAAAGCTGCCGCTGGCCGCGCTCTGGATGCAGTTATCGAATCCGTAACTGGTGCCCTGAAGGCTGGTGATTCGGTCGTACTGGTTGGCTTTGGTACTTTCTCTGTCAAGGATCGTGCTGAGCGTACTGGCCGTAATCCTCAGACTGGCAAGGCAATCAAGATCGCCGCTGCCAAGATCCCTGGTTTCAAAGCCGGCAAGGCACTGAAAGACGCTGTTAACTGAGCCTCTTTTGAGTGATGCCGATCAGCTCGAAACTTTTCGGGCTGATGGCGGGACACAAGTAAAACCGGCAGTGACCCAGTTGCATGAAGGTTTGACCAATTTGTTCCGCAAGTCACGAGAAGGCGCATCCCCGGATGCGCCTTTGTTCTTTATGACCCTGCCCACGCTACACGGCTGATATTTTTGTACAGCCATTTCTGGGGGACGCATGCTGCAGAATATCAGGGATAATTCCCAAGGCTGGATCGCCAAAACCATCATCGGTTTGATGGTCGTTTTGATGGCGCTGTTTGGTGTCGACCAAATTTTTCAATCAGTCAGCAATTCGCAAGATGCTGCTGAAGTCAATGGCGAAGCCATCAGCCTTAACCAACTCGCCCAGGCGGCCGATATGCAACGTCGCCAGTTGCAACAGCAATTGGGTGAGAACTTTGATGACTCGCTGATCGATGACAAATTACTCCGTGAAGCTGCTTTGAAGGGGCTGATCGACCGGCAATTGCTGTTGCAAGGCGCCACAGCGGCAGACTTTGCACTGTCTGATCTCGCACTTGATCAGATGATTCTGCAGGAGGCGCAATTCCAGGTGGACGGCAAGTTCAATGCTGACCGCTTTGACATGGTCATCCGGCAGATGGGCTACACCCGTCAGCAGTTCCGTCAAATGCTGCGCGAAGAAATGCTCATCATGCAGTTGCGCGCCGGTTTGGGTGCCAGCAGTTTCGTTACGGATGAGGAAGTCGCCGAGTTTGTTCGTCTGGAAAAACAAACCCGGGATTTCGCTACCCTGACCGTCAAGTCGGATGTCAGTGGTATTCAAGTCAGCGATGCGGATATCCAGTCTTTCTATGATGAGCATGCCGCCGAATTTCTGAGCCCCGAGCAGGTGCAGCTGGAATATGTCGAGCTGAAGAAGAGTGCATTCTTTGATCAGGTCGAAATTACTGATGACGAGCTGCAAAGTCAGTACCAGAAGGAAATTTCCGGCCTGGCTGAACAACGTCAGGCTGCACACATCCTGATCGAGGTTGATGACAAGACCAGCGACGAGCAGGCCAAGCAGAAACTGGAGCAGGTTCAGCAACGTTTGAGCAAAGGCGAAAGCTTTGCGGACCTGGCCAAAGAGCTGTCGATGGATCCGGGTTCTGCAAAAAGTGGCGGAGATCTGGGTTTCGCTGGTCCTGGCGTGTACGACCCAGAATTCGAGCAAGCGCTTTATGCACTCAAGCAGGGAGAAATTTCCGCCCCGGTGCGCAGTGCTTACGGCTGGCACCTGATCAAGTTGTTGGCGGTGCAGGGCGCGGATGTTCCTTCTTTCGAAAGTCTCAAGGAAAAGTTGACCAAGGACCTCCAGGCTGAAAAAGTCGAGCAACGCTTTGTTGAGGTCAGCAAAGAGTTGGAGGATTCCTCTTTCGAATCCGCTGATCTGGCACAACCGGCTCAGGAGTTGGGACTGGAAATTAAAGTCACTGAGCTTTTTGGTCGCTCAGGCGGCAAGGATCTGGCATCCAATCGGCAGGTATTACAGGCAGCTTTCAGCGAAGAGTTGCTGGACAACGGCGCCAACAGTTCAATCATTGAGCTGGATCCTGATACGGCTGTCGTCGTGCGCGTCAAAGTGCACAACAAGCCTGAACAGCTACCCCTTGAAACGGTCTCTGCAGCGATCAAGGATCAACTGTTGATGCAGCGTGCAAGTGAGGCTGCGAAAGTCAAAGGTGAGGAGTTCCTCGCTGCTTTGCGCTCAGGCAAGACGCCAGCGGATAAAGCATTGTCAGAGCAGACTTGGGCGGTGGTTGAGGCAGCTTCGCGTAACCAGGAAAACATTTCCCCTGAAGTGTTGCAGGCGCTGTTTCGTATGCCAAAACCCGTCGCTGCGGAAAAACCGAGCTTCACCGGTTTGTCCATGCGTGATGGCAGCTTTGTGCTGATCCGCCTGAATGGCGTAAACGAACCTGCTGCTGCACTGAGCGATGCTGAACTGCAGAACTATCGCCGTGTGCTGGCTTCCCGGATTGGTAATCAGGACTTCACTGCCTACCGGCGTCATCTGGAAGATCAGGCAGAGGTCCAGCGCTTCTGAGTGAGTTCGATTTCACCTGTGGAGTAAACATAAATGCCCCGTAAGGGGCGTTTATGTTTTTACCGGTTAGCAGTTTGCCTCAGTCTTCGATGGCACCCATGGCCGTGGTATTGAAACCACCGTCGACATAGAGAATTTCACCACTGATGCCTGACGCCAGATCCGAGCAGAGGAATGCGCCAGCGTTGCCCACTTCATCAATGGTCACATTACGGCGCAGCGGTGTCTGCTTCTCGTTGGCCGCCAGCATCTTGCGAAAGCTCTTGATCCCGGAGGCGGCGAGCGTACGGATAGGGCCTGCCGAAATGGCGTTAACCCGGGTGCCTTCTGGGCCAAGGCTGCCGGCAAGATAACGCACACCCGCCTCGAGGCTGGCTTTGGCCATGCCCATCACGTTGTAATTGGGCATGGTACGTTCAGCGCCAAGGTAAGACAGCGTCAGAATGCTGCCGTTGCGATCCTTCATCAGCTCACGACCGGCTTTGGCCAGCGCGACCAGACTGTAGGCGCTGATATCGTGGGCAATGCGGAATCCTTCGCGGGTGGTGACTTCGGTAAAGTCGCCGTCCAGTTGGTCGCCAGGTGCAAAACCCACGGAGTGAACAATCACATCCAGACTGTCCCACTGCTTTGCCAGGGCTGCGAAGGCACTGTTGATTTCATCGTCGCTGGCTACGTCACAGGGAAAGCACAGGTCGGCATTCGACCCCCAGCCGGCGGCAAACTCTTCAACACGACCTTTCAACTTTTCATTCTGATAGGTGAAGGCAAGCTCGGCTCCTTCGCGGTGCATGGCGGCGGCGATGCCTGAAGCAATCGACAATTTGCTGGCTACGCCAACGATCAGAACGCGCTTGCCGGTAAGAAAACCCATTTCATTCTTCCTCTTCTGGTTAGTCGACAGACTTTGCTGGCGCCATAAAGGCGGCTTCCAGCAATTGCTGCGTGTAAGCGTGTTGCGGCGCGGAAAAAATACTGCGTGCTGCGCCTTGTTCAACCACCTGACCATGCTTGATCACCATCAACTGGTGACTCAGCGCCCGGACCACCGCCAGGTCGTGGCTGATGAACAGATAAGTCAGGTTGTACTTTTGTTGCAGTGTTCTTAACAGTTCGACGACTTGCCGTTGCACGGTTCGATCCAGAGCCGACGTGGGTTCGTCGAGTAGAATCAGTTCCGGCTTGAGTACCAGCGCCCGGGCAATGGCAATTCTTTGCCGCTGCCCACCGGAAAACTCATGCGGGTAACGGTGGCGTGTCTGCGGGTCGAGCCCGACTTCGAGCAGTGCGTCAATGATTGCTTGTTCCTGTTCCTGCTCGTTTCCCAGCTTGTGAATCCTTAACCCCTCGCCAATGATCTGGCCGACCGACATCCTCGGGCTGAGGCTGCCAAAGGGGTCCTGAAAAACCACCTGCATCTGCCTGCGCAACGGGCGCACAGCGTGCTGGCTAATCCCGTCCAGCGCATGGCCTTTGAAGCGAATGGCACCCTGACTGGCAATCAAACGAAGGATTGCCAAGCCCAGTGTAGACTTGCCCGAGCCGCTTTCGCCGACGATCCCTAGCGTTTGTCCCTGTTGCAGGTTGAAGTTGATGCCATCCACCGCTTTGACGTGATCAACCGTACGTCTCAGCATGCCTTTCTTGATGGGAAACCAGACCTTCAGATCTGCGACGCTCAACAAGGTGTCTCCCGGCACATTGCCTGCAGGTTCACCACTGGGTTCTGCCCCAAGCAACTCCCGTGTGTACGCGTGCTGTGGCGAAGAGAACAACGCTTCGCAGTCAGACTGTTCGACGATCTGACCACGCTGCATGACACATACACGTTGTGCAATTCGTCTGACCAGATTCAGATCATGGCTTATCAGCAGCAATGCCATGCCCAGGCGCGCCTGTAACTCCTGCAAAAGCTCAAGAATCTTCAACTGCACCGTGACATCCAGCGCTGTGGTCGGCTCGTCGGCAATCAGCAGTTCCGGTTCGTTGGCCAGTGCCATGGCAATCATGACGCGTTGCCGTTGACCTCCGGAGAGTTCATGCGGATAGGCTTTCAAGCGCTTGGCAGGATCAGGGATGCCGACCAGTTCGAGCAGTTCGAGAACGCGACTGCGCGCCGCCGCTCCGCGCAAGCCTTTGTGCAGTTGCAGGATTTCGCTGATCTGCCGTTCAATCGTGTGCAGCGGATTAAGCGCGGTCATTGGCTCCTGAAAGACCATGGCGATGCGGTTGCCACGGATCTTGCGCAGCTTCGCTTCGCTGATGTTCAACAGGTCCTGACCCGCATAGCGGATGCTGCCGCTCGGATGACTGGCTGCAGGGTAGGGCAGCAGGCGCAGGATGGAATGCGCGGTGACCGACTTGCCGGAGCCGCTTTCGCCGACAAGGGCCAGGGTTTCACCGCGCCGGATATCGAACGACACGTTGCTGACCACGCGTTGGCGTTGTTTGCCGGAGGCGAACTCGACCGCAAGGTCACGTATCTCGATCAGGTTGTCAGGGGTTTGCGGCGCGTTCATGCCTTGCTCCGTGGATCAAATGCATCGCGTGCCGCCTCGCCGATAAACACCAGCAAAGTCAGCATGATGGCCAGAACCGCAAAAGCGCTGATGCCCAGCCAGGGCGCCTGCAGGTTCGATTTGGCCTGGGCAACCAGTTCACCCAGCGAGGGGGAACCGGGCGGCAAGCCGAAGCCAAGGAAGTCCAGTGCGGTGAGGGTGCCGATCGCGCCGGTGAGGATAAAGGGCACAAAGGTCATGGTGGAAACCATGGCATTGGGCAGGATGTGGTTGATCATGATTGCGCCGTTGCGCATGCCGAGCGCGCGCGCCGCACGCACGTATTCGAGGTTGCGACCGCGCAGAAACTCGGCACGCACCACATCCACCAGGCTCATCCAGGAAAACAGCAACATGATGCCCAGCAGCCACCAGAAGTTCGGCTGCACGAAGCTGGCGAGAATGATCAGCAGATACAGTACCGGCAGCCCAGACCATATCTCCAGAAAGCGCTGTCCGATCAGGTCAATCCAGCCGCCATAAAAGCCTTGCACTGCACCGGCCAGTACACCGATCAGCGAGCTGAGCAGGGTCAGGGTCAGCGCGAACAGCACCGAGATGCGAAAGCCGTAAATCACCCGCGCCAGAACGTCACGGCCCTGATCATCGGTGCCCAGCCAGTTCTCGGCGGACGGCGGAGCCGGTGCCGGTACGCGCAGGTCATAGTTGATACTGGAATAGCTGAACGGAATGATCGGCCAGATCATCCAGCCGTCTTTCTGTTCGATCAGTTCGCGCACATACGGGCTTTTGTAATTGGCCTGCAGCGGAAACTCACCGCCAAAGGTGGTTTCCGGATAGCGTTTGAACACCGGGAAATACCAGCCACCGTCGTAGCGCACGACCAGTGGTTTGTCGTTGGCGATCAGTTCTGCGCCGAGGCTGAGAACAAACAGCGTGAGGAACAGCCAGAGCGACCACCAGCCACGCTTGTGTGCCTTGAACAGATCAAATCGGCGCTGATTGAGAGGAGACAGTTGCATCAGTTGGCCCTGCTTTCAAAATCGATACGCGGGTCGACCAGCATGTAGGTCAGATCACCGATCAGTTTCAGCACCAGCCCCAGCAGGGTGAAGAGAAACAGCGTGCCGAACACCACCGGATAATCGCGGTTGATCGCCGCCTCGAAGCTCAGCAAACCCAAGCCGTCGAGCGAGAAGATCACTTCAATCAGCAGCGAGCCGGTGAAGAAAATGCCGATCAGTGCGGATGGGAAACCGGCGATGACCAGCAACATGGCATTGCGAAACACATGCCCATAGAGCACGCGGTGGTTGGTTAAGCCCTTGGCCCGCGCAGTCACCACGTATTGCTTGTTGATCTCATCCAGGAAGCTGTTTTTGGTCAGCAGCGTGAGAGTGGCGAAGTTGCCGATCACCAGCGCAGTTACCGGCAAGGCCAGATGCCAGAAGTAATCAATAATCTGTTCCTGCAGGGTCATGTCGGCAAAGTTGTTTGAAGTCAGTCCGCGCAGTGGGAACCAATCCCAGTAACTGCCTCCGGCAAATAACACGATGAGCAGGATGGCAAACAGAAAGGCCGGTATGGCATAGCCGACAATGATGGCCGAGCTGGTCCAGATATCGAACACGCTGCCGTGGCGCACCGCCTTGGCAATCCCCAGCGGAATCGACACCAGGTACATGATCAGGGTGCTCCACAACCCCAGTGAAATGGAGACCGGCATCTTCTCGATGATCAGGTCAATCACGCTGGCATCGCGGAAGAAGCTTTCGCCAAAATCCAGCCGCAGGTAATTTTGCAGCATGATCCAGAAGCGTTCGGCGGGTGGTTTGTCGAAGCCGTACATCTGCTCGATTTCAGCCACCAGTTCCGGATCAAGGCCTTGGGCGCCGCGATAGTTGGAGCTGCCGGCAGAGACTTCGCTACCGCCGCCGGAAATCCTCCCGGTCGCACCGCCGGTAGCGGCGTCGAAGCCTTCCAGTTTGGCGATCATCTGCTCGACCGGGCCGCCGGGGGCAGCCTGGATGATGATGAAGTTGATCAGCAGAATGCCGAACAGCGTGGGAATGATCAGCAGCAAGCGCCGCAGGATATAGGCCAGCATGTCAGTCTTGAGCATCCTTGGTGGGCTGGTCAGTGGGCGTTTGCGCCTGTGCTTTTGCCGCTTCCGTGCTCCACCAGCTATGCAGGGCATAGTCGTAGGGCGGCGGGGCAGCCGGATGCTCGATGCTGTCCCAGTAGGCCAGGCGCCAGGTTTTGATATGCCAGTTTGGCACCACATAGTGACCCGCCAGCAGGACGCGGTCGAGGGCGCGGGCATGGTTGACCAGACTTTCCCGCGAATCAGCCTGGATCAATCCTTCCACCAGTGTGTCGATCGCCGGGTTGCGCAGGCCAATCAGGTTGCGGCTGCCGGGATTGTCCGCACTGGATGAGTGCCAGTATTCGCGCTGTTCATTGCCGGGCGAGCTGGACTGGGCGAAGCCGCCGACCAGCATGTCAAAGTCGCGCGAACGAATCCGGTTGATGTATTGCGATACGTCTACCCGGCGAATCTCCAGCTCAATCCCCAGATCATTCAGGTTGCGCTTGTACGGCAGCAGCACCCGCTCGAATTCAGTCTGCGCCAGCAGGAACTCGATGGTCACCGGTTTGCCGTTGGCATCCAGCATGCGGTCGCCCTCAATGCGCCAGCCAGCATCCTGCAGCAATTGATAGGCACGTCGCTGCTGGTCGCGGATGATGCCGCTGCCATCACTCACCGGCACGTTAAATTCCTGGGTAAATACCGCTTCGGGGATGCTGTTGCGCAAGGGTTCCAGAATCGCCAGCTCAGCTGCAGAGGGCAGCCCCTGGGCGGCCATTTCCGAATTTTCGAAATAACTGTTGGTACGGGTATAGGCGCTGTTGAACAGCTGCTTGTTGGCCCACTCGAAATCAAACAGCAGGGAGAGCGCTTCGCGCACCTGCGGGTCCTGCAAGGTCTCGCGCCGGGTATTGAAGATAAATCCCTGCATACCGGTCGGATTGCGGTTGAGCAGTTCTTCCTTGGTCAGTTCTCCGGTCTTGGCCGCAGGAATGTCATAGGCGGTTGCCCAGTTTTTCGCGCTGGTTTCGAGCCAGAAATCGAACTGGCGGGCCTTGAATGCTTCGAGGGCCACGGTGTTGTCGCGGTAATAGTCGGTGACTAGTTTGTCGAAGTTGAAGAAGCCTTTATTGACCGGCAGGTCTTTGCCCCACCAGTCGGCGACACGCTCATAGGTGATGCTGCGGCCGGCCTGTACGTCGGCGACGCGGTAAGGGCCGCTGCCCAGCGGAATCTCCAGGTTGGCTTTCTTGAAGTCCTTGCCGGCCCACCAGTGCTTGGGCAGAACCGGCAATTGTCCGAGGATCAAGGGCAGTTCACGGTTGTCATTGTGCTTGAAGTCAAAGCGCACCTTGCTCGGGCTTTCGGCGGTGGCCTTGCTGACTTCTGCGTAATAGGACTTGTACTGCGGGGCACCATCACGCATCAGGGTTTCAAAGGAAAACACTACATCATCGGCAGTCACCGGCTTGCCATCGTTGAAGCGCGCTTCCGGGCGCAGGTAAAAGCGTACCCAGCTGTTGTCGGGTGCGCGTTCGATCTTTGCGGCGAGCAAGCCGTATTCGGTGAAGGGTTCATCCAGGCTGTGACGGGTCAGGGTGTCGTACACAAGGCCGATATCATCGGCGGCCACTCCCTTGTTGATAAAGGGATTGAGGCTGTCAAAGCTGCCGAAACCGGCCTGACGCAAAACACCGCCCTTGGGTGCCTGAGGATTTACAAAGTCAAAATGCCTGAAGTCGGCCGGATACTTGGCCGGCTCGCCATACAGGGTAATGGCGTGTTGCGGCGCAGCGTGCACAGCGCTGCTCAGTGCCATCAGAAAAAGTGCGCAGCGTGCAAGCAGGCGGCTCATTGAACAGTCTCCGTTGGTTTCAACCACCAGGCTCTGAGTCCTAATGTGTAGGGCGGTGAGGGCAAGTGGTCGAATCGATTGCGATAGGCCAGCCGGTGCTGACTGATGTACCAGTTGGGGATGCTGTAGTGCTGCCACAGCAGCACGCGGTCAAGGGCGCGTGTGGCACTGATCTGCTGATCACGGGTTTGTGCCTGCAGCAGTTTCTCGAGCATGGCATCGACCACCGGATGGCTGATTCCAGCGTAATTCTTGCTGCCTTTGACATTGACCTGACTGGAGTGGAAATACAGCCATTGCTCAAGACCCGGGCTGAGGCTTTGCTGCAGGGTCATCAAAATCATGTCGTAGTCGAACTGGTCCAGGCGTTGTTTGTACTGGGCACGATCCACGGTGCGCAGCCTGGCTTCGATGCCCAGACTGGCCAGATTCGCCACATAGGGCTGCAGGATGCGTTCAAGGTTAGGGTTGACCAGCATGATCTCGAAGCGCAAGGGTTCGCCGCGATCATTGACCAGCCCTTGTCCGCCGGGCTTCCAGCCGGCTTTGGCCAACAGACCCAGTGCCTTGCGCAAGGTTTCTCGCGGTATACCGTTGCCATGAGTCTGCGGCAACTTGAAAGGCTCCATGAACAGGCGTGCTTGCAGCTGTTTGCGGTACGGTGAGAGAAGCAGCCACTCCTGGCCCTCGGGTTTCTCAACGGCTGCAAATACGCTATTGGGGTAGTAACTGGAAGATCGCTTGTAGGCATTGCTGAACAGCGTGCGGTTGGTCCATTCAAAATCGAACATCAAACCCATGGCTTCACGGACATTTCGGTCCTTGAACACACTGCGGCGGGTATTCATGAACAGTGTCTGGGTCTGGGTGGGAATCTGATGGCTGATTTCTTCGCGTTTTATCGCCCCGGAGCGCACGGCTGGAAAGTTGTATCCGATGGACCAGTTCTTCGCCTGATTGTCGATGTAGAAGTCGAACGCGCCTGATTTGAACGCTTCGAATGCAATATTGCTGTCGCGATAGAAGTCGACCTCAACGCGGTTGAAGTTGTACTTGCCGGCGTTTACCGCCAGATCCTTGCCCCACCAGTTATCGACCCGCTCAAAGACCAGGCGCCGGCCGGGAATCACCGAAACAATCTTGTAAGGGCCGCTACCCAGTGGGGGCTCATAGGTGGTGGCGGCGAAATCCCGGTCTTTCCAGTAATGTTGTGGAAGTACCGGTAACTCGCCCAGTCGCAGAATATGCAGCGGGTTGCCAGCGCGCTTGAACACAAAGCGGATGCGGTGCCGATTGAGAATGTCGACCCGCGCTACTTCCTGCAGGCTGGTGCGATAGCTGGGATGTCCCTTGCTCAGCAAGGTGCGATAGGAAAACGCCACGTCATACGCGGTGATGGGCTTGCCATCATGAAACCGCGCCTCCTCACGCAAATTGAATACCACCCAGCTGCGGTCCTCGGCATATTCGACACTCTGTGCAATCAGGCCGTAGCTGGAGGTTGGCTCGTCGCCCGATGGATCATAGCTACCGGTGCCCACCATCAACGGCTCGTTCAGTTCATTCACGCCGTATTGCAGGAAGTTGGATGTGGCTGAAGGGCTGGTACCCTTGAGCGTGTAGGGGTTCAGCGTATCGAAGGTGCCAAATGCCATCAGCTGGACGCTGCCGTTTTTCGGGGCATCAGGGTTGGTCCATTCGAAGTGTTTGAAGTCGGCTGGGTACTTCAGGTCGCCAAACTGGGCATAACCGTGGCTTTTGCTGATCGTGGCCTCAACAGAAAGCGATGTCACAAGGCAGGCCAATAGCAGTAAAAGTGAACGCATCAGGCTGAATATCCGGTCCATGGGCGCATGGAAAGTGGCGAGTCGGTACAGTAACAGCTTGTATCCCCTGTAAAAAGACTACCGATTCCGGCATTTGTGCCATGCTTTTTTCAGCGGCAGTTATTTATGTGAGGTGGTCGTGGCAAATCAGCGTACCTATGGTTTGCAAGCCTGGGTCGAGCGCCTTGGCGAAGCCGAGTTCCCGGCATTGGCTGCCGTGGTGTCCGACTTGCAGAACCTGGCGGATGCAGCAGACGCCTCGGTGCAGGAACTGGCGGATGTGCTGTTGCGCGATGCCTCGTTAACAGCCAAGGTGCTGCGTGTGGCGGGCAGCGCCTACTACAACCCGGCGCAGGAGGTTATTCGCACCATTTCACGCGCCATTGTGCTGATCGGTTTCGATAACGTGCGGCTGATCAGCTTGTCGGTCACCCTGATTGACAGCTTGCTGGAAAATGCTCCGCGTGAGCAGTTGCGCGAGTTGCTGGCAAGATCCTTCCATGCCGCCGTGCAGGCACGCAATCTGGCGGGCTATGTGCTGTCCGGACGTAAGGAAGAGGTATTTATCGCGGCCTTGCTGCATCACCTGGGCGATCTGGCGTTCTGGAGCTGCGCCGCCGAGCAGGCGGATGAACTGGCGGTGCAGCTGAGTCATCCAGGCTGCAAGCCCGAAGAGGCGGCTCAGCAGGTGCTTGGCACCAGCTTTCGGCAGCTGACACTGGGGCTGGTCAAGGCCTGGAATCTGGGGGAGAGCATTGCCCTGGCCCATAGCGCCACAAGCCAGATGGAGCCGGCAGTCAAAGCCGTCCATCTGGGCGTGGCCATCAGTGAGGCGGCCCTGCATGGCTGGGACTCTTCGCAGATGGGCGAGTTGCTGTCGCAGGTATCAGTGTTTACCGGGCTAGAGTTGCCGGATGCCCTGGCTCAAGTGCTGTCCAGTGCCGATGAAGCGGTCAAGGTAGCCGTCACCTTTGGAGCAGGCAATCTGGCGGAGTTGATCCCCAATACCGATCCGGATGTGATTCGCCTGCAACAGGAGCAGCGAAAGGCGCGCTTGCTGCAGCCCAACTTGCAGATTCTTCAGCAGTGCTTGCAGGACCTGGGGCATATGGTGTCGGCGCGCGCTGACGTCGGCATGATTCTGGACAGCGCGTTGACCGGCTTGCATCGCGGCGCGGGTCTGGAGCGGGTGATGCTGGCGGTGCTGACCGATGGACAAAGCCGTTTTCGTGCCAAGCGGGTGATGGGCGAGGGCGCCGAAGCATGGGTCGACTGCTTCGATCTGGAGGTCGCCAAAGGCCGTGAAGGGCACATATTCAGCTATGCGTTGCGCCATCGTGAGCCAATCTGGATGGGTGTTCCGGCCACCTACGGGCTGGCTGATCTGGCGACGGCTGACGTGCGCCGCTGGATCGGAAAAGGCATGTTCTTCATTGCACCGGTGTATTCCGGGCAGCGCGAAATAGGGGTGTTGTATGCCGATTGCAGGGATTCGGGGCGCGCGCTCAAACATGAGCAATTCGTGGCATTTCAGCGCTTTTCCACCTTGATCAGCCGATGCTTTGAAGCCTTGAGCAAACGTGGCTGATCAGCGATAGATGATCAGCGCCTGACCAATCTTCAGGTCCTTGCCGGCCTTGGGATTCCACTTCTTCAATTGCTCAAGGGAAACCTGATGGCGTTTCGCGATTTGATAAAGCGAGTCGCCCTGCCGGACCTTGTAGGAAACCGCTGATGAACTTTTTGCTGTTGGCTTGCCTTTGCTCGTCACTTTGGCTGTCGGCTGGGCGGGCTTTGCGGTCTGTACAACGGCAGTGGCTTTCTGCAGTTTGAGGACTTGGCCAATCTTCAGGTTGTTGTTGCGCAACTGATTCCAGCGCTTGAGTTCAGCCACCGTGACGCCGTTTTTACTGGCTATCAATCCAAGATTGTCACCTTTGCGTACGGTGTATTGGCGAACAACAGGTTCGGCCTTGCTGGGGGCTTCGTAGATAGGAGTCGGATATTTCTGGCTGGGGTCTGCCGGGATGCTGAGGATCTGGCCGACGCGCAAGTGATTGCTGGAAAGCTGATTGATTTGCTTGAGCGTGCTGACGGTCAGGTAATGGCGGCTGGCAATGCCATGCAGACTGTCGCCAGGGCGCACCTTGTAGTTCTGCCAGTCGACTGTTTTCTGCGGTTTGTGCAGCGCAAGATTGGCTTCGAACTGATCGGCCATGGCGGCAGGCACCAGCAGATGCTGTGGGCCATCCAGCGTTACGCCTCTCTTGAACGCCGGATTGAGCCGAACCAGTTCGTCTTCATCGATCTTGGCGATGTCTGCAACGCTGGATAGCTGCATGCGTTGCTTGAACTCGAC
>DATMWH010000229.1:0-5235 GCA_035562615.1 Pseudomonas sp. | reverse complement strand
ATTGATGGGTATCGCTGTGCTCAACCCATCCTACGAGAGTGTTTGGTTTCGTTTGTAGGGCAATCCTTACCCGCAATTGTCCGCTGTGCTTATAGCAATCTCTCAGTGCTGCCGATTTGCGCTGCCGGTCGCCAGTCCTAGTCTTTAGTCACGACAGACAACTGGACAAAGGGCATGGTCATGGTCGATTCGCAAGCAAGCGGTGGGCTGGTCAGCTTTCGTGGCGTACAGAAGAGTTATGACGGTGAGAACCTCATCGTCAAGGATCTGAACCTGGAGATTCGCAAGGGTGAGTTTCTCACCCTGCTGGGGCCGTCCGGTTCCGGCAAGACCACCAGCCTGATGATGCTGGCCGGCTTCGAGACGCCGACTGCCGGAGAAATTCTCCTCGCCGGACGCTCGATCAACAACGTGCCGCCGCACAAGCGTGACATCGGCATGGTGTTCCAGAACTACGCGTTGTTCCCGCACATGACGGTGGCCGAGAACCTGGCGTTCCCGTTGTCGGTGCGCGGCATGAACAAGACTGACAGCAGCGAGCGGGTCAAGCGTTCATTGTCGATGGTGCAGCTGGACAAGTTCCGCAACCGTTATCCGGCGCAGCTCTCCGGTGGTCAGCAGCAGCGCGTGGCACTGGCCCGCGCGCTGGTATTCGAACCGCAGCTGGTGCTGATGGACGAACCATTGGGCGCGCTGGACAAGCAGTTGCGCGAGCACATGCAGATGGAAATCAAGCACATCCATCAGCGCCTGGGTGTGACCGTGGTCTACGTCACCCACGATCAGGGCGAGGCTCTGACCATGTCTGATCGCGTCGCCGTGTTTCATCAGGGCGAGATCCAGCAAATTGCCGCGCCGCGCACTCTTTACGAAGAGCCGAGCAACACGTTCGTCGCCAATTTTATCGGCGAGAACAACCGCATCAGTGGCCGCTTGCTCAGTCGTGCTGGTGAGCGTTGCGTGGTCGAGCTGGCGCGCGGCGAGAAGGTCGAGGCGCTCGCGGTGAATGTCGGCCAACCCGGCGAGCCGATAACGCTGTCGATTCGTCCGGAGCGCGTGCGGCTGAATGCAGCCAGTGAAACCTGCGCGAACCGCTTCTCTGGGCGGGTGGAAGAGTTCATTTATCTGGGCGACCACGTGCGCGTGCGCCTTGAGGTGTGTGGCAAGGCCGACTTCTTCGTCAAACAACCGATCGCCGAGCTCGACCCGGCGCTCGCGGTGGGTGATGTAGTGCCGCTCGGCTGGCAAGTGGAGCACGTACGCGCGCTCGATCCGTTACTCGAAGTTGCCTGATTCGCTGGTTATCAATCCTGCATTGTGGAGAAAACAACATGAAGAGCTTAAAAAACCTTAGTGCGCTGACCCTCGGACTGGCCTTTGCGGCATCCGGCATGGCCGCCGATCTGACCGTGGTGTCCTTTGGCGGGGCGAACAAGAACGCTCAGGTCAAGGCTTTCTACAGCCCCTGGGAAGCGGCCGGCAACGGCAAGGTCATCGCCGGCGAATACAACGGCGAGATGGCCAAGGTGAAAGCCATGGTCGATACCAACAGTGTGTCGTGGAGCCTGGTCGAGGTTGAGTCACCAGAGCTGGCCCGTGGCTGTGACGAAGGCCTGTTTGAGACCCTAGATCCGGCACAGTTCGGCAATCCTGATGACTTCATTCCGGGTGCCATCCAGCCGTGCGGCGTGGGCTTCTTCGTATGGTCGACGGTGCTCGCCTACAACGCCGACAAGCTGGCCAGCGCGCCAACCGGTTGGGCTGACTTCTGGGATACAGAGAAATTCCCCGGCAAGCGCGGTCTGCGCAAGGGCGCCAAGTACACCCTGGAATTCGCTCTGATGGCCGATGGTGTGGCACCCAAGGATGTCTATACGGTATTGGCCACTCCGGAAGGGGTTGACCGCGCGTTCAGGAAACTCGACCAGCTCAAGCCGAGCATCCAGTGGTGGGAAGCCGGGGCCCAGCCGCCGCAGTACCTCGCCTCGGGTGACGTGGTCATGAGCTCGGCTTACAACGGCCGCATCGCCGCAGTGCAGAACGAAAGCAACCTCAAGGTGGTATGGAACGGCGGTATCTACGATTTCGATTCCTGGGCCATTCCGAAAGGTGCCAAGGATCTGGCCGAGGCACAGAAATTCATCGCCTTCTCGGTACAGCCAGCGCAGCAGAAGATCTACTCGGAGAACATCGCCTACGGCCCGGCCAACAAGCTCGCTGTGCCGCTGCTGCCACCAGCCCTGCTCAAAGACATGCCGACCACCCCGGAAAACATCGCCAACCAGGTGCCGATGGACGTGGTGTTCTGGGCTGACTACGGCGAGCAGCTGGAGCAGCGCTTCAACGCCTGGGCTGCCAAGTAGGATGGGTTGAGCTTGCGATACCCATCAGCCGACACCGCATGGGTATCGCTGCGCTCAACCCATCCTACGGTTTTGCATCGCAGCACTGCTGTCGACACGCTAACCGCAAGACTGGTCACTGCTGCCGAGCAGGAGTGACCCCAAGAATTTATTTCGCGGGCTTTGGCCTGCGGATTTGTGGAGTGCACTATGGCCATCGCAGAGCCTTCGACCACGGTCACCGGACCCAACCTGAAGCAACGACTGGCACGCGCCGAGCGGGTCAACCGGCTCAAGGCGCAGGCGCTGATCCTGCCGCTGGTGCTGTTCCTGCTGCTGATCTTTCTGCTGCCTATCGCTGTGCTGTTGTACAAGAGCGTGGGCAATCCGGAAGTGGTCGGCAGCATGCCGCGGACGGTGGAGGCCATCGCGCAGTGGGATGGCAAGGCCCTGCCGGGTGAACCGGTGTACCAGGCACTGACCCTGGACCTGACGGCCGCCCGCAAGAATCAGACGCTGGGCGACTTGTCCAAGCGCCTGAACATGGAGCTGGCCGGCTACCGCAGCCTGATCTCGAAAACCGCCCGCGCGCTGCCGTTCAAGAGCGAGCCGGCATCCTACAAAGAAGCGCTGGAAGCGCTGGATGAGCGCTGGGGCGATCCGGCCTACTGGCAGACCATCCGCCGCAACAGCAGCAGCCTGACACCCTATTACCTGCTGGCTGCACTTGATCACCGCATCGATGACCTCGGCGAGCTGGCTGCAGCCAGCCCGGACCAGGCGATCTATCTGGATATTTTTGCGCGTACTTTCTGGATGGGGCTGGTGATTACCGCCATCTGTCTGCTGTTGGCCTATCCGCTGGCCTACCTGCTGGCCAACCTGCCCTCGCGGCAGAGCAACCTGCTGATGATTCTGGTGTTGCTGCCATTCTGGACGTCCATTCTGGTGCGGGTTGCAGCGTGGATCGTGCTGCTGCAGTCCGGGGGGTTGATCAATAATGCCTTGATCGGCATGGGTGTGATCGATCAGCCGCTGGAACTGGTATTCAACCGCACCGGGGTGTACATCGCGATGGTGCACATCATGCTGCCGTTCATGATCCTGCCGATCTACAGCGTGATGAAGGGTATCTCGCCGAGCTATATGCGTGCAGCGATCTCGCTCGGCTGTCACCCGTTTGCCAGCTTCTGGCGGGTGTATTTTCCGCAGACCCTGGCCGGTGTCGGTGCTGGCTGCCTGCTGGTGTTCATCCTGGCGATTGGTTACTACATCACGCCGGCGCTGCTCGGCAGCCCGTCGGATCAGATGGTCAGCTACTTCGTAGCCTTCTACACCAACACCAGCATCAACTGGGGCATGGCTACCGCACTGGGCGGCTTGCTGCTGCTCGCCACGCTGCTGCTGTATGTGGTTTACAGCTGGCTGGTGGGCGCGAGCCGCCTGCGTCTGAGTTGAATAGAAAGGCCTGCGTAGCAGGCTAGCTGATGACCCTCGCCCTTCTTGGAGACGACTGCATGGATGCAGGAGGTAGAGCGACGCAGGATGCCAAAGCCGAGGGTGCCCGCAGGGCGGGAGAGGGGAGTTGCCAGCGTCGCCCTCTCCCCCGGCCCCTCTCCCGCACGCGGGCGAGGGGAGCAAAGATGCCCCGTTACTGGATCATGGATTTCTGGAGAATGAATATGCTTAGTCCCTACATGTCACCCGTCGAACGTGTGTGGTTCTACACCCTGCGCATTCTCTGCGGCCTGGTGTTGCTGTTTCTGATCCTGCCGGTGCTGGTGATCGTGCCGCTGTCATTCAACTCGGGAAGCTTTCTGGTCTATCCGTTGCAGGGCTTCTCGCTGCACTGGTATCAGGACTTTTTCTCCTCGGCCGACTGGATGCGCTCGCTGAAGAACAGCCTGATCATCGCCCCGGCCGCCACTCTGCTGGCCATGGTGTTCGGTACCCTGGCGGCGATCGGCCTGACCCGCGGCGAATTCCGCGGCAAGGCGCTGGTGATGAGTCTGGTGATCTCGCCGATGGTGGTGCCGGTGGTCATTGTCGGGGTCGCCAGCTACCTGTTCTTCGCCCCGCTGGGGCTGGGCAACAGCTACCTGTCGCTGATCCTGGTGCATGCGGTGCTCGGGGTGCCGTTCGTGATCATCACCGTGTCAGCCACGCTGCAAGGCTTCAACTACAACCTGGTGCGGGCGGCGGCCAGCCTGGGCGCTTCGCCGCTGACGGCGTTCTTCCGCGTGACCCTGCCGCTGATCGCGCCGGGGGTGATTTCCGGCGCGCTGTTTGCCTTTGCCACCTCGTTCGATGAAGTGGTGGTCACGCTGTTCCTTGCCGGCCCTGAGCAGGCCACGCTGCCACGGCAGATGTTCAGCGGCATCCGCGAGAACCTTTCGCCGACCATCGCGGCGGCGGCCACTCTGCTGATCGGCTTCTCCATCGTGCTGTTGCTGACCCTGGAGTGGTTGCGCGGCCGCAGCGAGAAGATGCGTACCTCGGCCAGTCACGAATAACGGCCGGATGGCCGGTAGGTTGGGTTGAACCGCACAGCGGTGAAGCCCAACAGCGGGCATTGAATACCTCCATGTTGGGCTTCGCGGCGCTACATGGACAACCGCCCCCCAGGCCACTCAGGCTACAATGCGCGCCATCGTGAATTTGCCCCGAGGTGCGTCATGCAGCCGTTTGCCATTGCTCCGTCGATCCTTTCCGCCGATTTTGCCCGCCTTGGTGCGGAAGTCGACAACGTGCTGGCGGCCGGCGCCGACATCGTGCATTTCGATGTGATGGACAACCACTACGTGCCTAACCTGACCATCGGTCCGATGGTCTGCACGGCCTTGCGCAAGTACGGCATCACCGCGCCGATCGACGTGCACCTGATGGTTTCGCC
>DATMWH010000228.1:0-13188 GCA_035562615.1 Pseudomonas sp. | reverse complement strand
GTCAGCCAGCTCGACCTTGCGCACCGGCGCACCGATGGACGGATTGAAGACGTCGGCGGTACGGCCGTTGGTAGAAACGCTTTCGCCATTGATCAGGTGGGCGACGGTAGTCATGGGGGTTCTCTCTTGAATGGAATTCGTGTGTAACGGTGGCAGTCGCTGCGCGGACTACCACCCTACTGCGTCAGTTCCCTCTCCCGTTTACGGGAGAGGGCTAGGGAGAGGGGCTTTGGCATTTATGTGGCCGCCGCCCTCTCCCCCGGCCCCTCTCCCACAAGTGGGAGAGGGGTGGAAGCGCGCATCAGTCGAGCGTGTTCAGCACATCACCCACCGCGTTGAACAGCGTGTCGAGCTGTTCCGGTTTGGTGTTGAAGGTCGGCCCGAACTGCAGGGTGTCGCCGCCGAAGCGCACATAGAAACCGGCGTTCCACAGCTTGATCCCGGCCTCGAACGGGCGGATCACGCCATCGCCATCGCGCGGGGTGATCTGGATCGCGCCGGCCAGGCCGCAGTTGCGGATGTCCACCACATGCTTGGTGCCCTTCAGGCCGTGGATAGCCTGCTCCAGCACCGGAGCCAGATTGGCCGACTGCTCGATCAGGTTGTCGCGCTTGAGCAGCTCCAGCGTGGCCAGACCAGCCGCACACGCTACCGGGTGACCGGAGTAGGTGTAGCCATGACCGAACTCGACCATATGCTCAGGCGTCGGCTGATTCATGAAGGTGTTGTAGATCTCGCTGGTGGCGATCACCGCGCCCAGCGGGATGGCACCGTTGGTGACCTGCTTGGCGGTGTTCATGATGTCCGGCGTCACCCCGAAGAACTCGGCGCCGGTCCATTTGCCCATGCGCCCAAACGCGGTGATCACTTCATCAAAGATCAGCAGGATATTGTTCTGTGTGCAGATCTCGCGCAGGCGCTGCAGGTAACCCACCGGCGGCACGATCACGCCGGCGGAACCGGACATCGGCTCGACGATCACCGCGGCGATGTTGGAGGCGTCATGCAGTTCAATCAGTTTCAGCAATTCGTTGGCCAGCTCGACACCGCCGGTTTCGGCCATGCCCCTGGTGAAGGCCAGATGCGACTGCAGGGTGTGCGGCAGGTGGTCGGCATCCATCATCTGACCGAACATCTTGCGGTTGCCGCCAATGCCGCCGAGGCTGGTGCCGGCGATGTTTACACCGTGGTAACCACGGGCACGGCCGATGAACTTGGTCTTGCTCGGCTGGCCTTTCAGGCGCCAGTAGGCACGCGCCATCTTCACGGAAGTGTCGGCGCACTCTGAGCCGGAGTCGGTGTAGAACACGTGATCCAGGCCGGCCGGGGTCAGCTCGGTGATTTTCTCCGCCAGCTGATAGGACAGTGGATGGCCGTACTGGAAGCCCGGTGCGTAATCCAGCGTGCCCAGCTGCTTGGCGACTGCTTCCTGGATTTCCTTGCGGTTATGCCCGGCACCACAGGTCCACAGACCAGACAGGCTGTCGAAAACCCGACGACCCTTTTCATCGATGAAGTAATTGTTGTCAGCGCCCACGATAATGCGCGGATCGCGTTTGAAATTACGGTTCGAGGAAAACGGCATCCAGTGCGCGTCAAGCTTGAGCTGGCTGGAAATCAGCGGGGCAGTTTCTGGCATGGTCATTTTTGTTGGCTCTCGGCAAGGTGTCGGCTGTAGAAGCGAGCTTGATCGCGACCTGAAACAACAGAAGCGCTTCGCGAGCAAGCTCGCTCCTACGGGTTGCCAGTTAAGGTGCCAGAGGATTAAAGTCAGAAAAACCCAACTTTCTTTATCTTAAGTTACGAGAAAACAAAACAATGGGCGCACGCCGTTCCGACCCGCTGAGCCAGGTCAGCGACTTTGAAATCCGCCTGCTGCGGATCTTCCGCAGCGTGGTCGAATGTGGTGGTTTTTCTGCCGCAGAGAGCGTGCTGGGTATCGGCCGCTCGGCCATCAGCCTGCACATGAGCGACCTGGAACAGCGCCTCGGCCTGCGCTTGTGCCAGCGCGGCCGGGCCGGCTTTGCGCTGACCGATGAAGGCCGCGAGGTCTATCAGTCGGCCCAGCAACTGCTCGGCGCCATGGAAACCTTCCGCAGCGAAGTCAACGGTCTGCACCGCAACCTGCGCGGCGAACTGAACATCGGCCTGACCGACAACCTGGTCACCCTGCCCTACATGCGCATCACCAATGCCCTGGCGCAACTCAAGGCGCAGGGCCCGGATGTGCACATCAATATCCGCATGGTGCCGCCCAGCGAGGTTGAACAGGGCGTGCTCGGCGGCGGCCTGCATGTCGGCGTGGTACCGCAGTCTGGCGGCCTGTCCGGTCTGGAATACCTGCACCTGTATCACGAACGCTCACTGCTGTACTGCGCCGTCGGCCATCCGCTGTTCTATGTGGATGATGCGCAACTGGACGACGCGCGGCTGAACAGTCAGGAAGCGATTGCACCGACCTTCCGCCTGCCCACCGAGGTGCAGGCACGCTATCAGGCACTGAACTGCACCGCCAGCGCGTCCGACCGTGAAGGCATGGCCTTTCTGATCCTGACCGGCCTGTATATCGGCTATCTGCCGGATCACTACGCCGAAGTCTGGGTCAAGGAAGGGCGGCTGCGCGCCCTGAAACCCGCCAGCCGGCACTACGATCTGAGTCTGGCCGCGGTGACCCGCAAGGGCCGGCGACCCAATCTGGTGCTGGAAAGCTTTCTCACGGCCCTGGCTGCCACACGCTGAGATCAACGCCTATAGTTAAGCTGCGGCGGCCGCCACTATTGGTCCTGCCCGCTAATGTAATGATTTTCGCAGGGCGGGCTTCAGCCCACCCTACGGCCAACCAGAAATTCAAGCCTCAACTGGCCGAATCAATAAAAGCCTGAATCCAAGGAGCACAACTTGACCTTGCAACCGGTTGAAACTCTTCTGGCAGCGGCATTGGTGCTGTTGCTCGGCCACCTGATGAACAGGCTGATAGCACCGCTGGCGCGCTACAACATTCCCGAACCGATCACCGGCGGGCTGCTGGTCGCCTTGCTGCTGGCCATTGTCGAGCAGGCCGGCGGGGTCACCTTCAGCTTTGACAGCACGCTTAAACCGGTACTCATGCTGTCCTTTTTTGCCGCCGTGGGTCTGTCGGCCGACCTCAGCCAGCTGGGCAAGGGCGGCAAGCGGATGGTGATGTTCATACTGGTGCTGATTCCATTCCTGATCCTGCAGAACGGCCTGGGCTTGCTGCTGGCGCTGGGCCTGGACATGCATCCGCTGATGGGCCTGGTCGGCGGCAGCATTACCCTGATCGGTGGCCACGGCACGGGAGCGGCTTATGCGCAGACCTTTGCCGAGCAGTACAACATCCAGTCCGTGCTCGAACTGTCGATGACCTCTGCCACCATGGGGCTGGTGCTCGGCGGACTGGCGGGCGGGCCGCTGGCACAATGGCTGATCAAGCGCCACCAGCTGTCCGGTGGTGCAGCCGCGCCGGACATTCCCGCCGACGCCCACGACACCACCCTCGACCCGATTTCACCCTACAGCTTCCTGCCGGTGCTGGCGGCCACCCTGGCCGCCGTGCTCGGCGGACAGGCACTTTCCAGTCTGTTTGCCGACAGCGGCGTGACCATTCCCAGCTTCCTCTGGTGCATGCTGCTGGGGGTCGCCATTCGCAACCTTGGCCAGCCACTGGGGCTGCAGTTCAACCTCAAGGCGGTCGACTTCATGTCGTCGATCAGCCTGTCACTGTTTCTGGCCATTACCATGATGGCGCTCAGCCTGATCAGCGTGGCGTCAATGGCCGGCCCGTTATTGCTGATTCTGGCCTTCCAGGTGCTGCTGGTGTTGCTGTTTGGCGCGCTGCTGACCTTCCGCGCCGTTGGTCGTGATTACGAGGCAGCGGTGATGTCGGCGGCGTTTTGTGGTTTTGCCATGGGCGCCACTGCCACCGCGATTGCCAACATGCAGGCCATCACCCAGCGCTATGGCCCGGCCCCGCAAGCCTTCATCGTGGTGCCACTGGTGGGTGCGTTTCTGATCGACATCCTGAATGCCGTGGTGTTGACCGGCTATATCTCCCTGTCATGGATCGGAGGTTGAACATGCCGCGCATTCTTTTACTGGGGCTGTTTCTATTGCTCAGCGCCTGCAGTCAGGGCCCGGACAGCCAGACCGTGCGCCAGGATCTGGAACAACGCCTGAACAAGACCCTGGGCCCGGACAGTGTGCTCATCACCGAGTTTCGCCGGCAGGGATCGGCACCCGACGCCGGCGCGGATGTCGACCAGCAACGCCGCGTGGTGTACTTCAACGCCACCCTGAAAATGCAGCAGGACCGCGACTTCTCGCGCTGGGACATCCCCGGTGTCGCCAGTCTGGTCAGCCTGCTGGGCGCCGGCCCGCGCGGCCTGACCGGGATCGCCAGCGGTGGCAATCGCAGTGGTGACCTGCTGAACGTGCACGGCAGCCTGATCTACGAAAAAACCGCCGATGGCTGGCAGCTGCATACCCCGCAAGGTTTCAATCAGGCACCGGTTGATTTGTCGGCCAACAGCGCTGACACCCAGCGCGAACAACTGATCAATGCGATTACTACCGCACTCAACCTTTCCCCGGACGGCCGCGGTCCCAACGAGCGGAAAATCATCGCCGAGGAAATGAGTCGGACGCTGAGCAGTATCGAAGGCCGGATAGCCCGCAGCAGCAATGGCTTTGCTCTGGCCAGCGGGCCGGAAAACGGCCAGTACGCGCATTTTGCCGATGCCCTGGCCAAGCTGGCCAAGGACCGCAAGATCATCATCCGGCCACTGTTGACCGAGGGCGGCATGGTCAATCTGCAGATGCTGCGTGACGGCAGTGCCAGCCTGGCCCTGTCGCAAAGCGATGTAGCCTGGGACGCATTCAATGCCAGCGGTCCGTTTACCGGCAAGGGCGCCTTTAGCACCTTGCGCGTGATGGCCAGCCTCTACCCCGAGCCGGTGCAGGTGCTGGTCAGGGCCGACGGCCCGCAGCAACTCGAGCAGCTGCGTGGCAAGCGCATCAACCTCGGCCTGCCGGGTTCTGCCTCGCGGGAAACCGCACTGGCGGTGCTGGCCGCGCACCAACTGCAACCCGAGGACTTTGCCGAAGTCACCAGTCTGAACCTGCAGGAAGCCCTGGCGGCCTTGCGCGACGACGATATCGACGGACTGATCCAGATCATCGGCCTGCCCGCCGACGCCATCCGCGCCGCCAGCGAGGATATGGACATACGCTTGCTGCCATTGCGCCCTGACGCGGTTGAGCAGCTGCTCAAGAATCGCCCCGGCACGCTGCCGTTCACCATCGCCGCCGGCAGCTATGCGCAACAGACGCAAGCCGTACCGACACTGGCCGTCAGCAGTTTGCTGCTGAGCGATTCCAGTCTGGCCAGCAAGGAAGTGGAAATGCTGGTGCGGCTGATCTTCGAACCCCAGCTGGGCTGGCTGCAACTGGGCAGCATCCAGGGCGCACAGATCTCCCCGAAACATGCCCTGCACAGCTTCGGCCTGCCCCTGCATGATGGTGTGACGGCGGCCTTCGAGCAGCCCTGAGTTTGCGTCGGGCTTCAGGATCGCCTGAAGCCCACTCAAACTCAGCGATCAGTCGCGCCCACGACTGGCCAGTTTTTCCACCAGCAGAAAGAACATGGGAATCAGGAACGTCGCCAACAGGGTGGCGGCGAGCATGCCGCCAATCACCCCGGTACCAATCGAATGACGACTGGCCGAACCGGCGCCGGTACTGATCGCCAGCGGCAGGCAACCGAGAATGAACGCCAGCGAGGTCATGATGATCGGACGGAAGCGCAGCTTCGCCGCGTGCACGGCGGCATCGTAGCGATTCATGCCCTTCTCCCGGCACAGCACAGCGAACTCGACGATCAGAATCGCATTCTTGGCAGACAGCCCGATCAGGGTGATCAACCCGACCTGGAAATACAGGTCGTTCTCCAGCCCGCGCAGCCAGACCGCCAGCACCGCACCGAACAGCGCAAACGGCACCGCCGTCACTACCGCCAGTGGCAATGACCAGCGCTCGTACTGCGCCGCCAGAATCAGGAATACCATGATCAGGCCGAACACAAACCCCGTGCTGCCCGAATCCTGACTGGCGATCTCCTGAAAGGCCGAACCGGTCCAACCGATCGCGTAATCACTGCCCAGCACCTGATCGGCGACCTCCTGAACAGCTGCCAGCGCCTGACCACTGCTGAAGCCCGGCGCCGGGCCACCGAGCAGTTTGGCTGCCGGATAACCGTTGAAGCGGGTGAAAATATCCGGCCCGAGAATGCGCCGCACCTCTACCAGCGTCGACAACGGCACCAGATCGCCGGCCCTGGAGCGCACATAGACCTGCGCCATGTCTTCCGGCTTGCGCCGGAAGTCAGCATCCGACTGCAGCGAAACCTGCCAGATACGCCCAGCCAGCGTGAAGTCGTTGACGTAGTAACTGCCGAAGGTGCTCTGCATCGCGGTGAACACATCACTCACCGCCACGCCCTGGGCACGGGCGCGATTGCGGTCCAGATCGATGTAGTACTGCGGCACCTGCGCATTGAAGGTGGTACGCAAACCGGTCAGTTCCGGGCGCTTTCGCAATGCCGCGAGGAACTCTTCCAGCTTGGCGTCCATCTGCGCCACCGTGCCACCACGGCGATCCTGCACGAAGCCCTCGAAGCCTCCGGTGGTGCTCATTCCGGAAATCGGTGGCGGGTTGAAGGCGAACATCGAGCCGTCCGTCTGCCCGGAAGCCATCTCGCGGAATTCATTGACCAGATTGCGCGCATCCAGCGCCTCGCCCGGACGCTCACTCCAATCCTGCAGGGGCACGAAGGAAACGCCCGAGTAGCTGTTGGTGCCGGAGCTGAGAATGTCAAAACCGGTGAAGGTGACCACATCCCTGACCGCCGGGTGCGCCATCAACTGCTCGGTCACCGCACGGGTCACTTTTTCCGTGCGGGTCAGCGAGGCCGCTGGCGGCAGCGCATAACTGGCCAGCACAAAGCCCTGATCCTCGCTGGGCACCAGTGAGCCAGGGACGCGAGTGAACAGGCCGACGGTCAGCAACAGCATCAGCACAAACAGCGCCAGCCCGAGCAAGCTGCGCTTGAGGAAAAACGCCACGCCGGCACTGTAACCGCGGGTCACCCGGGCAAAGCCGCGATTGAACCAGCGCAGTGGCGCGATCGGCTCGCCATGCACCGGTTTGAGCAACAGCGCACACAGGGCCGGGCTCAGGGTGAGTGCAACGATGCCGGAAATCACCACCGAGATGGCAATGGTGATGGCGAACTGGCGATACATCTCGCCGGCCAATCCGCCGAGAAAGGCCACCGGGACAAACACGGCGCAGAGCACCAGCACAATCGCGATGATCGGCCCGGTCACCTCTTCCATCGCTTTGATGGCCGCATCGCGCGGCGAGAGTTTTTCCTCCGCCATCACCCGCTCGACGTTTTCGATCACCACGATGGCGTCATCCACCACGATGCCGATCGCCAGCACCATGCCAAACAGCGTCAGCAGGTTGATGGAAAATCCCAGCGCATACATGCCGGCAAACGTGCCAATCAGCGAGACCGGAATCGCCAGCAGCGGAATCAGGCTGGCACGCCAGTTCTGCAGAAAGACGAAGACCACCAGCACCACCAGCAGCAGGGCTTCGGCAAAGGTTTTCAGCACCTCCTCGATGGACACCTCAACAAACCGTGTGGTGTCGTGGGGAATCTTGTAGCTCATGCCCGCCGGCATGCGCTCGGCCAGCCGCTGCATGGTGGTGCGCACCGCCTTGGCAGTTTCCAGCGCATTCGCCCCGGGTTGCAGATAGATGCCGAACGAAGCGTTTTGCTTGCCGTTGAGCGTGGTGACCATGGCGTAATCCAGCGCCCCCAGCTCGATACGCGCGACATCCCGAAGCAACAGACTGGCACCGTCGGCATTGGTGCGCAGGATCACTTCACCAAACTGCTCGGGAGTGCTCAGGCGTCCCTGAGTGGTCACCGTGTAAGTGAAATCCTGTTCTTCACGCAGCGGTTGCTGACCGAAACTGCCGGCGGCAAATTGCGAATTCTGTTCGCGCAGGGCCGCCACCACATCACTGGAGGTCAGGTTGAACTGCGCCAGCTTGTCCGGGCGCAACCAGATGCGCATCGAGTAATTCTTCGAGCCGAACTGTCTGGCATCCCCCACCCCCGGCAGCCGCTTGAGTTCGTCAATCACATTGATCAGCGCATAGTTGCTCAGCTGCAGCGGGCTCTGCGTGCCATCGGGCGAATACAGCGCCACGACCTGCAGGATGTCGGAAGACTTCTTCTCGACATTCACGCCCTGGCGGCGGACCTCTTCCGGCAGTTTGGCCAGCGCCGCCTGCACCCGGTTATTGACATCAATGGTGGCCTGACCGGGGTGGGTGCCTACCTGGAAATACACCGACAGAGTGAGCTTGCCACCGCCGGAGTAGGAGGTCTGGTAGATCATCCCTTCCACACCGTTGATCGCCAGTTCCAGCGGTGCAGAAACTGTTTCGGCGATGACCTGCGCACTGGCTCCCGGATAGCTCGCCGAAACGCTCACCTGCGGTGGCAGGATCGGCGGGTACTGGGAAATCGGCAGTTCACGCATGGCCACCAGCCCTGCGAGCATGATGACGATCGAGATGACCGCCGCAAAAATCGGCCGGTCAATAAAGAAACGCGAAATCATCGGCGGATCTCTTCAATCAGTCCCTGACCGTGCATGGCTTCGACCGTGGCGGCATGCACCCGGTCATCCGGCTGCAGTTTGTGCCCACCTTCGACTACCACGCGCTCACCACTCACCAGTCCTGACTCGACTATCCAGCGCCCGCCGGCAGTACCGCCCAGGGTTACCTGCTGCTGACGCACCACGCCCTGCTCATCGATCACATAGACATAAGTGCCGGCGGCATTCTGCGCCACGGCCCGCTCCGGCACGCTGATGGCATTGAGCCGCAGCAGGCCGCTGACCAGAACGCGGACGAATTGCCCGGGCAACAGCTTCTGCTCGGGATTGGGAATCACCGCCCGGGTACTGACGCTGCCGGTAGCCCTGTCGACCAGGCTGTCCGTGAAGTCGACCCGCCCCTGCAACGGATACACCGACCCGTCATTGAACTGCACCTGCACCGTCAACTCGGCCTTGCTGGCATTGGCCAGCTTGCCGTTGGCCACATCATTGCGCAGCCGCGCGCTCTCGGAGTCCTGCGGCAGTGAGAAATTCACATAAATCGGATCGAGCTGGGTCAGCTGCGTGAGCAGGCTGGCCTGCGGGTCACCGGCCACAATCAGGCTGCCTTCGGAGCGGGCTTCGCGGCTGGTGATCCCGGTAATCGGCGCCACCACGGTGGTGAAGTCCAGATCGATCTGGCGCGATTTCACTTCGGCCTCGGCGGCCTGCAGATTGGCCCTGCTCTGCTCGAACTGGGAGATCGAGTTGTCCAGCTCACGCTCACTGGCAAAGCCCTTGGCCGCCAGGGTGCGGACCCGCAGCAGATCACGCTCGGCCTGACGCAGACGTGCCTGCTCCTGCGCCAGTGCGGCTTGGGCCCGGGTCAATGCTGCCTGATACTGGCGCGAGTCAAGGCGAAACAGTACCTGTCCCTGTTTCACCGGCGCGCCCTCCTGATAGGTACGCTGCTGCAGAATACCGCTGACCTGGGCACGCACCTCGACTTCCCGGTAACCCGCCGTGCGCCCCGGATATTCCAGGCGGATCGGAACATCCAACGCCTTGACCACTTCGACCTTGACCTCGGGTAGCGGCGGCTGGGATTTGGCCGACTCTGCGGCCACAGCCGTCCCGCCAGCAACACTGAGGAAGAGGTTAATCAGCAAACCAGCACCCACGCGCATGTGTGTCTCCAACTGTCCGTGAACTGCAAAGCGGCCATTCTAAGGCATTCGGGAAAACATCCCCCGCGAATATAAGCCGTCCATTTATTGATCCGGCCCGCTGGAGATTAAACTTTTAGGCGGCGGTTGTAGGGTGGATTAGCCGCTAGCAGCGTGGCGACGCCCGGCGAGACGACGCCCGGCGCAGCGACGCCCGGCGTAACCCACCACCGATGCCAAAGGCATCGCCCTTGCCAGCCTCGCGGCCGGCTGGTGGGTTACGGCCGCAGGCCTAACCCACCCTACGAAAATCAAGACCTTAATGCGCCGGATCATGAACCGCGCTGCGCGGCATAGCCCTCGTCGGCCAGCACGCGCAGCAACTCGGTTTCCGGCAGAACACTTTCGATACTCACCCGTCCGCCGGGCAAGTCCACCTGCACCTGCGCCGCACTGTCGAGCGCCTGCACCGCACGGGTGATGGCCGCGACGCAGTGCTGGCAAGACATCCCCTGAACATTGAACACTTGCATCAACCTGACCCTCAATAAAATACTGATCGGTGAAACACCTGACCGCTACCTGCCCCTTGCGGCGGATGCTGTACCACCAACCTTTCCGGACAGACACCTTATGACCACCAGCGCGCGACAGCCCATTGACCTGCCCGTCAGCGGCATGACCTGCGCCAGCTGTGCCGGACGGGTCGAGCGCGCCCTGGGCAAATTGCCCGGAGTGCAAACGGCAAGCGTCAATCTGGCCGCCGAGCGGGTGCGGATCGAAAGCCTCGACACCCCGCTGCCACAACTGATCCAGGCCATCGAAGCCGCCGGCTACCAGGTACCGCAGCAGACGCTAGAGCTGAGTATAGGCGGTATGACCTGTGCCAGTTGCGTCGGCCGGATTGAACGCGCGCTGGGCAAGGCTGACGGCGTGATCTCGGTGAGTGTCAATCTGGCCAGCGAGAAAGCCCGTCTGCGCGTGCTCGCCGACACCCGTACTGCCGGGCTGATCAAGGCCGTGGCCGAGGCCGGCTACAGCGCCCGATTGTCCGCTGACTCAGCTGATGGGCAGCCGGATGCGCAGCGGCGCGAACGCATCCGGCTGCTGTGTGCGGTGCTGCTGACCCTGCCCTTGGCCGCGCCGATGCTGCTCGGCGTGTTCGGCCTGCAATGGATGCCACCGGCCTGGTTGCAATTCATCCTGGCCACACCGCTGCAGTTTGTGCTCGGCGCGCGCTTCTACCGGGCGGCCTGGAACGCCCTGCGCGCGGGCAGCGGCAACATGGACCTGCTGGTCGCCATCGGCACCAGTGCTGCCTACGGGCTGAGCCTCTACCTGTGGTGGACGGCCCATCAGGGGCATGAACCGCACCTGTACTTCGAGTCATCGGCGATGGTCATCACCCTGGTGCTGCTCGGCAAATTCCTCGAAGGCCGCGCCAAGCGCCAGACCGGTGCGGCCATTCAGGCCTTGCAAGCATTAAGACCTGAACACGCCGTGCGGGTGGTCGACGGTCAGGATGAGCAGGTCGAGATCGCCTTGCTGCGCCTCGGTGACGTGCTGCGCGTGCGTCCCGGAGAGCGCTTTGCCGCCGATGGCGAAGTGCTGGAAGGGCAGAGTCAGGCGGATGAATCACTAATCAGCGGCGAGAGCCTGCCGGTGAACAAGGGCCCTGGCGACCGGGTGACCGGCGGCGCGATCAATGGTGACGGGCAGTTGCTGATCATTACCCGCGCACTGGGCGCCGAAAGCGTACTGGCACGCATCATCCGTCTGGTTGAGGATGCCCAGGCCGCCAAGGCACCGATCCAGAAGCTGGTGGATCGGGTCAGTAACCTCTTCGTACCCGCCGTGCTGCTGATTGCCCTGTGTACCCTGGGCGGCTGGCGGCTGGCCGGGGCCGGCATGGAGCAGGCGCTGATCAACGCAGTATCGGTGCTGGTCATCGCCTGCCCCTGCGCCCTCGGGCTGGCTACGCCCGCCGCGATCATGGCGGGTACGGGCGTGGCGGCCCGGCACGGCATTCTGATCAAGGATGCGCAAGCACTGGAAATCGCCCACAAGGTCACCGATGTCGCCTTCGACAAAACCGGCACACTGACCTCGGGCCAGCCGCATCTGCTGCACTGGCAGGCACACGCGGGCACCACGGACGAGCAGTTACTGAGTCTGGCCGGTGCCCTGCAGCAAGGCAGCGAACACCCGCTGGCCAAAGCCGTGCTGGCCGCCTGTCAGGCGCGCCAGCTGCCACTGCCGGCCCTGAGCGCCAGCCACAGCCTGCCCGGCCGCGGCACCCGCGGGCAGGTGGCAGGCATTGAACTGGCGTTGGGCAACCAGCGCCTGCTCGAAGAATTGCACCTGAGCAGCGGCCCGCTGGGGGCCGCTTATGACGCCTGGAAAACAGAAGGCCGCACCCTGTCCTGGCTGATGCAGAGCGGCCCGCAGCCAAAGCTGTTGGGCCTGCTGGCATTCGGCGATGAAATCAAGCCGGGGGCAGAAGCGGCGATTGCCGCGCTGCTGCAGCGCGGTGTGCGCTGCCACCTGATCAGTGGTGACAATGCCGGCAGCGCCACAGTGGTCGCCAGACAGCTGGGCATCACCCAGGTACTGGCCGAGGTGCTGCCGGAGGACAAGGCGACGCGTGTCGCGCAACTGAAACAGGCCGGCCGGGTGGTGGCGATGGTCGGTGACGGCCTGAATGATGCGCCGGCGCTGGCCGCCGCCGATGTCGGTATCGCCATGGGCGGCGGTACCGATGTGGCGATGCATGCCGCCGGCATCAGCCTGATGCGCGGCGACCCGCGACTGGTGCCCGCGGCGCTGGAAATCAGCCGCCGCACCTACCGCAAAATCCAGCAGAACCTGTTCTGGGCTTTTATCTACAATCTGGTCGGCATCCCGCTGGCCGCCGCCGGCTTGCTCAACCCGGTGCTGGCCGGCGCGGCGATGGCACTATCAAGCGTCAGCGTGGTCAGCAACGCCTTGCTGCTGGGCTACTGGAAACCCGATCAGCAGTAGCCCGGATGCAATCCGGGGATGCCTGTCCCGGATTGCATCCGGGCTACTTCGCCTGCGGCGGCCATGGCCCGGCGCTATCGCCGTCATGCTCAGAATGAATTAGTGAAATCCGGGCGTGGCGTCTAGCCTCCATTCATCCGCAAAAAGCGAATGGAGGCAGAGCACCATGCGCATCGACAGCAGCCTTTACACCACACTGATTGAACTGCTGGCCAATCTGGCTGAAAGCCACTGATGACCGCCTCCGCTGACCAGCAAGAGACTGGAGCAACTGAGGCCGTCAGGATCTAGCGCATCCACGGCGG
>DATMWH010000227.1:0-7923 GCA_035562615.1 Pseudomonas sp. | reverse complement strand
GTCAGCAAGGCGTTGAGCAGCAGGAACAATACCGTCAGCTCCAGCACGATGCGCCGCTTGTCCAGATAAAAGAACACGTTGAGCAGCGCCATCAGCAACACCTGAATGCTCACGCCGACCAGATTGACGTAGAACAGCGGCAGGTAATGATGTGAAATCCCCAGCCAGGCCAGAATATCGGCGGCCCAGAGGAACAGCAGAACGATGGTGATGCCCTGCACCTTGAGGATTTCAAACAACCCCTGGCGGATCGTCAGCAACATCTGGTCTTTCAGGTAATAAATATGCCCCAGCGTCTCGCCGCCGCGAATGGCGTTGTACAGGCGCTCGTAGGCTTCGGCGAAATCGGTCTCGATACGCACCAGAAACACCGCCATGCCGGGAATCACCGCCAGATAGGCGAGAAAGATCGGCAGGTCGTAAATCAGCGACATGCGCAACGGGCCAATCACCTCCTGGGAGGTGGCCGGATTGAACCAGAAGATGAATTTGTCGACCCACACCCCGGCGTTATAGGCAAAGCCGGTAAACAGCAGACTGAGGAAGACTTGCCGGCGATCGAGAAAATCAAAGCTGACCAGACGCTCGGCCGGATACTCGCGCAGGATGTCATAGAGAAACATGAACACCAGACTGGCATGGCCTATCAGCAGGGCCAGCAGCAAACCTTCCAGGTTGTAGTCGCGCAGCACGAAACCGCTGCCGATCATCACCGCATAACCGACCAGCATGGTCAGCAGGATTCGGTTGTACGCCTTCATGCCGGAAAGGAAGATGATCACCATCCACAGGTTGCACAGCACCACCAGATTGGTCACCAGCAACACGCAGAACAGCAGCGACTGATCAAATAACCACACTACCAGCAGCGAACCGATGCAGCCGGTAAACACCGTCACCAGCCCGAGAATGCCCAGCAGGTTGGGCAGGATAATCTCGCCCTTTTGCTCGTACAGGCGATCGGAAATGAAACGGGTGAAATACAGTTGCAGACCACCGGTGAGAATCAGCGACACCGCCATCAGATAGGTCACGCTGACCAGAAACTGGCGCACCTGATCTTCCGGGGTAATGCCTCCCAGACTGACGATACCGATCAGCATCACACTGATGATCGACAGCACCCATGGCCCGGAGCTGATCAGGCCGGCATAGATATAGGCGCGCAAGGTCGAGGTGTAACTGTCCTTGAGCAGAATCCGCCGCAGTTCAAAACCGATGCCAGCCATCAGATCGCCTCAGCCTGCGCATAGACCTTGCGGTAATTCTCGAACATCAACTCCTCGGTATACAGACGGGTCACGCGTTGCAGCCCCGACTGTTGCGCCTGCAACCAGCGCTCGGGGTCCTGCAGCAGTTTGAGAATGGCCCGGGCGCTGGCCTGCGGGTCGGCAATCGCCACGGTTTCACCGGCCGAACCGAAGGCGCGATCCTCGGCGCTACCGCCTTCAATCAGTTCGCGACAGGAGCCCACATCGGTGGCCACCACCGGTACACCGGCGGCATAGGCTTCGAGAATCACCAGCGGTTGCGCCTCGCTGATCGAGGTCAGGGCCATTACACCCAGCTTTGGCATGATCGCGCTGATCTTCTGGAAACCGAGAAACTTCACCTGATCCTTCAGGCCCAGACTGGCTACCAGCGCGCGGCACTCTTGCGCGTAAGCCGGGTCCTCCTCTTCCGGTCCGATGATCCAGCCCTCGGCTTCGGGGATTTGCGAGACCACCCCGCGCATGGCGCGGATAAAGGTCTTGATGTCCTTGATCGGCACCACCCGGCCGATCAGGCCGACCACCGGTGGAATGCCCGCCGGGCGCTGCGCCATCGCATCGCGATAGGCCGCCAGACTGATGCCGTTGGGAATAACCCGGGTGCGCTCGCCCGGCGCACCATCTTCAATCTGGCGCAAGCGGTTGCCTTCGTAGAGCGCAATGATCGGATCGGCCGCCTGATAAGTCATACGGCCGGCTTGCTCGAAGAAGCGGATCCACATGCGCCGGATATAACTCATGTCGGTGGAGGCGCCGTCGCTGACCACGTCCGTGGAGTCCTGAATCCAGCTGGCCTGGGCCAGATCGATCTTGCGTTCCTTGGTGTAGATACCGTGTTCGGTGAGGACGAACGGCACCTGCCAGCGGCGTTTGAGAAAGGCGCCTAGCAGGCCGGCATAACCGGTGGAAATAGCATGAATAATGCGCGCCGGCGGCGCCTTGCGGGCGATCGAGGCGAGCAGGAAGATCGGCGCATGCATGGAGCGCATGGTCCAGAAATAATCCACGAAGGAGGGATCACTGCAGTAGGTTTCATAGCCCTTGGTCAGCGCTGCCCAGGAGGCTTCACTGTAGAGAAAGTTCTCCCGGTCCAGCCCCTTGCCCTCGACAATCATGCCGATCACTTCATCGGCCAGCGCCGTGGGCACCACGCCACCGGGTTTGTGGAAGTAACTGTGCATCTCCGACACCTTGGCCATGCGCCGCGTGTCGCCCTTGCAGGTGCGCGCATCCGGTGTTTGCCAGGCCTCTTCGAGAAAGTGCTGTTCGAAGTGAACGATATTGGCCGGCATCTGGTACTGCTTTTCACCATAGGTTGTTTCGGCGCCGCCAATGAAGATGATCGAGAAACTGACCTCCGGAAGCCCATTGATAATCTGATGAATCCAGCTCGACACTCCGCCACGCACGTAGGGGTAAGTACCCTCCAGCAGCAGGCAGACATCGGCAACCGGCGGCTGCTCAGGAGTACTCAGGGACATTGCTGATACCTTGCCAGAGAAAAAATCATACCGTCAGATTCCATGAAGCCCCTTGCGGGGCTTTCCAGTACTGCGTCAGCGCAGCAAAAGGAGTGCGTTGCCGGTCGTCGGGGCCCAGCTGCTCAAGCCAGCCGTAAATGGCCGCAAAGTCACGCCGGCAAAACGCCACTTCGGCCCGGTAGCTGGCCAGTTGGGCGGCATCCATACCGAGCCTTTCGGCCTCGGCAAACGCCTGTTCGGCGGCGTCCAGGCGCTGCTGTTCCAGCGCAATGCGGCCGGCCAGCAACCAGGCCTGCGGGGTACTTTGCCCTTCGATGGCATAGCCGATATGGCGCTGCGCCGAGCTGAGCATGTGTTCCAGCACACTGCCCTGAGCCAGCCCCATGTACACCAGTTCCCAGTAGTGCTGGGCCAGCGCGGCATGCAGTTGCGGATGCAGTTCGGCCGCCGCCACCTCCAGCTCCTCAAGCAGGGTGCGGATTTTCAGGTTGATCTCGTTTTCCTTGCCATCGAGCATCGAGTACGCCAGCAGACGCACGTCATCGGCCGAATCCTTCAAGGCCAGCTTGAGGATCGGGATGGCGTCACGGCTGGACATACGCCGCGTTTCCAGTACCGCGGACAGGCGCTTGTTCGAGCTGCCTGCATGGCGCAACACATCCTGCAGCCCGCCCATGCTGAGCATGTTCTGCATATCCGGCGCACTGGCGCGAAACGGCAGATCGGGAATCGCCGTGAGCTGCCAGATATCGGCGGCTTTCTGGCGCGGGAAATACAAGGCCGGAAAAATCGCCAGCACGATGCCCAGAATCCCCAGTAGCGGAATGAAAAACGCCACGCTCAGCAGAAACAAGGGGCTCCAGGGCAATGGCTGGCGATAACGCTTGGGCAGCAACGGCCAGATGCCCGCGGTCAGGCACAGACTGGCCAGGCCATGCAGGCCGCTGAAGGTGAGAATGCTCGCCAGCGTCGCGGAGCTGCCAAGCAAACTGTAGAGGCTGCCCAGCTCCAGAAAAAATGCGTTAGTGAATAGCCACTTGCTGTTCATCCAGCTCGCACTCCTTTTGCAAAAACTGCCGGGCGCGTTTGACGTTGGCCGGCACCGAACTGATCTTGTGCCGGTGTATCACCAGGCCGGCGGCCTCCAGGCTCAGACCGAGGTTTTCCAGCACCGTCAGGCGGATCCGTTCAAGGTAACCACTGAGTCCGTCTTCGGCGGTCAGCGGCAACAACACCAGCACCACGTTGACATTCTTGCGATTGAGCGCCGTCCAGATCACATCCAGCCCGCGCTGCTGGGTGCGCAGCAAGTGTTCCACTTCCGCGCCGACGCTGCTGTTGCGCAACTCGATGCCCAGCAGAAACGCCGGAATCTCATAGCGTCGGGCATCCAGCAAGGAGCGTTGGCAGAGCTGGGCAAAGCGCTGGGCATCGGCATCCCGGTACAACGCTGCCTGCGCGTTGTTGACCAGCAAATCGGCAATGTGCCCACCAAGAATCGCCAGCAGGTTAAGGTTGCGCTCGTTGAAGGCGAAGAACGGCATGTTCTGCACCAGCACCAGTGCATGAATGCTGTTGTGCGAGTCGGTCAAGGGGATGCAGGCCAGCAACGGGGTGCCGGTCACGATCTCGCCCTGTTCCAGCAACTCGGGGCGAATACTCACCAGTTCGCCTTTTTCCAGCGTCAACCTGACCAGCGGATCGTCGGCGCTGACCTCGGGCATTTCACCGATCATGGCCAGCGACTGGCCCTTGAGCTTGCCCTCGGCCACCCGGTACAGGGCGGCCTGCCGCAAGGGGCCGTACTGACTGAACAGATCAAGAATCGCCTCGGCCATGCCATCCAGCGTCTGCTCTGCCAGGCGCAACTGGCGCATGCGCTGACGCATGGCCAGCAACACGCTGCGCAGACTCTGATCGTTACCGGCCAGGCGCTGCGCCAGACGGTCATGGGAAATGCGCAGTATCTGGTGCGCCCGGGTGAACTCCTCCAGGCGTACCTCGCGGTAATCACTGATGCGCTGCAGGGACTCCAGGCGCCGGGCCCACAGGTCGCGGAACTCGCCGCTGATCATGGCGCTGGCCAGAATGCCGACCATGAAGGCTGAAGGTAACTCCTGGTAGTCGCCGTATTCCTGCAGATGCAGCACCACTAAGGTCGCGATCAGCAACAAGGCACTCACCAGCGCCTGAAAGAACCCATAGCGCAAAGCCAGCAGCAAAGGCGCGAACACCGACCAGGCAAACGCCGAAAACACATGCAACGGGTCCGTCGGCTCGGCCCAGAAGCCCAGCAACAAGGTCAGCGCGGTCAGGCCGATGGTTTCGACCCAGCTGGCGAACCCGTTGCCGCGATGCGGCGCAACGATCAGATGATCAGTCATGCGTGTTTTTCACTCACTGCAGCGGCAAGTCGGCAACCAGCGATTCCAGCACGGTCTGCGCAGCACCGGCCAGGCTCTCGCGTGACCAGCCGGCACGTGCCGCACTGGCACTCCAGAGAATGCGCCCGCTCGCCGGCTCGATCACGCGCAGGGTAATACCCACCGCCGGCTCGCCGTCCAGACCACTTTTGTACTGCCACTCCTCGACACTGCCGGTGATGGCGTAAGTGTCACCGCGCTGCCGGGCCCACTGCAGCGCTTGTTGCAGGCGCTGGCTGTCCTCCAGCGGAAACTCGTCAGCCGGCTGCTGCTGTTGCGGAGCGGGCGTGACCGTCAGGCCATTGGCCGCCAGCACGCTGAACAGGATCTGCTCGGCGCCTTCAGCCGCCTGCGGTGCCTGCGCGAGATTGACCAGCGGCAGCAGGACCCAGCTGCCGGTGCGCGACAACTTGACATCGGTCTGACTGGACTGCGTCGAGCAGGCACTCAACAACAGACCCAGAACCACCAGGGTGACACGACTGGCAAACGACATATGCATACGCTCCTGAAACAAGATTAACGACCAAACCGCAAGCTGTAGGTCAGGCGCATGATGCTGCCTGCCTGACCATCCCCACCCACCGGCGCCGAGTTGTAGCCACCCACCAGGGCCAGCTCATCGTCACCGAACACTTCCACGCCTGCGCCCGCTTCCACCGCCCAGGCAAAACTCTGCTCCGGCCATTGCCAGCCGGCCCGGGTATCCAGCCTCCAGGTGAATTGCGGCCAGGCCCGGTTCAACGCCCCCGGAACTCCACGTTGCCAGGAACTGCCAACATACAGCTCGCCGAAGCGATCGGTGAGCAGATCGGTCGGCACTGCATTATCCAGCAGAACACCACCGTTACTGCGCAACAGGGCGTCGGGCAGTTGCCCGACCGGATTGTTTTCCTGCCAGCTGACCCCGGTGCGCACCAGCCACTGGGGCTCGTGGGCCAGCAGGCTGTGACTCAGATCAAGAGCGGCCGACCAGCCATCCCCCAGGTCATCCCCATCAAAGGTGCTGTAACGGTTGCGCGCCAGGCGCCAGCTCAGCTGGTCACGGGCGGACAAACCATGTTGACCTGCCGCCTGCAGACTGTCACGCATCCCCAGCGCATGCATCAAGCCGCTTTCATCGGTCTGGCGCTGCCAGTCCAGACCCAGCGACAGGCTGTCCGTGTCCGTCACCCGCCAATTGCGCGCCAGTCCCAGTCCGTGCCGATCGGCAAAATCATTCTGCGCCAGCTCACCTTCGAGCAGCCACGACCCGTCTTGCAGCGGGGTTTCCAGACTCAGCGCCAGCGTCTGCTCGCGCCCCAGCCGGCCGCTGTCGAGCAGATCGGAGTCGGAATAACGCGAGTCGGACGCGTTCATCGACAGGTAACGGTCGCCTACGTTATTGGCCGCCAGCAGTTGTGTACCTTTCTGGCGCAAACCACCGTAATCGCGGTCCTGCCAGCCCAGCTGGAGCCCGCGCGGCTGGCGCTGCAAGACGCCCTGCGCCTGATTGCGCAAGGTCCGGTTCTGCGCCGCCGAGCGCTCGCTGCTCAGCGCCTGCAGGCTTTCCTGCTGGGCCCGCTGATCCAGCCCCAGGCGCAGCCAGATTTCCGCGCGGCTTTCCGGGGCCAGACTGTCGCTGTCCAGCAACGCCTGCAATTCCTCCTGACGCACCGCGCGCAGGGCACTCTGCAACTGGGTGAAGCGATCAATCCTGATCCCGCGCTCTTTGGCCCAGGCCAGCCAGGGATCAATCGCGCCGGTGCGCTTGCTGGTTTCCAGCTGGACTATCCAGCGCTCGAACCAGGCTTCCAGCAACGGCTGTTGTTGCGCCGCAGGCAGGCCCTTGGCCAGGGGCTGCTGACTGACCAGCCGCGCGCGCTGAATGCCGGCCACACTACTGAGCAGGCGCAGGTAGGCGAGATAGCGTTCCGGCTGCAGGGCTTCATCGCCGTCCGGATTGCGCTGCCATTGCGCCAGCAGATAGCGCCGCAACCGCCAGGCACTGTCCGCTTGCCCGGCCTGCTCGAGCATGTCGGCATAGGCGGCCAGCGCCAGCTGATCCTGCGGATTGGCGCGGACATGGCGTTCGAACCAGCGCAGCGATTCCTCGACATTACCCAGCAAGGCGTAGGCACTGGCAAAGGGCAACCACAGATTGGCCTCCTGACGGGCCAGCGGCCGCCATTCCTGCAGGCGTGCCGCCAACCCGGCGCGCTGCTGGCGATCGATCTGCGACCACAGGTAGACCTCAATGGCCCAGGACTGGTCGGGGAACTGCGCAATCAATTGCGCCAGCAAGCGCTCCAGTTGCGCCTTGTCCCCGCGCTGGTTGGCGCTGGCGATCTGCACCTGCCAGTACACCGGCTCGCCCTGCAACTGCGCAGCGAAGGGCTGCGCCTCCTGCAGCAGGCTGTCCAGCAGCGACCATTGCCCCAGCTGACGGGCCAGCTGCAAGGCCAGCACCAGCCGGTTCAGCGACTGCCGCTGGCGCCAGTTCGCCACAGCCAGCTCCAGCGCCTTCTGCGGATCCGCCTGCAGGTACAACTGCAGCAGTTGCTCGCTCTGGGCATTGGTCAGGCGCTGACGGCGCGCGAGCAGCTGCTCCAGCGTGGCAATCTGCTCGCTGTCCAGTTCGAGCGCCTCGGCCAATTCGCTGCGCAAGGCCAGAAACTCCAGCGAGCGCCGCTTATCCAAAGGCAGCACAGTCAGCACATCCCAGGCTGGTTGTGGCTGGAACAACAGCCAGTGCGCCTGCGCCCAGAC
>DATMWH010000226.1:0-8755 GCA_035562615.1 Pseudomonas sp. | reverse complement strand
TGGGAAAAGCGTGACGCGAAAATATTCGAACTCTCCGGCGGCATGAAGCGCCGCGTGATGATTGCCAAAGCCTTGTCCCATGAACCGACAATCCTGTTTCTCGACGAACCCACCGCCGGGGTTGATGTGGAACTGCGCCGTGACATGTGGGCGATGGTGCGCCGCCTGCGCGAGCGCGGCGTGACCATCATCCTGACCACGCACTACATCGAAGAAGCTGAAGAAATGGCCGACCGCATCGGCATCATCAGCGGCGGCAAGCTGATTCTGGTTGAGGACAAAACCACGCTGATGCAGAAGCTCGGCAAGAAACAGCTGCGTGTGCAACTCAAGGAGCCTCTGCCGCAGATACCGGCTGCGCTGGCCGACTACGCACTGGAGCTGGCCGATGCGGGCCACGAACTGGTGTTCACCTTTGACGCACAGCGCCAGCAGACCGGCATTGCCGAGCTGCTCAAGGCCCTGAGCGAGCACGGCATCGACTTTCGTGACCTGCAATCCAGCCAGAGTTCGCTGGAAGACATCTTCGTCAATCTGCTGAGGAGCCAGGCATGAACCTGTATGCCATCCGCGCGATCTACCTGTTCGAGCTGGCCCGCACCTGGCGCACCCTGATGCAAAGCATCGCCACCCCGGTGATCTCCACCTCGCTGTACTTTGTGGTATTCGGTTCGGCGATCGGCGCCAGCATCACCGAGGTACAAGGCGTGAGCTATGCGGCCTTCATCGTACCGGGGCTGATCATGCTGGCACTGCTCAGCGAAAGCATTTCCAATGCGGCCTTCGGCATCTACATGCCCAAGTACTCGGGCACCATCTACGAACTGCTTTCCGCGCCGGTGTCCTATGTCGAAATAATCGTTGGTTATGTCGGCGCGGCAGCGACCAAATCGGTGATTCTCGGCCTGATCATACTGCTCACCGCACGGCTGTTCGTTTCCTTCGAAATCGTTCACCCGTTCTGGATGCTGGCGTTCCTGCTGCTGACAGCGGTCACCTTCAGCCTGTTCGGCTTCATCATCGGCATCTGGGCTGATGGCTGGGAGAAACTGCAGATCGTGCCGGCGCTGATCGTTACGCCACTGGCGTTTCTCGGCGGCAGCTTCTACTCGATCGATATGCTGCCGCCACTTTGGCAGAAGATCACCCTGCTCAATCCGGTGGTGTACCTGATCAGTGGGTTTCGCTGGAGTTTCTTCGGCGTGGCCGACGTGGACGTGCGCATCAGCCTGGGCATGACGCTGGGCTTTCTGCTGCTGTGCCTGGGACTGGTGTGGTGGATCTTCCGCAGCGGCTACAAGATCAGGCAGTGAGCCGTTGCTGACAGGGGCGATGGATTGCCCATCGCCCCCGATACTCAGAAGTCGAGCGACAGCGAGGCACTGATCGCCTGCAGGGACTGATCATCCTCCTTGGCGTAGGTGTATCCCCCACGCAAGGTCAGCTCCTGAGTCAGCTGGTGACTTACACCCAGCGTGCCACTGTTCAAGGTATGCCCGGGAGTGAACCCTTCCAGCTCGAAGTCGATGCCGGGCAGGCTGACCAGCTCTGCTCTGACCTCGGTGGCATCATCGTCGTACTCGCGCTGAAAGGAATACACGCCAAACAGCGCTGTATCACGGTCAAGCTGATAACGACCTTGCAGACCCGCGCCCAGACGCCGCGAATCACGCTGCTGATCATCGAAGTTGAGGGTGGTCGACTGAGCACCGTTTTCGCTGAAACCATCCACATTCACCCGTGAATAGTCCGCGCTGAGGAAGGGACTGAGGTGCCACTGGCTGTCAGCATCAGCGGCTATGTCATAACCCACACGGGAACTGGCGGCCCAGAGATCACCATTGGTGTTGCCTTGTTCGGTGCGTTTGACCTGGCCCAGATAGAATTTACGCTTGAGATTGTCGTAATCCAGACTGCCGCCACTCAAGGAGACATCGCCCCAGAAGCGATTCTGCTGGTATTGGGCAAAGACCGATCCCATGTAGCTGTCCATGTCGTAATCGGAGTTGGCTTCCCCGGCATCCAATTGTTGCTGGTAGTAGCCAACCGCAGCGCCAACACGCCAGGCCTCATCCAACCGCAAACTGGTACCCAGATTGAAGCTGTAACCGTTGCCATCGGCACTGCCCATACCGGCGCCCTGCGAGTCGATATCCAGATGCTGGCCACCACCGATCAGGAAGCCGCGCCATTCACCCACCGCTTGCCAGGTCCCCCAGTCGGCAGTCCACTCGTTACGCAACTGCTGTTGATGGCCCCGCAGAGTGGCCTGCCCCATCTGCGGCAACAGGCTCATTTCCACCGGGGCGTTGAGCAGGGAATAAGCGTAATCCGCAGCAATCTGCTGCACCGCAGTGGTTGGATGTACGCTGTCGTTGAACATCAGCTTGCTCGGATCCGGTGTTGCCGAGTTGATACCCCAGGTCGTGTTCTCACTCGCACAGTCGAAGCAGGTAGCACTTAGTTCCTGTGTCGCATCAAAACCGAAAATACCCGGATCAGCCATAACCTCAGACAGCAATAGCGGATTGTTCAGTGGAATGATTTCCGCATCAATGCCACGCAACTGGGCAACCAGTTCGGCATTGAAATCTCCCACCAGCCCAGTAATGGTTGCTGGCAAAGCAGGAAAAATCTGACCCAATGCGGCCGCATTTGGAGTAGCACCCACATCAGGCAGCAACGACACCATGATGTATCGAGCACCGCTCGCGCTGAGGGCTTCGACACTGTCAATCAATCGGCCAGCGGCTGCCTGAGCCTGCTGAGTTGCGATCGCTGGCGGAGCGAACGGATTGATTAAGACCTGCAGAAAGTCGTTACCGCCACCATTCACATAATAAAGAGCATTGGGGTCTGCTCGCCCGCCAGTGGAAATCAGATAGCCGTCGCGAGTCCGCAGACCAGTGGCCGAACCACCCACAGCGGTAATCGAATTGAAAATCTGACTGGTGGTATAGCCACCCACCGCCCAGTTATTGCCATCTTCCTGACCGGCCGCCTGCAAGACCGAGGAGGTCGAAGGGGTCTGCAGGCCAAGACCCAGTTGCTGGCCAATCAGCATGGGGGCCGTCTGCCCTATGACTTCACCACTACCCGACAGATAGGTAGGTCCTACCCGGTTGGTAAAGCGCCGGGTTGCATCTGCAGGGCCGCCCGCATCGGGGAACTGGCCGGCATCGCTGAGGCTGTCGCCGAACACATAAATCGCCGAGTAGGGTGCGGCGGAAACCGTCGTGGCGCCCGCCAGCAGACAGGCCGCAGCCAGAGGGGTAAGCAGTCGGTTCATTCAGGGGTTCCTTATTATTGTGTCAACAGAACCTTGAGTCTGAGGGAATAAGAAAGCCCTGAATACCTACTGGTTGTCATTTACCCACTGCAGGGCCGGCATGCGTCTACTTCAACCCGTTCGAGGAAAACACCACCACCTTGTCGGCTGCAAACTGCACGCTGATTCCGGACTTATCATCGCCCCACGTGCAGCTGGCCAGCCCTACCGCACCCGAGCACTCAGCGGCCTTGCCGAGCAGGGTTTCGACCTCTGCCTTGGACATGCCCACCGATAATTTGGAATAGTTTTCCTGATTGATCTTGCTGCAGGCAGTCAGCAGCAGAGCAGCGCTGAGCAGAATCATAAAACGCTTGGTCATGGGAGGTTCTCCTGGGGGTGTCCGCACGCCCGGCGGGCGGCGGCAATAGCGAATCAGTGCTGGTGGTAGCTGGTCACGCGCTCGACTTCGTCTTTTGAGCCGAGGAAAACCGCCACTCGCTGGTGCAGCGAGGTAGGTTCGATTTCCATGATGCGCTGGTAGCCATTGGTTGCGATACCTCCGGCCTGCTCAATAATGAAGGACATCGGATTGGCCTCGTACATCAGACGCAGCTTGCCCGGTTTGTCGGCTTCGCGGTTATCCCGCGGATACATGAACACGCCACCGCGGGTCAGGATGCGATGCACGTCGGCCACCATCGCGGCAATCCAGCGCATGTTGTAGTTCTTGCCCAGCGGGCCTTCCTTGCCTGCCAGCAGTTCATCCACATAGCGCTTGACCGGCGCTTCCCAGTGACGCTGGTTGGACATGTTGATGGCGAATTCGGCGGTGCTCGGTGGTACCTGGATGTCATCATGGGTCAGCACGAACGAGCCCAGTTCACGGTCCAGGGTAAAACCCTTCACGCCATTGCCCAGCGTCAGCATGAGCATGGTCTGCGGACCATAAATAGCGTATCCCGCGGCGACCTGCTCGGTACCCGGCTGCAGAAAGGCCTGCTCGTCGATGTCGCCGGATTCACCGTTGCGCTCAGGGCTGCGCAATACCGAGAAAATCGTCCCGACCGACACATTCACATCAATATTGGAAGATCCGTCCAGCGGGTCGAACACCAGCAAATAGGCGCCCTTGGGGTAGTGACCCGGAATCTGATGGGCACTTTCCATCTCCTCCGACGCCATACCGGCCAGATGGCCACCCCACTCATTGGCTTCAAGCAGGATGTCGTTGGACAGCACGTCGAGTTTTTTCTGCACTTCACCCTGCACGTTTTCCGAATGCAGACTGCCCAGCACTCCACCCAAAGCCCCCTTGGATACTGCATGACTGATGGCCTTGCAGGCCCGGGCAACCACCTCGATAAGAAAACGCAGATCGGCGGGGGTGTCGTGTGTGCGGGTCTGTTCGATCAGGTAACGGCTAAGGGTAACGCGGGACATGGAGAGCTCCGAAGATAAAATGCCTGGCGCAGTTTAACCCGTAACACACTGTAACGTCTCATTGCACTCAGCCGATTCAGCCTGCGCAGGACAGACGGACAAGGCGGCCAAGAAGCGGGGGCTTGATTGCAATGGCGAGCATCCTTTAACGTAATTCGGCCGTTCCGGGCAAGCGGCCTGCAGCCTGTTCGCCCTCCCCGAATCAAAAAGGAATTCACTGATGAATACACTCTTCAAGCTGCTGCTCAGCGCTGCTCTTGGCTTTAGCCTGACGGCCTGCGCCACAGGTGGTAATGATGTGGGTGAGATGGAAATCCGCAGCGGCAAAATTGAAACCATCAACCCGGCACAAATCACCAGCCCGCACCATACCGGGCTTGGCGCAATAGCCGGCGGGCTGGGCGGGCTCGCACTGGGCAGCCTGATCGGAGCAGGCACCGGCCGCGATGTAGCGATGGCCGCCGGCGCCATAGGCGGAGCATTTGCCGGTAACGCCATGCAGGAAAACTACGACAAACCAAAACCGGGCGAACAGATCATTGTTCGGCTGAAGAATGGTGTGCTGGTATCCATCACCCAGCCGATTTACCCGGGGCTGATTCCCGGGCAGGCTGTATTCATTGAGGGATCCGGCACCGACGCGCGGGTCGTCCCGCAGAACTGATGCGGATGCCTGGCTGATACTCTGCGGGTATCAGCCAGCAATTGCCCGCTCAGGCGCTGGCTGACTCCTGCAGCAGCTGAGCAAACTCCTCTGGCGGCAGACCCGGTGCCCAGAAAAAGCCTTGCCCCCGATCACAGCCCAGCTCTACCAGACGCGCGAGTGTCTGCGCATCCTCGATACCCTCGGCCACAATCAACAGCTTCAGGCTATGCGCCATCTGCGTAATCGCCTGCACGATGGCTTCATCCTGAGGGCTATCAATCAGGCGCCGGATAAAGCTCTGATCGATCTTCAGCACTTCCACTTCAAAGCGTTTGAGGTAGCCGAGGTTGGAATAACCGGTGCCGAAGTCGTCAATCGAAAAGCTGACACCGAGATCGCGCAAGCGATGCAAGACCCCCGAAATATCCAGCGCATCATCGATAAACAGCGACTCGGTGAGTTCCAGCTCCAGCGCACTCGCCGGCAGGCCTGAAGCTTCCAGCGCACTGGCCACTACCCGCTCGACATTTCCGCGACGAAACTGGATCGGCGACAGATTCACTGACACGTGCAGGTCGGTAAACCCCTGCGTGTGCCAGCGTTTCGCCTGACGGCAAGCCTCCTGCAGCACCCAGGCGCCGATATCGATTATCAGGCCGGTTTTCTCGGCAATCGGGATAAAGGTAACCGGTGATACCCGCCCCAGCTCCGGATGACTCCAGCGGATCAGCGCCTCTGCTCCGATCAGCCGGCCACTGGACAACTCGAACTGCGGTTGAAAATGCAGTACGAACTGCTGCTCCGCCAGCGCCTTGCGCATGCTGGCCGCCAGCTGGAAATGCTGCTGGATGCTGCTGCTCATTTCATCGTCATAGAAGCGCCAGGCGTTGCGTCCCACATCCTTGGCCTTGTACATGGCCATATCGGCCTTTTTCAGCAACGTATCAAAATCATCGCCATCGTCCGGGCCCAGTGCCACCCCCAGCGAGCAGGACACCAGAACCTGCTGCCCGGCAATATTGAACGGCGGACTGAGACACTCCAGTACCTTGACGGCCACACTGGCAGCCGCATCACGATCCGCCAGATCGCTCAATGCCAGCAAGAACTCATCCCCGCCCTGGCGCGAGACGGTATCTCCGCTGCGCACGACTTTTTGCAGACGTAGCGCAACCTGGCAAAGCAATTCGTCGCCAGCGGTATGGCCGAGCGAATCATTGACGGTCTTGAAGTTGTCCAGATCGAGAAACAGCAGGGCGATCTGCGAAGCGTTGCGGCGGGTCATTTCCAGTGCCTGATCGAACCGATCGCGCGCCAGCAGCCGGTTTGCCAAACCGGTCAGCGGATCATGCCGGGCCAGGTGTTCAACCTGATGCTGCGAGTCCAGCACGCGCTGGTTTTCGTCTTCGACAGTTCGCAGTGCCCGGCGCAGGTCGCTGGCCAGCAACCAGCTGCCAAACCCGACTGCCGCAATCACGACGGAGGCATCAAGGATATTGCCCGCACGTAACGGCGGGACTTGATTGACATACAGGCCGGTCAGGTTGAGCACCCCCAACACAACGATACTGGTCAGCATGAAGCCGAGCAGCAGCATAAACAGACGGCCGCCGCTGAGGATGCCGGCAAAGATCAAAATGCCGCAGTAACCGAGCATGGCATGATCATGCAAGCCCTGATCAAGCCAGATCAGCGCGGTGGCCATGGCCGTCAGAATGACCATCAGCAGGGCCGCCGCCAGCTGCAGACGACCGACCCGCGCCAGGCGGTAATCAAAGCAACACAATGGTGCCAAACATCAATCCACTGGTGCGCCAGTTGCCGGCCTGAACGTTTTGCAGTGCCACCAGGCTCAACGCAATGGTGATGACAAAAATGATCTGGCTGAGGCGCCGCAGTTGCAACTGGGTCGTGGCCGAACTGGCGATGATGGAGTCGAGAGAGGGCTTATCCATAGCGGGCCTGATGTGCATACCTTTAGCCAGTCTAGATCAATACTTTCCGCATGCTCTTGCGGCTTTGGAGCAAAAGGCTGTTAAATTTACCGAACGATATGTAGCACATGTCAAACGGCACGCCCTGCCAATCAACACCACCGAGATATCGCCATGCCAGAATCCGCTCAGTACCCTGCCAGCGCGACCAGCCGGGTCAACGCCCTGCACTTTCATACTGAACGCGAGACGCTGTTCAACGAACTGCATGCGCGCCCCTTCCCGGTTCTGGCCACGCCGGCGCACTTGTCGCAACTGGTGCTGTTGCCCGCCCGCGATCAACCCGGCGCGGAATACCAGCATCTGCTGGAACTCTGCCAGCGATATGCGGTGCTGCCGCCCAGCCCGCACTCTTCCTGCTATTACCAGAACTTTGGCGGCTTTGAACTGCGCTGGGAGCGGCATGCCGAGTTTTCCACCTACACGATGATCAGCCAGAGTCAGGGTGAGGATGCCTTTTCCAGGACCGCACTGATGCTGCTGCCCGAAAGCTGGCTGGAGCAATTGCCGGGCCTGCTGATCGGCGCCACCCATATCGAAATTGCCCACGCACCGGCCAGCCCGCCCAGCCCCAATGACATGCGCGTGCACTTTGAGGGACAGCGGCTGATCAGTTCCCGGGTGAATGACGACAGGGCCCGCTTGTGGAGCGCCTACCGCATTCACAGCGATGGTGCCGGGCGCATGCTGATTCACAACCAGGGACTCAACCCCTGCCAGACCGGGCGCCTGGTACGCACTCTGCTGGAAATGGAAACCTACCGCATGATGCTGCTGCTGGCGTTACCGCCAGCCAAAGCGATTGCCCCGCAGATCAAGGCCATGGACCAGCAACTGGCGGCGGCCATCCAGCAAATCAATCTGATTCGAGGGCTCGATGACGAACGTCGCTTGCTCAGTGAACTGACCAGTCTGGCCGCACGCGTCGAACAACTCAGTGCGGACAACAATTTTCGCTTCTCTGCCGCACGCGCTTACCACGAGCTGATCATCAAGCGCCTGGATGAACTGCGCGAGCAGGAATACCCGGGTTTGCAGACTTTCAGCGAGTTTCTCAAGCGCCGCCTGACGCCCGCCTGGCGCACCTGCGAAGCCGCCGACCTGGGGCTGGACGACCTGTCGCGACGTATTGATCGCGCCAGTGAACTGCTGCGCACGCGCATCGATCTGACCATCGAAACCCAGAACCAGCAACTGATGCAGACCATGAACCGCCGCAGCCATGCACAATGGCGCCTGCAACAGACGGTCGAGGGGTTGTCAGTCGCCGCGATCAGTTACTACCTGGTCGGCCTGAGCAAGTACCTGGCCGAATCCGCCGAGAAAATCGGGCTGATCAGCAGCAGCACACTGGCTACGGGGATCGCCGTGCCGGTTTGTGTGGCCATGGTCTGGCTGGGGATG
>DATMWH010000225.1:0-9855 GCA_035562615.1 Pseudomonas sp. | reverse complement strand
TTCTCTTTGTTTGCGCAAAGAGAAAGTAAGCAAAGAGAAAACGCACCCGGCATACGGCCCCAAGCGCTTCGCACTTGGGGTTCGTTCGCTCCATCGGTGCTCCAGGGGCACGTCGCGAAGGGCCATCCTTGGCCCATCGCGCCTCTCGCGGCATCCATGCCGCTCAACCCCTTACACACCGATTCCGCTTACCCTACTGACGGGAATGTCGGTCCGTGCATGGCTTTGAGTCGTAGCCCGGATGAAATCCGGGATATCTTGAGCCGTTACCCCGGAGTGTATCCGGGCTACAGCTGATGATTCGGTAGTCGGCCCATCCCCGTCAGCAGGCGGAGCAGAGGTGTTGCGCAGCAGGTTTCGAGGCAGGACGCCGAGAAAGCTCCGATGGACCACGGATGGTCCTTCGGAGCGTGCCTGCGGAGCAGCACCGAAGCGAGGGAACCCGGCGCGCAGCGCTGGCGGCCAATGGTTGTTGCGCATGGAGGACCTCGACCCGCCGCGGGAAATCCCCGGCGCTCAGGACGAAATCCTGCGCAGCCTGGAAACCTATGGCCTGGAGTGGGACGGCCCGGTGATCCGCCAGAGCGAACGTCACGCCGCCTACGCACAGATCGTCGAGCGCTGGCTGGCACAAGGCCTGGCATACGCCTGCACCTGCTCACGCAAGCAGCTCGAAGGCAGTGGCGGGATCTATCCGGGAACCTGCCGCAATGCGCTGCACCCAACCGAACATGCAGCTATTCGCATCCGCGTGCCGGAACTGACTTACCCGTTCAAGGATCGCCTGCAGGGCGAATTCGCTCAGCACCTTGGCCGCGAGGTGGGCGACTTCGTGATTCGCCGGCGCGACGGGCTGTTTGCCTATCAGCTGGCGGTGGTGCTTGACGATGCCTGGCAAGGGGTGACGGATGTAGTGCGGGGTGCCGACCTGCTGGACTCCACCCCGCGCCAGTTGTACCTCCAGGAACTGCTCGGTCTGCCGCAACCGCGCTACCTGCATGTGCCGCTGATCGTGCAGGCCGACGGCCACAAACTGAGCAAGTCCTATCGCTCACCTGCACTGCCTGCCGCACAGGCCTCAGTACAACTGTGTCGCGCACTGCGGGCGCTCGGACAGCAGCCACCGAATTCTTTGGCAGAAGCAAAACCCGCTGAGGTACTGCGCTGGGGAATCGAGCACTGGCAAGCAGCACGCCTGCCGCGCCAGACGGCCCTGCAGGAGTCCGCGCTGGACTGATGTCCGCCCGCGCGAGGTCCGTCTGGCTTGTGCCCCACCGCTTCCGCTACCATCGCCTGACCGTTGAACCGAGACCGCGCATGCACATCTACCGACTGGTACTGCTCCTGGTAGTGGGGATCTATCTGTTTTCCCCGGCCATCATGGCCTGGTGGGCGGATGCCGAGAGCGTGTGGTATCGCCCTTACCTGCTGTGGCTGATCCTGATCCTGGTCACCTTCCTGCTACAGAGTCAGAACGATGCCGATGAGCTTTAGCTTCAGCCAGCTACTGCTGGTCAGTGTCAGTTATCTGCTCGTGCTGTTCGGCGTGGCCTGGCTCAGCGAGCGCGGTTTCGTGCCGCAAAAGGTGGTGCATCATCCGGCGGTCTACACCCTGTCACTGGGCGTATATGCCAGCGCCTGGGCATTCTACGGAACGGTAGGCCTGGCCTATCAGTATGGATACGGATTCCTCGCCTATTACATGGGCGTCTCCGCCGCCTTCATGCTCGCTCCGGTGCTGTTGCAGCCGATTCTGCGCCTGACCCGCACCTACCAGCTGTCCTCCCTGGCCGACCTCTTTGCCTTTCGGTTTCGCAGCACCTGGGCCGGCGCGCTGACCACCCTGCTCACGCTGGTCGGTGTATTGCCGCTGCTGGCCCTGCAGGTCAAAGCCGTGGCGGATGCGGTCGGCGTGCTCACCCTGGAACCGGTGCAAGGCAAGGTGGCGCTGGTGTTCTGCATCTTGCTGGCGCTGTTCACCATTCTGTTCGGCGCCCGGCATATCGCCACACGGGAAAAGCATGAAGGCCTGGTATTCGCCATTGCCTTCGAGTCGCTGGTCAAACTGATCGCCATCGGCGCCATCGCCGTGTATGCACTGTATGGCGTGTTTGGCAGCCCGGACGAGCTGGCCTTCTGGCTGGACATGAACAAGATCGCGCTGGACAGCCTGCGCACCCCGCTGGATGACGGCCCCTGGCGAACACTGTTGCTGCTGTTTTTTGCCTCTGCCGTGGTCATGCCGCACATGTACCACATGACCTACACGGAAAACCTCGACCCTCGTGCCCTGTCCACCGCCAGCTGGGGATTGCCGTTGTTCCTGCTGCTGATGGCGCTGGCCGTGCCACTGATTCTCTGGGCCGGGCTGCATCTGCGACTGACCAGCGTGCCGGAATACTTTGCCCTGGGCATTGCCATGGCCTCTGAAAGCACGCTGCTGACCCTGCTGATTTATATTGGCGGCCTGTCCGCCGCCAGCGGCCTGATTATCGTGATGACGCTGGCACTCTCCGGGATGGCGCTCAACCATCTGGTACTGCCGGTTTACCAGCCGCCCGCCGAGGGTGATATCTACCGCTGGCTGAAGTGGACGCGGCGTCTGCTGATCGTGGCCATCATCATGGCCAGCTACGGCTTCTACCTGCTGTTCAACGACCAGCAAGCCCTGAGTGCGCTGGGCCTGGCGGCCTTTGTGGCGACCCTGCAATTCCTCCCCGGCACCCTGGCGGTGCTGTACTGGCAAGCCGCCAACAGCCGTGGCTTCATCGCCGGCTTGCTGACCGGCATGGGCATCTGGGTCAGCGGCACCCTGTTGCCCTTGTTCCAGCAGTACGAAGGCATCTCGCTGTCGATGATCGATGTACGGATGAGCCTGAATGACGACAACTGGCACGTGGTGGCCATTGGCTCGCTGGTGGCGAACGTGGTCACTTTTGCCCTGGTTTCGTTGTTCAGCAAAACCAGCGCTGAAGAACTCAGTGCCGCAGCCGCCTGCACCCTGAACAACGTCAGCCGTCCGCCCCGCCGCGAGCTGCAGGCCATGTCGCCGCAGGCCTTTGCCAGCGAGCTGGCCAAGCCGCTGGGGGCTATCAGCGCGCAGCGCGAAGTCGAGCAGGCACTGCGCGACCTGCATCTGCCGTTTGACGAAAGCCGTCCGTACGCCCTGCGGCGCCTGCGTGACCGCCTGGAAGCCAACCTCTCCGGCTTGATGGGCCCCAGCGTGGCCCAGGACATGGTCAATACCTTTTTACCGTTCAAGACCGGCAGCGAAGGCTCCGCCAGCGAGGACATCCAGTTCATCGAAAACCGCCTGGAAGACTACCGTTCGCGCCTCACCGGTCTGGCCGCAGAGCTCGATGCACTGCGCCGCTATCACCGGCAAACCCTGCAGGAGTTGCCACTGGGCGTGTGCTCGCTGGCCAGGGATCAGGAAATCCTCATGTGGAACCGCGCCATGGAGCAGCTGACCCGGATTCCGGCCAGCAGCGTGGTCGGCTCCCGTCTGGAAAGCATCGGTGAGCCATGGCGCAGCCTGCTGCAATGCTTTGTCGAGCTCAAGGTCGAGCACTTGCACAAGCAACGACTGGACATGCACGGTCAGACGCGCTGGCTGAACTTGCGCAAAGCTGCGATCAACGAACCCCTCGCGCCCGATAACAGTGGCCTGGTTATCCTTCTTGAGGACCTCACCGACACGCAGATGCTGGAAGAAAAGCTGGTGCACTCCGAGCGTCTGGCATCCATCGGTCGGCTGGCGGCCGGGGTGGCGCACGAAATTGGCAACCCGGTGACCGGTATCGCCTGTCTGGCGCAGAACCTGCGCTACGACCACGAGGACGATGCCGAAGTCACCGATATCAGCAGCCAGATCATCGAGCAGACCAAGCGCATTTCCCGCATCGTCCAGTCACTGATGAGCTTCGCCCATGCCGGCCCGCAACAACAGGTGTTCGGTGCAGTATGTCTGGCCGAGGCGGCACAGGAGGCGATTGCCCTGCTATCACTCAACCGCGAGGGCGTGGAGGTGGCGTTTTTCAACCTGTGCGATCCGGAGCATCTGGTCAAAGGGGATCCGCAGCGTATCGCCCAGATCCTGATCAACCTGCTGAGCAATGCCCGCGATGCCTCTTTCAGCGGCGGCGCGATCCGCGTCTCCAGCAAGGTGGTCGGCAACCAGATTGAACTGAGCGTGGAAGATGAAGGCAGCGGCATCCCGAAAGACATTGCCGGACGCCTGTTTGAACCCTTCTTCACCACCAAGGACCCCGGCAAGGGCACCGGGCTGGGGCTCGCTCTGGTCTATTCGATTGTGGAAGAGCATTATGGCCAGATTGCCATCGACAGCCCCGCAGACACGCAAAACCAGCGCGGAACCCGTTTCCGGGTCACACTCCCCGGCTATCAGGATTCCGCCTTGGCGCAGGATCCGCACTGACTGCCGGTAGACATGAACGTTAAGGATCGGGACAGTCATACAGACCGTCGAGAGAACTGAATTAATGCCACACATCCTCATCGTCGAAGACGAAACCATCATCCGCTCAGCCTTGCGCCGTTTGCTCGAGCGCAATCAGTACCAGATCAGCGAGGCCGGCTCCGTGCAGGAAGCCCGCGAACGCTACAGCGTTCCCGAGTTCGACCTGGTGATCAGCGATCTGCGCCTGCCGGGCGCACCAGGTACCGAGATGATCCAGCTGGCCCAGGGCAAGCCGGTACTGATCATGACCAGTTACGCCAGCCTGCGCTCAGCCGTCGACTCGATGAAAATGGGCGCCGTGGACTACATCGCCAAACCCTTCGATCACGATGAAATGCTGCAAGCGGTCGCACGCATCCTGCGCGAGCAGCAGAACAAAGCAGCCCAACCCCCTGCCGGCAAAACGACCGAGCGCGAACCCGCAGCGAGCCAGGACAGCAACGGCGAAATCGGCATCATCGGCTCCTGTGCCAGCATGCAGGCGCTGTATGGCAAGATCCGCAAGGTTGCTCCGACCAGCTCCAACGTGCTGATTCAGGGCGAATCGGGCACCGGCAAGGAACTGGTTGCCCGCGCCCTGCATAACCTGTCGAAACGTGCCCGCGCACCGCTGATCTCGGTCAACTGTGCGGCGATCCCGGAATCCCTGATCGAATCGGAACTGTTCGGCCACGAGAAAGGGGCCTTTACCGGTGCCAGCGCCGGCCGAGCCGGACTGGTTGAAGCGGCCGATGGCGGCACGCTGTTTCTCGACGAAATCGGCGAACTGCCGCTGGAAGCGCAGGCCCGCCTGCTGCGCGTATTGCAGGATGGCGAGATCCGCCGTGTCGGCGCCGTACAGTCACAACGGGTCGATGTGCGCCTGATAGCCGCCACCCACCGCGACCTGAAAAACCTGGCCAAAAGCGGCCAGTTTCGTGAAGACCTGTATTACCGCCTGCATGTCATCTCGCTGCACCTGCCGGCGCTGCGCGAGCGCGGCGATGATGTCAGCGAGATTGCACAGGCCTTTCTGGCGCGCCAGAGCACTGCCATGGAACGGCCCGAACTGCGCTTTGCCGCCAGCGCCGAACAGGCGATCCGCCTCTACAACTGGCCGGGCAATGTGCGTGAACTGGAAAATGCCATCGAGCGTTCAGTGATCCTCTGCGAAGGCAATGAAATCACCGCTGAATTGTTGGGTATCGATATCAACCTGGATGATCAGGATGATTTCGCAGAGGAACCGGCAGAACCTTCTGCCAGCCCTGTGACGGTCAGCAGCGATCCGGTCGAAGACTTGTCGCTGGAAGACTATTTCCAGCATTTCGTTCTGGAACATCAGGAGCACATGACCGAAACCGAGCTGGCGCGCAAACTCGGCATCAGTCGCAAATGCCTGTGGGAGCGCCGCCAGCGACTGGGCATTCCGCGCCGCAAATCCGGCGCAGCACAGTCGTAAGCAGCGGCCTAGAGCCTTTGGTGCCGGTAACAGTTACGTCCGGGGTAGCCCCCTGATTTGTTACCAAACCCCAAACACCTCGTAACAAATATCGGGGCATCCGGTAACGATCTGGCATGCTTTTTATTTCGAACATTCGCATAAAAAAGACAACCCATTGATTCCAAACACTTTATTAAAGCTGGCACGGCAAATGCCTTATCTCGAGCACAATAAAAATAAAAAGCTGCGCACATCAAATAAAAACAACACGTAACGACTCCGATACAAAAAGAACAATATTGCGGGGACGTAGTTAACTGATTTTTTTGGAGAAGAACTGCCTTCGTGGCGCGCGCCGTAACCAGTGATACAACAAGACCACGGCAAGTGGCTGGAATACTGGTTGCAACATGGTGCGGCAGACTGCGATGACAGCGTTCAAAGAAATCCGTTTGCTCTTTACTCTCTTCTTGAGAGGTTTCCGGAGGCCAGTACCTCACAAAACGGGCGGCATAAGAAATCCAACAAGCCCGACACAATAATAAAAAACAACGCACGCATAATTTAGGGGGAGCTTCGGCTCCCCCAGTAGCTTCTGCAGATCGCACGATCCGCCCATCAACATATCCCCCCAGCCAGTGCTAGAATCCGCCACCACCTAGCGGCAATCAGGGAACCTCTCAAAAAGGTAGCGAGCGAAGGTTAGGCAAGGCGAAATCAGCCGAAAAAGCGCAGTTTACGTGCTGTAAATGAGCATTTTGATCGGACTCGCGCCCGAGGCTGATTTCAACGCGGCATAACCGAGCGCAGTAGTTTTTCAGAGGTTCCTTAGCCATTCCGGCTGCCCAATCCGCCATACAGTGCCCCCATGCTGAAGAAGTTGATCCAGTCACTCCGCTCCCCCCTGCGCCGAACCAAGCATCCGCGCAGCACTCCGGAAATTCTTGGCAACAGCCAACATTCAATGCGGCGCGCGCAGATCAGTCGCAACGCGATCAACGTGGTTGAACGGCTGCAGAAGGCTGGCTATCAGGCTTATCTGGTTGGCGGTTGCGTGCGCGACCTGCTGCTGGGCCTGGAACCCAAGGATTTTGACGTCGCCACCAGTGCCACCCCGGAGCAGGTTCGCGCCGAGTTCCGCAATGCCCGCGTGATCGGCCGACGCTTCAAGCTTGTGCACGTGCACTTTGGCCGCGAGATCATCGAAGTGGCGACTTTCCGCGCCAACCACCCGCAGGGCGAGGACGATGAAGACAGCAACCTGGCTTCGCGCAACGAAAGCGGACGCATCCTGCGGGACAACGTATATGGCAGCCTGGAAGACGATGCGCAACGTCGCGACCTGACCATCAACGCCCTGTATTACGACCCGGTCACCGAGCGCGTGCTGGATTACGCCCATGGCGTCAGGGATATTCAGAACCGCCAGATCCGCCTGATCGGCGATCCGACCCAGCGCTATCAGGAAGATCCGGTGCGCATGCTGCGGGCGGTGCGCTTCGCCGCCAAGCTCGACTTTGCTATCGAGCCGCATACGGCCGAGCCGATCCGTGCACTGGCGCATTTACTGCGCGACATTCCCTCGGCGCGGTTGTTCGATGAAGTCCTCAAGCTGTTTCTCAGCGGCTATGCCGAACACACTTTCGACTTGCTGGTCGAGCACGACCTGCTGGCCCCACTGTTTCCAGCCAGTGCCGAGGCACTCAAACGCAACCCTGAATACACCGAGAACCTGATCGGCCTGGCGTTGGCCAACACCGACAAACGCATCGCCGAAGGCCGCCCGGTCACCCCGGCATTCCTGTTTGCCGCCATGCTCTGGCCAGCGTTACCGGCCCGGGTCGCGCAACTGCAGCAGCGCGGCATGTTGCCGATTCCGGCCATGCAGGAAGCTGCGCATAACCTGATCACCGAGCAGTGCCAGCGCACCGCAGTCCCCAAACGCTTCACCATGCCGATCCGTGAGATCTGGGACATGCAGGAACGTCTGCCGCGCCGGCAAGGCAAGCGTGCCGACCTGCTGCTGGAAAACCCGCGTTTCCGCGCCGGCTACGATTTCTTGCTGCTGCGTGAAGATGCCGGCGAGGACCTCGGCGGCCTGGGTGACTGGTGGACGGATTATCAGGACGCTACCGACAGTGAGCGCCGCAACATGATCCGCGACCTGGCGGACAAGGAAACGTCCGATCCTGACGCACCCCGCAAGCGCCGCCGCGGTGGCAACCGGCGCAAGCGCGGCCCCAAACCAGACAGCTCCAGCCCGGCAGCCGAGTAATCCGCGTGCTGCGTGTCTACATCGGATTGGGCAGCAATCTGGCACAACCGGCCGAGCAACTGCAGGCAGCCCTGAGCGCCCTGGCAGACCTGCCCGACAGCCAGCTGATTGCCGTCTCGTCACTGTACGCCAGCAAACCCCTCGGCCCGGCCGACCAGCCTGACTATGTGAACGCGGTGGCTGCGCTCGATACGGCGCTGGAACCCCTGCAGCTGCTCGACCGCTTGCAGCAGATCGAATTGCAGCAAGGCCGGCAGCGCAAGGCCGAACGCTGGGGGCCACGCACCCTTGATCTGGACATTCTCCTTTTTGGCAATCAACTGATTGACCTGCCTCGCCTGCAGGTTCCGCACTATCACCTGCAGGAACGTCCGTTCGTCCTCTATCCGCTGGCTGAAATCGCCCCGGATTTGCAACTGCCCGACGGGCGCGATTTGCCGACACTGCTGCAGAACTGCCCGTTTCAGGGCCTTGAGCGCCTCAAATAGTGTCACGCCTGAAGGTAACGCAGTAACAACGCGGTAACACCTCGCGATTGACTTCGGACGCCCTCATCAGGACTATATGCCTCCCGTTGCCCGGCACCGCTGAAAACCGGTACCGACCAGGCCGCAAAAAGGATGTCCGCCATGCCCGACACAACCCTGACCACGCTGCAAAGCCACAAGCAGAATGGTGACAAGATCGCCATGCTCACCTGCTATGACGCGACGTTTGCCCAAGCCGCCTGTCAGGCCGGCGTTGATGTACTGCTGGTGGGCGATTCGCTGGGTATGGTTCTGCAAGGCCAGGACAGCACCCTGCCAGTCAGCCTTGCTGACATGGCCTACCACACCGCTTCAGTCAAGCGCGGCAATCAGGGTGCACTGATCCTTACGGACCTGCCGTTCATGGCCTACGCCACCCTCGAACAGACCTTTGCCAGTTGCGCCAGCCTGATGCAGGCCGGCGCGCACATGGTCAAGCTCGAAGGTGCCGGCTGGCTGGCCGAGCCCATCCGCCTGCTGGCTGAGCGTGGCGTGCCGGTCTGCGCCCACCTCGGGCTGACCCCGCAAGCGGTGAACCTGCTGGGCGGCTACAAGGTTCAGGGCCGCCATGAAACCCAGGCGCGCCAATTGCGGGCAGATGCCATGGCCCTGGAACAGGCTGGTGCAGCCATGTTGCTGCTCGAATGCGTGCCCAGTGCGCTGGCCGCTGAAATCAGTCAATCGGTGAAAATCCCAGTCATCGGTATCGGTGCCGGCGTCGACACCGACGGCCAGGTACTGGTGTTGCATGACATGCTTGGCCTGTCGCTGAGCGGCCGCGCACCCAAATTCGTGAAGAACTTCATGGAAGGCCAGACGTCCATCCAGGCCGCACTGGCTGCTTATGTCAGCGCTGTAAAAGAGCGCACCTTCCCCGGTAGCGAGCACGGATTCACTGCATGAAAACAGTCAAAAGTGTTCGTGAATTGCGCGCGGCGATTGCCGGTGCGCGCGCCAAAGGCAAGCGGATCGCCTTCGTACCGACCATGGGCAACCTGCACAGCGGACATGTGGCTCTGGTGGAAAAAGCCGGCCAGCGCGCCGACTTCGTGGTCACCAGCATCTTCGTCAACCCTTTGCAGTTTGGCCCGACTGAAGACCTCGACAAGTACCCGCGCAGTCTGGCCGCTGATCAGGAAAAACTGATCGA
>DATMWH010000224.1:0-2911 GCA_035562615.1 Pseudomonas sp. | reverse complement strand
CAGGGTGGCCGGCATTTCCTTGAGCACATCGACGAACACCAGCAGTGCCGCCGCCAGCGTGCCGGGCAACAGCAGTGGCAGATACACCCGGCGCAGCAACTGATTGCCACTCACGCCAAGGCTGCGCGAAGCCTCCGGCAGGGACGGACGAATACGCGCCAGCGCGTTCTCCAGAGGACTGCAGGCCACCGCCATGAACCGCACCAGATAGGCCAGCAACAGCGCCAGCAGACTGCCGGCGAGCAGCGCCTGCCCGGCCCCGCCGAACGCCTGCTGCAGCGGAATCAGCAGCTGGTTATCCAGGTAGGTGAACGACAACATGATCGCAACCGCCAGTATCGAACCGGGGAAGGCATATCCGAGGTTGCCGACATTCACCAGCGCACCCATACGCCGGCTCGGCACCTGCCGGCGGGCAAACGCCAGCACCAGCGCCAGCGCCACGATCAGCAGGGACGCCACGGCCCCGAGGTAGACGGTGTGCAGAATCAGCTCCAGGTAGCGCTGATCCAGATCAAGGTGGGCACGCTGCCAGAACCAGACCAGCAATTGCAGCATGGGGATGATGAACGCGCAGGCAAACACCAGTGCGCACCAGCTGCTGGCGGCAAGTGCCCGCCAGCCACGCAGGTGGAACAGTGAACGGTTGCGCGCCCGCTCCTGATAAGGCCGCTGGGCGCCGCGCGCGGCACGTTCGCCATAGATCAGCAACAACACGAAGAGCAACAGCAGACTGGCCAGCTGTGCCGCGCTGCTGAGGCTGAACAGGCTGTACCAGGTCTTGTAGATGGCCGTGGTGAAGGTATCGAAATTGAACGCCGAGACCGCACCGAAATCGGCCAGGGTTTCCATACTGGCCAGCGCCAGTCCGGCGCCGATGGCCGGGCGCGCCATCGGCAGGGCAACGCGCCAGAAAGCCTGCCAGGGCGACAAGCCGAGCACCCGTCCGGCTTCCATCAATCCTTTGCCCTGCGCCATGAAGGCGGCGCGCGCCAGCAGGTAGACATACGGGTAGAACACCAGTACCAGCACCACAATCACCCCGCCGGTAGAGCGCACCGGCGGCAAACGCAGCGCGCTGCCAAACCACTCGCGCAACAGGCTTTGCAGCGGCCCGGAAAAATCCAGCAGACCGATAAAGACAAACGCCAGTACGTAGGCCGGAATGGCAAACGGCAGCATCAGCGCCCAATCCAGCCAGCGCCGCCCGGGAAACTCGCAGAGCGAGGTCAGCCAGGCCAGGCTGACGCCCAGCAGCACCACGCCAAAGCCCACCCCCAGCAGCAGGGTCAGGGTATTGCCAAGCAGCCGCGGTAACTGGGTCTGCCACAGATGGGCCCAGATCGCCGTGTCGATCTGCTGCCAGCTGAGCAGCAGCACACTCAGCGGCAACACCACCAGCGCAGCGATGGCGGCGGCCAGCAGGTACCAGCGACGTTGGACGGACAGTGACACGCAAACTCCTTGGTGCGGGGCGCAAAATCAGCGCCGAGTATACCGGCTGCGGTAGCGCCAGGCCCATCAATCCGGCTGATTGAGCTGCATTCAGCGGCCCCGGCGCGGCATGCCTGGAGTAACCTCTGCCGCATGCCCGCACCCGCAGAGGAACCGCCCATGTCGACTTCAGGCTATCTGGACAGCCCATGGCCAGGCGAGGATGGCGGCCCGCAGCGCCTGCAGATTCCACGCAGTGGCGCCGGCCTGAATCTGCAATCTGGCGAGACGCTGGGCTGCGTAACGCGCCATACGCTGATGTCGACCATGACCGTGCTCGGCGCACCCGGCGAGGTCTACCTGCTGACCCACTCGGCCCTGCGCGCCAACCTCGGCCTGCCCACCAGTGCCTGTGTCGAACTGATTGATCCGCTGACCCTGAAAACCCGCTGCCGCTCGCCGCGCCTCAAAGGTGGGCCGATGTGGCCCGGCGGCATGGCCATTCACCGCAATGGCGATCTTTATGTGGTCTACGGGCGCTATGCGCACCGGCTGAATCGTGCCTGCGAGCCGCTGGCCATACACCGGCTGCCGGTCGATCTGCCGTACAACTCGTTTGTCATTCTGGACAACGGCCTGTTGGTCACCAAGAACCTCTCGGACAGCGTAAACGCGCGCATCAGCGTGCTGGACCCGCAGACACTGCAACCGGTATGTGCCGATATCGACTGCGCGGAACCCTCGATTGCCCGCCTGAGCAGCGTCGGCAATACGCTGTATGTGGTCGGCGTGCGTTCGATCCTGCGTTACCACTGGGATGCGGCGCAGCACACACTGGTGCGCGACCCCGACTGGCACTTCGACTATATCGGCGAGAGCCGCCAGACCTACGGCTGGGACGTGGTACTGGAAGGCGGCCACGCCTGGTTCATGGACAACGGCAAGCACCGTTACCGCACGCGCATGATCGGCGCCGGGGTCAATCCGACCGCCAACCGCCTGATCCGGGTGGCGCTGGATGACGCTAGCAACAGGGAAATCCTGCCGATCAGCGGTCTCGCCGGCGGCAGCATCACCAACCCGCCGCTGTATGACCGCCAACGGCAGATCGTGGTGGCCTACGACTCGGCCAACCGCTACCTGCGTGCCTGGCGCTTCAACCCGCACTCCCACGAACTGACTCCGCTGTGGGAAAAGCATGCCTTTGGCTGCGCCAGCCACATGGTCAGTTACCCCGACAGCGGCGAACTGGTGGTCAATGACTACCGGCGCAATGGTGAGGAAGTGGTGCTGCTGAACATTGAAAGCGGTGCCGAACTGGCGCGGGTGCGCAGCGGCGGCCTGACCCAGGGCGTGGTATTTCCCAGCAGCGGCTGGAACCGCGACCTGTACTGGTCCTCGATGGGCCGGCTGGCGCGCGTGTTTGTCCAATGAGCACCGCGAATCAACAGGGCTTGCTCAAGGTTCACGGGCTGGA
>DATMWH010000223.1:0-4715 GCA_035562615.1 Pseudomonas sp. | reverse complement strand
TTTCTCTTCGCCGGCCTGCTGCTCGGCGTACTGAAGTACCACGGCATCATGCGCAGCCCGGAGCATTGCGCACCGGTGTATGTCGATATCGCCCACCGCGCCGCGCTGATGTACAGCTTTGCCGCGCTGGTGATGGCCGAGCTGCTGAAATACAGCCCCTACAGCGAAACCGTGCAACTGCTGATCACCAGTGCGCCGCTGCTGTTCTTTGCCATCGCGATTGCCCAGTACACCAAGCTCGGTCTGGAAAACACCACCGACAACCAGTTCAGGCAGCGCAACTTCAATACCACCTGGGGCGTCTGGCTGTTGATCGTCGCCGAAGTCGGTGGCGTCGGCGCGATTGTCTGGGGCTTTATCCACAGCCAGTTTCTTGCCTGAGCAGGAGCACATTCGATGAATCCAGGATTACTCCTAGCCAGCGGCCTGCTGCTCGCTGCGGGCAACGCCATGGCGCAAGGCCCTTCGTTTGATTGCAGCCGCGTGGAACAGGGCAGCATCGAAGAGAGGGTCTGCCAGAGCGCCGAGCTTTCGGCACTCGACCGGCAACTGAGCGACGTCTATGCCGCCGCCCGGGAAAAAGCCGGCAATGAACACCCGGCGTACCTCCAACCGACCCAGCGCGGCTGGCTCAAGGGCCGTGACGATTGCTGGAAAGCGGCGGACATCCCTGCCTGCATCAGGGACAGTTACCAGCAACGCATCGTTGAACTGCAGGCGCGCTACCGTCTGGTCGAAAGCATCGGACCGGTCGCTTTCAGCTGCAACGGCAATCCGGCCGACGACGTCATCGTGACTTTTTTCAAGACCGAACCGGCCAGCCTGATCGCCGAACGCGGCGACAGCACCTCGCTGATGCTGCAGACCGTCAGCGCCAGTGGAGCCAAGTACGAGGGGCCGAATGAGATGTTCTGGGAGCATCAGGGTAAGGCCACCATCCGCTGGGGCTATGATGCCCCCGAGATGATCTGCACGGCCCGCAAATAGGTGGCCTTGCGTAGGAGCCAGCTTGCTGGCGATGCCTTCACGCGACGAATCGCCAGCAAGCTGGCTCCAACAGACGGTTGCGCCCTGCTAGTCTGACGGGGCTTCTTCGGCCCAGACTAGGAAATCCCCATGCCCGTATCCAGCCCGATTCTCGCCCCTGTCGTTGCCCTCGTCGCCTGGACGATGGTGATGTGGTTATGGATGTACCTCACGCGCATTCCGGCCATCAGCCGGGCACGGATGAAACTCGACCCGAACGCTCCGCGAGGCGAGCAGATGAGTCAGTTGCCCGCGTCGGTGCGCTGGAAAGCCGACAACTACAACCACCTGATGGAACAACCAACCCTGTTCTACGCCATCTGCCTGTGCCTGGCGCTGATGGGGCTGGGCGAAGGCAGCAACCTGCTGATGGCCTGGGGCTATGTCGGCCTGCGGGTGGTGCACAGTCTGGTGCAGGTACTGATCAACAAGATCGAATTGCGCTTTGCCGTGTTCATGCTGTCGTCGCTGCTGCTGATCGGCCTGACCTTCAACGCGGCAATGGCGCTGCTTTAGGTAGCCCGGATGAAATCCGGGGGCTGGTTGAGTGTGCTCCCTACCGACCAGAGCAGGCGTGACGGCTCAGGGCGGCGGGGTGAACTCCACGCGGTTGCGCCCGGTGGCCTTGGCCCGATACAGCGCCGTGTCGGCGTTGGCGATCAGGCTCTCGATGGCCGGCGCACCACCGACCGCTGTGGCAACCCCGAAACTGGCGGTGTACGGCGGATTGATGTCGGCCACCGCGAGACTGCAACGAATCCGCTCGGCCACCTGCAGCGCTTCATTCAGCGCGGTTTGCGGCAACAGCAGGATGAACTCCTCGCCGCCCATGCGGCCAAACACATCCGTGGTCCGCAGCAGAAGCTTCACCCGCTGGGTAAAATCAACGAGCACCCGGTCACCCGCCTGATGGCCGTAGGTGTCGTTGACCCGCTTGAAATGATCGAGGTCGATCATCACCAGCCCCAGAGCTGTGCCATAGCGCCGGCTGCGCTCCAGTTCTGCTTCGGCGGCGGCCAGAAAGGCACGCCGGTTAAGCACTCCGGTCAGTGAATCGCAGGTGGCCAACTCATGCAGACGGCTTTGCACCCGCTCATTGACCATCAGTACCAGCGACAGGCCGGCCATCGGAGCAAACAGGGTAAACACCAGATTCACCAACAGTTGCACATCGGTTGGCGCGTACAACCCTACGCGCAGATCACCGGCCAGCAGGGTGCCGACGCGATAGAGGAAGCCACTGCACATGACCAGCGCCAGCACCGAGAACACCGCCGTCGCCACCGCATGCTCGCGGGAGCGGCGCATGCTCAGCAGGATCAACAGATAGCTGCACAGGATCACCATGGAGGCGGAAAAGTAACGCAGCGGGATGGACTCCAGGGCCGCCGCCAGCAGCATGCCGGCCAGGGAAACACTGAACAGCAGAATGCTCGGCCAGTAGACTTTTGGCTGCTGCAGAAAGCGGCGCAGGCCTTCGTAGATCAGCAAATGACTGAGCACCAGCAACAGGGAAAAAAACGTGGCGGGAAGCCACCATTGCGAGAGCTGCGGATAGATCACGGTGACCGCCGCCCAGATACTCATCAGCAGAAACGCCAGACTCCACTCACCCAGCCCGTGAACGTCGCGACGTTGCTGGCGCCACAGGGTCGTCAGCACCAGCACCAGAAAGCTGGTACTGACCGCCATGCCCAGCAGCAATGTACGCGTTTCGGGGAACATCTTAAGCTCCTGCGGGACCTCGCATCCTGCAGCCCGAAACGACAAATCCTCAGTGATTTGCCCTGACTCGGGGGGCCGTCACCGGCCGCCCGACTGTCGCCCGGATCAGCGCGACGGTTGCATGTGAAATGGCAGGTCGTCGCTGCTGACCTGTCTGCCCAGTTTGATGCGCAAGGTCAGGTCGGTCCGCGAATCGGCGTGCCGCAGGGCTTCCTCGACGGAAATCTTGCCGGTTTTGTGCAGTTCGAACAGGTGCTGATCGAAGGTCTGCAAGCCCTGTTCGGTGGCCCGGCCGATGGCCTCACGCAGGTCATCCAGCAGGTCACGCTGGATCAGATCGCGGATATGCGCGGTGGCCAGCATCAACTCCACCGCCACCGCCCGCCGCTGGGTCAGCGCCGGAATCAGCCGCTGACCGACCATGGCCACCAGGTTTTGCGACAGGTCGGCGAGAATCTGCTTGCGCGCATCCTCGGGAAAGAAACGCACGATACGTTCCAGCGCATGAGTGGTGGTGGTCGCATGCAGGGTGGCCAGACACAGATGACCGGTTTCAGCGTAATGCAGGGCGTTCTGCATGGTGTCCAGATCGCGGATTTCACCGAGCATGATCACGTCCGGAGCCTCACGCAGCACATTGCGCAAGGCATCGGAAAAACTGTGGGTATCCAGCCCGACTTCGCGCTGGTCGATCACCGACAATTTGTGCTGGTGGATGTATTCAATCGGATCTTCGATGCAGATGATGTGCCCGGACTTCTGCTGATTGCGGTGATCGAGCATGGCCGCCAGGGTGGTCGACTTGCCCGAGCCGGCCGCACCCACCACCAGAATCAGGCCACGGTCGAGCATGGCCAGCTGCTCCAGCTGTGCCGGCAAACCAAGGTCAACGATGGCCGGGATCTTGCTCTGGATCATGCGCACCACCATCGAGACCTCGCCACGCTGGTAGTAGACGTTGATGCGGAAGCGCGCAGAGGTGGAGACACTGACCGCCAGGTTCATTTCCAGGTCGCGCTCGAAATCGCCGATCTGCCGCTGGGTCATCAGCTGATAGGCCATCAGCTGGACTTCGCCCTGGCGCAACACCCGCTCGTTGACCGGGCGGGTGTTGCCTTCGACCTTGATCTGGCCGGTGGTGCCGACACTCAGAAACAGATCCGAACCGCCCTGGTCATGGAGCATCTGCAAATAACTGTAAACGTCCGGTGCCGACTGCGTGGAAGGCTGGTTTTCCATGGGAGACCCCTTTGCGGTAAGTGAACTGGGTACGCGTGCAACGGGCTTCGCGCAACAGCGCCAAAGCAACGCACAAGGCTATCCATAGAGCGTAGTCAGCCGACCCCACATGCACAAAGGAAAGCGCTGTTTTGCTGTCGCAGATCAGTTTTCGCTCATACCCGGCGGGACATTGCGCAAAGCGCAACCCCGGGACAAGGGCTGAACTACACTCTGCCAAACCGTGCGCAAGAGTTCCTGTATGACCATCTGCCGCCTGTTGCTTGTTGTGTTTCTGCTGGCATGCCTGCCGCCGGCGATGGCTGAACAGCCCAGATTGAAGCTGGTCACCGGCGATGATTACGCGCCCTTTACCGGGATGAAGCTGCCCGGCGGCGGGATGCTCACCCAGCTGGTCATGGCGGCGCTGGCTGAACAACACCTGCAAGCCGATCTCGACTGGTTACCCTGGAAGCGCGGCTACCTGTATGCCAGCCAGAGCCGCTATGACGGCACCTTTCCGTACGTGCCAGCGCCGGACCGGGCGCGCGAATTCCTCTATTCCGAACCGGTCTACACGCTGCAGCAACACTTCTTCAGCCGCAGTGGTGAAGCCTTCGAGCCGGACAATCTGAGCACACTCAACGGCAAGCGCCTGTGCTATCCGTTGGGCTGGCAGCCACCGGCAGTGGTCCAGCAGCTGCTTGATCAGGGCCTGATCACCCGCCATTCACCACCCTCGCTGA
>DATMWH010000222.1:0-1998 GCA_035562615.1 Pseudomonas sp. | reverse complement strand
CACGCTGGCAGGCGAGTTGTGCAGTGACGCGGAGGAGCGGTTACAGGCTGGCCTTTTGCTCAAGAGTGAACAGCATCTGACCAAGCCAGCGACCCTTGAGCGCCTCAGCACTAACCAGGTTCGACTGACGATCAGCGAGGGCAGATATCATCAGGTTAAGAGAATGTTTGCCGCACTGGATAATCGCGTTACCGAACTGCACCGTGAGCGTATCGGCGCCATAACCCTCGACAAGACCCTGGCGTTGGGTGAATACCGGCCATTGACGGCTGCAGAAATCAACAGCATTCAGTAACAACGCAGTTCCGTTTCTGGCGCCAGCCCCGCTTGGATTTCGCGCAGCGACGCATAACCTTCATTCATCCTCAGTTACTGCGCTCCAGCACAAAGCGCCGGACCAATTGCAGCAGGGCATCCTCGATCTGCTGGTAGGGCAATTCGTTTTCATCGGCGGCGGCACAGGCGCGGATGACTCCCACAAATGACCAGGTCAGCACGAAGGCTTCGGCTTGCGAGAGGCGCCGGGTCTGGCCGTCCTCACCGGTCACGCCGCTGGAGCTGAGGACGCCGGCAACCATTTTGGCGGTTTCATCCATGAAGCGGTGATGACCGCGTGCCAGGGCATGATTCACCAGATCACGGTGGACCCGCGAGCGATCATCAAGCACACCAAAGATGGTCCGGATCAGGATGCGCGCCTGCTCGTCGGTCGTGGCGGCGGACTGTTCCTGCAGATTATTCAGCAAGCGCGTGGTCACTTCGCGCAGCACGCGCTGGCCGAGCTTGTCGATGATCGCCTGTTTGTCGGGGAAGTACTGGTACAGCGTGCCGATGCTGATGCCGGCAGTTTCAGCGATGCGATTGGTGGTCAGAGCCTCCAATCCATCCTTGTCGATGATCCGTGTGGCGGCTTCCAATATGAGTTGAACCTTGTGTCTGGCGCGCTCCTGCAGCGGCTTTCTTCTGCTAACTATTTGATTTGTATCGGAGTATTCGGTCATGTCGGTAACCAGTAAACGCGAGTATTAAAAGCTGAGCCTAGCTCATATAGTTTGACCTGCTTTACTCAATCAGCGGCATGCCATCGAGTGCCGAATTTCCTGATCCCCATCCAGCAGTGCACAGAGCAGATATGAGCGACTCCTACCTGAATTTTGCCAACTCCGCCTTTGGCGCCAAACTGACCAATGTGATGGGCTTGCCCAAGCCATTGCTGCTTGCCCGTTACCGCACCGATCAACCGGTGTTGTCCGGTAGCCTGTTGCTGGGAGGCGCCCCCGGTGCCCAGTTGCTGCCGTCGCTGGCCGTGGCTTTGCAGTCGATGGCCGTACAAAGCGTGGCGCACCGTGCGTTGTCGCAGTGGGTCGCGATTGCCAATCAGCAGGGGCTGCTGACTGGCCGCTGGGGTGTTGAAGCCCAGCCGGGTGCCAAGGTCAAGGCACTGCTGTTTGATGCCACCGGCATGACCGACAGCAGCCAGTCCGAGGCGATCTACCAGTTCTTCCACGACGCCGCGCGCTCGGTGTTGGCCTGCGGTCGGGTGGTGGTGATCGGCCGTCCGCCCGAGTCCTGTGCTTCGCCGCGCCAGGCCACCGTGCAGCGTGCCCTTGAGGGGCTGACCCGGTCGCTGGGCAAGGAGCTCAAGCGCGCGATCACCAGTAACCTGGTGTATTGCGCGGAGGGTGCCGAAGACCAGTTGGAATCTACCCTGCGCTTTTTGCTGTCGCCGCGCTCGACCTACGTTTCGGGGCAGGTTATCCGTGTTGGCAAGCCAACCGCAGATGCGGCTTCCAGCAACTGGGCGCAACCACTGGCTGGCAAGAAGGTGCTGGTCACCGGCGCGTCGCGCGGTATCGGCGCGGCGATTGCTGAAGTGATGGCGCGCGATGGCGCGCAGCTGGTTTGCCTCGATGTGCCGCAGGCCCAGCCAGGGCTGGATGAGATCGCTGCGCGTCTGGGCGGACGGGCGCTGGCCATGGATATCTCAGCGCCGGACGC
>DATMWH010000221.1:0-4496 GCA_035562615.1 Pseudomonas sp. | reverse complement strand
GATGGTCACCAGACCCGCCACACCACCGTATTCGTCAATCACAATGGCCATGTGCTGACGCTTGGCGCGGAACTCCTTGAGCAGCACGTTCAGGCGCTTGGATTCGGGAACAAAGGTCACCGGACGCAGCAGTTTGCTGATATCAAAGTCCTGCTGGCTGCCTTGCAGCGCCAGCGGCAGGAGATCTTTGGCCAGCAGAATGCCGAGGACGTCATCCAGGCTTTCACCGGTCACCGGGTAGCGCGAGTGCGCGGCTTCAATCACCGCCGGCAGAAACTCGGCCGGCGCATGCCCGGCTTTGATGCTCATCATTTGCGAGCGCGGCACCATGATGTCGCGTACCTGCAGGTCGGCGACCTGAATGGCACCTTCGACGATGGCCAGTGCATCACTGTCTAGCAATTTGTTCAGGTGGGCTTCGCGCAAGACTTCCAGCAGCTCTTTGCGGTTCTTCGGCTCGTGAGCAAAAGCCTGGGTCAGCTTATCCAGCCAGGACTTGTGCTCGGTGCTCGATCGGTCTTCGCTCATGGTGTTTTACCCGGGTACCTTCTGTTTTGGCAGTTATTTGTGGCTCTGCAACCCTTAGGGCTGGTTTGTTTTGGCGCCATTTGTAGGGTGGGTTAGCCGCATTGCGGCGTAGCGACGCCCGGCGTAACCCACCATCGATGCTTGCGGCATCGCTTTGGCCGGTCTCTCGACCGGTTGGCGGGTTACGGCCGTTGGCCTAACCCACCCTACAGGGGCTTATTCATCATTGTATGGATCGGGGTGGCCCAGTTCAGCCAGCAATTCCCGTTCCAGTGTTTCCATCTCTTGTGCTTCGGCTTCTTCGATATGGTCATAACCGAGCAGGTGCAGGCAGCCGTGAATGACCAGATGCGCCCAGTGGGCGGTCAGCAACTTGCCTTGTTCGGCGGCTTCGCGGGCGACCACTGGCGCGCAGATCACCAGATCGCCGAGCAGCGGAATATCGAGGATCCCATCCGGTATGTCGGCGGGAAAGGACAGTACGTTGGTGGCGTAGTCCTTGTGCCGCCAGGTGTGGTTGAGCTCGCGCGCTTCGGCTTCGTCGACCACCCGGATGGTCAGTTCCGAATCGGCGCTGCGCTGGCGCAGGGCCAGTTCGCACCAGTGGCGCAAATCAGCCTCGCCGGGCAGATCAGCAGCCTCGCTGGCCAGTTGCATGTCGAGTTCAATCATCGTTACGCCCGGCTTCAAGGCTGCCGTGATCTTTGCCGTGGGCGCGGTTCTCGTGGCGCTCGTAGGCTTCGACGATGCGCTGCACCAGCGGGTGGCGCACCACATCCTTGGGCTTGAAGTGGGTGAAGGCGATACCCGGCACGTCACGCAGCACGTCGATCACATGCGCCAGACCGGACTTGGTGCCGCGCGGCAGGTCGACCTGGGTGATGTCGCCGGTGATCACCGCGGTGGAGCCGAAACCGATACGGGTGAGGAACATCTTCATCTGTTCCACCGTGGTGTTCTGGCTTTCATCGAGGATGATAAAGCTGTTGTTCAGCGTGCGGCCACGCATGTAGGCCAGCGGGGCAACTTCGATCACCTGCCGTTCGATCAGCTTGGCGACTGCTTCAAAACCGAGCATTTCGTAGAGGGCGTCGTACAGCGGGCGCAGGTATGGGTCGATCTTCTGTGACAGGTCGCCGGGCAGGAAGCCGAGCTTCTCGCCAGCTTCTACCGCCGGGCGTACCAGCAGGATGCGGCGGATCTGCTCGCGCTCCAGCGCATCCACGGCGCAAGCCACGGCCAGATAGGTCTTGCCGGTCCCGGCCGGGCCTATGCCGAAATTGATGTCGTGTTCGAGGATCGATTTGACGTAACGCTGCTGATTGCTGCCACGCGGCCGGATCATGCCTTTGCGGGTCTTCAGGCTGACGCTGGCATCGGCTTTGCCGGTGCCCAGGTCTTCCACGGCGGACTCCTGCAGGAACAGGTGCACCATGTCCGGCGTCAGTTCGCAGGCCACGGTCTCGCGGTACAGACGGCGCAGCAGGAATTCGGCAGCCTGGGTGCGCCGGGCATCTCCGATCAGTTCGAACTGGTTGCCGCGGTTGCGGATCTGGATGCCCAGGCGCTGTTCGATCAGGTGCAGGTGTTCATCGAGTTGCCCGCAGAGGTTGGCAAAACGCTGCGCCTCAAAGGGCTCAAGGATGAATCGGTGAAGTTCCAGGGTCGCGTTCAAGGTAATGTGCTGGCCGCCTGCTGGCAGAAAGGAAGAGCGAAGGATAAACCTCGCAGGGCCCCGCGGGAAGTCACAGGGATTTGGGCTGGTTTAGTCGAGCAGCGTGCCACGCAGCGAATGGGGCAGGGCGTCGTCGATGCGGATATCGACGAACTGACCAATAAGGCCGGCATTGCTGCTGGGGAAGTTGACGATCCGGTTGTTCTCGGTGCGCCCTTGCAGTTTGCCGGGATCACGCTTGGAGAAGTCGGTCACCAGAATGCGCTGGGTGCTGCCAACCATGCGCCGGCTGATCTCGAAACCCTGCTGGTTGATGCGGTTCTGCAGGATCTGCAGGCGCTGCTTCTTCAGTTCTTCCGGGGTCTCATCCGGCAAATCGGCCGCCGGCGTACCGGGGCGGGCGCTGTAGACGAAGGAGTAGGAGAAGTCGAAACCGACTTCCTCAATCAGCTTCATGGTCTGCTCGAAGTCTTTCTCGGTCTCGCCAGGGAAGCCGACGATGAAGTCGGAGCTGACGCAGATATCCGGCACCGCTGCACGCAGCTTGCGGATGCGCGACTTGTATTCCAGTGCGGTGTGGTTGCGTTTCATCGCCGCCAGAATGCGGTCGGAGCCGGCTTGCACCGGCAGGTGCACGAACTTCACCAGTTCCGGGATGTCCGCGTGGGCCTGGATCAGCGCGTCGGAGAACTCCAGCGGGTGCGAGGTGGTGTAGCGAATGCGGTCGATGCCATCGATCGCTGCCACTGCATGCAGCAGCTCGGCAAAGTCGCAGGTTTGTCCGTCCGGGCGGGCGCCACGGTAGCCATTGACGTTCTGTCCCAGCAGGTTGACCTCGCGCACGCCGTTTTCAGCCAGGTGCGTGACTTCGTGCAGCACGTCGGCCATTGGCCGGCTGACTTCTTCGCCGCGGGTATAAGGCACCACGCAGAAGGTGCAGTACTTGCTGCAGCCTTCCATCACCGACACATAGGCGCTCGGGCCGTCGATGCGTGGCTCCGGCAGGCGGTCGAACTTTTCAATTTCGGGGAAGGACACATCGACTTGCGGCAGGCGCGTGCTGCGTGCGGCCGCGATCATTTCGGGCAGACGGTGCAGGGTTTGCGGGCCGAATACCACGTCGACATAGGGCGCGCGATCACGAATCGCCGCACCTTCCTGGCTGGCTACGCAGCCACCCACGCCAATCACCAGATCCGGATTTTCCAGTTTCAGCTCACGCCAGCGCCCGAGTTGCGAGTACACCCGGTCCTGCGCTTTCTCGCGGATGGAGCAGGTATTGAGCAGGATCAGGTCAGCCTCGGCCGGATTTTCCGTGACCTCCAGCGTCTGATTCTCGCCCAGCAAGTCAACCATGCGCGAGCTGTCGTACTCGTTCATCTGGCAGCCGTGGGTTTCGATATAGAGCTTCTTGGTCATGCTGGTCGTCGGAAGTGTGCAAAGGGGCGGCGATTATAGGGGGCCGGCGGCCAGCTTCCTAGCGTTGTACGTCGGGAGGCTGTTTAGGGTCTGTTACCGTTTCAGCACAACCGCGCCGGAGCCTGTTTTAGCGCGAGGCAAGGCGCGAGATGCGAAATTTGGTGTTCCAAATGAGCATCGAGAAACGCCGCTTCGCACTAAAACAGGCCCGGCCCTTCGGGTTGCGCGTAAAATCTCGCCATGCGTTGTTGTGGGCACAACCATTACCTGCGTCCCACGCCTAGCCTGGCGAGATTTTGCGCAGCAACGCGGCTTGCGCTGAAACGGCAACAGACCCTAAGCTGCGCACCCCCTTTCAACAGTCCATTGTCTTTCATGAGCAAGCCAGAGCCACTTTATAAGGTCATTTTTCTCAACCAGGGCCAGGTGTACGAGATGTATGCCAAGCAGATCTTTCAGAGCGATCTGTGGGGCTTTCTGGAAATCGAGGAGTTTGTCTTCGGCGAACGTACGCAGATGGTCGTGGATCCCAGCGAAGAAAAGCTCAAGGCGCAATTTGACGGCGTGGTGCGAAGTTTTGTGCCGATGCACGCGATTATTCGCATTGATGAAGTCGAGCGTCTGGGCACACCGAAAATCAGTGAAGCCAAGGGCGGCGGAAATGTGATGCCCTTCCCCATGCCGATGCCTGAGCGCTAGTCGGGCTTAGTTGACTGGTACTTGGGGTGCCAACCCCGGCAGGGTGGATTGCTGCAGTCCTTGCAGCTCCAGCAGGTAGTCGCGGAAGATTTCGCCGAGCACCTGATTGGCCATTTCAATCTGGCTTTGGGTCATCTGCATGTACACCTGATCGGCGGCGTCCATGGCGTCATCC
>DATMWH010000220.1:0-2573 GCA_035562615.1 Pseudomonas sp. | reverse complement strand
CGCCTGCTGATCGTCCTGGCGCAGGCGCATCAGCACCTGTCCTTTTTCCACCCGCTGGCCTTCGTCGATCAGCAGTTCGCTGACCTGACCGCCGAGCTTGAACGACAGGTTCGAGCGCCGGCAGGCTTTCAGGGTGCCGGCGCGGCTGTTGGCCACCAGACTTTCCACCGGCCCGCTGCTGATTTCGACCAGCGTCACCGGCAGTGGCTGCGGGCGTTTCCACCACCAGCCCAGTGTGAGGATGGCGATCACGATCAGCAGGCCGAGGATAAGTTTGCGCATGAGTGACTCCCGATCAATTCGCCAGTAACTGAAACACCACATTCCTAACGTAGCCCGGATGCAATCCGGGAAGACAATCGTCCCGGATTGCATCCGGGCTACCGGTCACGGCACGGCGCATTGCATCGTCGCAGCGGGGCTGTAAATATCGCGTCTCAATTCATGACGACCGGGTAGCAGTATGTCCACAAGCCAGATTGAACGCATCCAGCTCGAACAGTTGAGCTGCTGGCGCGTTCGGACCGCGCACGCCGAATTGCTGATCGCCGAACAAGGTGCGCAGGTTTTAAGTTACCGCCGATACGGCCAGCCGCCATTGATCTGGCTCAGCGATCAGGCGCGCTACCTGATCGGTCAGGGCGTGCGCGGCGGGGTGCCGGTGTGCTGGCCGTGGTTTGGTGATCTGCAGCGTAATCCACCAGAAGTGCAGGCGATGGTGCAGGGTGACGCACCGTTTCACGGGCTGGCGCGCACGCTCGATTGGCAGCTGCAGGACACGCTGGAGCAGGCGGATCAGGTCACCCTGTGCTTTGCCCTCGACCTGCCGGACGGCCTGCCCGGCTGGCCGCATGCCGCCGGTGTGCGTCTGCAGATCGAGCTGGGTGAGCAGCTGCAACTGCGACTGATCACGCGCAATCTCGGCAGCACGCCACTGGCCATCAGCCAGGCGCTGCACAGCTACTTTGCCGTCAGTGATATCCGTCAGGTAAGCGTGCGTGGGTTGGACGGCTGCCGCTACATCGAGACGCTGGACAACTGGTCCGAACAGCGGCAAGCCGGGGATCTTCAGTTTGCCGGCGAGACCGATCGTATTTACCTTGATCTGCCACCGCGACTGGAGATCGACGATCCGCTCTGGCAGCGCCGGCTGGTGCTGGAGGCGAGAGGTTCGCGCTCGGCCATTGTGTGGAATCCGTGGGTCGACAAGAGCACCCGTCTGACCCAGTTCGCCGCCGATGCCTGGCAGGGCATGCTGTGTATCGAGACCGCCAATGTGCTGGATGACGCGGTGCTGCTGGCGCCGGGGGAAGAGCATGGGCTGGGGGTAAGGTTGTTCAGCGAGCCGCTGGGTGGGGAGTGATGGTGGATTGGTAATCCGCTGAGGTTCTTTCTGTGCGGGGCTGATTCTTAGTGTGGTTTGATAGTTTTCTGTTGCGCCCCTCCGGGCGCCTCACTTTTCTTTGTTTCCGCAAAGAAAAGTAAGCAAAAGAAAGCGCCCCCCGGCATACGGGTCTTCGCTTTGCTCAGACTTCCCTCGCTCCGGCGCCGCTCCGCAGGCACGCTCCGATGGACCATCCATGGTCCATCGGAGCTTTCTCGGCGTCCTGCCTCGAAACCTGCTGCGCAACACCTGCGCTCTGCCTCCTGACGGGGATGGTCCGACTACCGAAGCCATGCCGTTCGACAGTAGGTCGTAAAAACTGACAGTGTGCACGGACTGACAGTCCCGTCAGAAGGGTGAGTGGAATCGGTGTGGAGGGGGTTGAGCGGCAGGGATGCCGCGAGAGCTGCGCTGGGCCATGGACGGCCCATCGCAGCGGGCCCCTGGAGCGCCGATGGAGGGAACGAACCCCAAGTGCGCAGCGCTTGGGGCCGGATGTCGGGCGCGCTTTCTCTTTGCTCACTTTCTCTTTGCGCGTGCAAAGAGAAAGTGAGGCGCCGTGCAAGGCGCAATCTGCAGTCCAGAGGCGAGGAAAGCGCTGCGGTCTGATACGCAGTCAAGGCCAGCCCAAAACAGCCACGGATTACCAATCCGTCAAAGATCTTCCTCTTCCACCAGCCGCACACGGCTGGCATCCAGCGCATAGGCCGCATCGGCCAGATCATTGCTGACCGCTTCGATCTTCAGCACACCCTCAACCCACAGCGGCGCATAGATATCCTCCAGCGCAATGCCCTCGGGGTAGCGCACCAGCATGATCTGGTTCGGCGGTGGGGGCGGCACATGGATGCAGGCGCCTGGGTAGGGGACGAGGAAGAACAGTGTGCTGCGCCCCCGGCTGTCGCTTTCCAGCGGCACCGGGTAGCCACCGATGCGGATACTCTGGCCATTCAGCGCGCCAACGGTCTTGCTCGAATACATCACCGCCGGCAGGTTTTTGTCCTGCTGTTTGAGCCCGCCCTGGCTGTTGAAGCTGCCATCGCCTTCAGGGCTGTCATGGCTGATTTCCGGCATGGCTTCCAGGGCTTTCTGGTCTTGCAGCGGCATCAGCTCCAGCCAGTCGGTTTCCGGCAGCCGGGCGTGGGCGAGCAGGGGAATCAGCAGCAGGCAGAGCAGCAGATGGCGCATG
>DATMWH010000219.1:0-9637 GCA_035562615.1 Pseudomonas sp. | reverse complement strand
GGGTCGCTCAAAGGCTTCACAACACCTCTACGATCGCTTGTGTCACTGCATCCAGATTGTTGTCGTTCAGCGCAGCGACACAGATTCTGCCGGTGCTGACGGCATAGATGCCAAAATCATCTTTCAGGTGTTCAACCTGTTCGGCAGTAAGGCCCGAGTAGGAGAACATTCCGCATTGCCTGGCTACAAAGCTGAAATCCCGTGCGGCGCCTTTTTCTGCCAGCTTGGACACAAAGGCGTGGCGCATGCTGCGGATACGTTCACGCATCTGTCCCAGTTCCTGCTCCCACAGGGTTCTCAGTTCCGGACTGGCCAACACTGCGCCAACAATACTGGCGCCGTGGGTCGGAGGATTTGAATAGTTGGTGCGGATCACCCGTTTTACTTGAGACAGTACGCGGGCAGCCACCTCACGGGACTCGGTAACGATGGACAATGCTCCAACGCGCTCGCCATAAAGTCCGAAGGATTTCGAGAATGAGCTGGAGACAAAGAAGCTCAGGCCGGATTCGGCAAACAGGCGAACCGCCGCTGAGTCCTCTTCGATGCCATCACCAAAGCCCTGATAGGCGATATCCAGAAATGGCACGTGGCCGCGTTCGCGAATCACTTCAAGCAGGCTCTTCCAGTCCTCAAGGGTGAGGTCTACACCGGTTGGGTTATGGCAGCAGGCGTGCAGCACAATGATTGATTGCGGCGGCAGGCTTTTCAGGTCTTCCAGCAGCCCTGCACGGTTTACGCCATGGCTTTGCGGGTCGTAATAGCGATAGTTTTGCACCGTAAAGCCGGCTGCTTCGAATAATGCGCGGTGGTTTTCCCAGCTGGGGTCGCTGATGGCCACTACGGCATTGGGTAGCAGACGCTTGAGGAAGTCGGCGCCGGTTTTCAGGGCGCCGGTGCCGCCCAGTGATTGGGTGGTTACTACCCGACCTTCGGTCAGTAGCGCTGAGTCGGCTCCGAAGAGCAGTTTTTGTACTGATTGATCGTAACTGGCGATCCCTTCGATCGGCAGGTAGCTGCGCGGGGTCTGGGCTTCTGCGCGGGCTTTTTCAGCGGCAGCAACGGCGCGTAGCAGTGGAATCTTGCCGTGCTCGTTGTAATAAACACCGACGCCGAGGTTGACCTTGTGCGCGCGCGGATCTGTATTGAACGCTTCGTTCAGGCCAAGGATGGGGTCGCGCGGGGCCATTTCGACAGCAGAAAACAGACTCATGATGCTAGAACTCGATAATTGGAATGGAGGCATTTGGCGTCAGAGAGGAACGCGCAAGGCGGCGCGGCATTATAGCCATGGCAATTCATGCCGGCGAGTGATTCGGTTGATTTTGTTGCTGGCCGGTCCCGGACTGACCGACTGGTTCAGCTTTTCCTTCAACCTCTTGACCTGAATGGAATTCCTTGCTGACGGCGGGTGGTTTGTGCGTGCTGTCTGAGCCAAAGCAGTTGCGCAGGTCAGGCGGTTCATAGAAAGCACTACACGGTTTGCCTGAGGCCTATATAATGCGGCCCTTTGCTGGCAATCCGTGATCGTTCGAGCCCCGAGAATTTCCCATGAAAAGCGCTGAAATCCGTGAAGCATTCCTGCATTTTTTTGAACAGAAGGGCCATGCCCGCGTAGCGTCCAGTTCGCTTATTCCGGCGAATGACCCAACGCTGTTGTTCACCAATGCCGGAATGAACCAGTTCAAAGACTGCTTCCTTGGTCTGGAAAAGCGTGCCTACACCCGCGCTACCACCAGTCAGAAGTGCGTGCGCGCCGGTGGTAAGCATAACGATCTGGAGAACGTCGGTTACACCGCCCGCCATCACACGTTTTTCGAGATGCTCGGCAATTTCAGTTTTGGCGATTATTTCAAGCGTGAAGCTATCCATTATGCGTGGGAGTTTCTGACTTCGGAGAAGTGGCTCAATTTGCCCCAGGAAAAGCTCTGGGTAACGGTTTACGCCACCGATGATGAAGCCTATGACATCTGGAACAAGGAAGTGGGTATCCCGGCTGAGCGGATGATCCGGATCGGCGACAACAAGGGTGCTCCCTATGCCTCCGACAACTTCTGGGCGATGGGTGATACCGGCCCGTGTGGTCCGTGCACTGAAATTTTCTTCGATCACGGTGAACATATCTGGGGCGGCCCTCCCGGGTCGGCAGAGGAAGATGGTGATCGCTACATCGAAATCTGGAATAACGTTTTCATGCAGTTCAATCGCACGGCTGACGGTGTGCTGCACCCGTTGCCGGCGCCAAGCGTGGACACCGGCATGGGGCTCGAGCGCATCAGTGCAGTGATGCAGCATGTCAATTCGAACTATGAGATCGATCTGTTCCAGAGCCTGCTGAATGCTGCGGCTGCAGCTATCGGTTGCGCCAACCAAGCGCAGGCCTCGCTAAAGGTTGTAGCGGATCACATCCGCTCCTGTGGCTTCCTGATTGCTGACGGTGTGACACCGTCCAACGAGGGGCGTGGTTATGTCTTGCGGCGCATCATTCGTCGCGCCTGTCGCCATGGCAACAAGCTGGGCGCCAAGGGCAGTTTCTTCTACCAGATCGTGGCTGCACTGGTTGCCGAGATGGGGGATGCCTTCCCCGAGTTGCGGCAACAGCAGGCGCACATCGAGCGCGTGTTGAAGACCGAAGAGGAGCAGTTTGCCAAGACCCTGGAGCAGGGCTTGCGCATTCTCGAGCAGGATCTGGCCGGGCTCGAGGGCAGCGTTATTCCGGGTGAGGTGGTGTTCAAGTTGTATGACACCTTTGGTTTTCCGGTTGACCTGACGGGTGATATTGCGCGTGAGCGTGAGCTGACGCTGGACGAGGAGGGCTTTGAGCGCGAAATGGAGGCCCAGCGTGTGCGTGCACGTTCGGCCAGTGCCTTTGGTCTGGATTACAACAGTCTGGTTAAAGTGGACGTGGATTCGGTTTTCTGCGGTTATTCGGGCACCTCGGAAGAGGGCAAAGTGGTTGCCCTGTTCAAGGCCGGTACTGCAGTTGAGCGTCTGGAAGCCGGTGAAGAGGGTGTGATCGTTCTGGATCGCACGCCGTTCTACGCCGAGTCCGGTGGTCAAGTCGGTGATTGCGGTTATTTGCAGGGCGCTGCGGCACGCTTTGATGTGCGCGATACAACCAAGGCAGGTGGTGCTTTCCTGCATCACGGTGTTGTTTCGGCAGGTGCTCTGAGCCTGGGCGATAGCTTGCTGGCACAGGTGGATGCTTCGGTGCGTCAGGCTACCGCCTTGAATCATTCGGCTACCCACTTGCTGCATGCAGCGCTGCGTAAAGTGTTGGGCGAGCATGTGCAGCAGAAGGGTTCTCTGGTTGACAGTCAGCGTTTGCGTTTTGACTTCTGCCACTTCGAGGCCATCAAGCCAGAGCAGTTGAAACAGATTGAGTCGCTGGTCAATGCGCAAATTCGCGGCAACACACCGGTGGTGACCGAAGAGACAGATATCGAAACGGCCAAACGCAAGGGCGCAATGGCGCTTTTCGGTGAAAAGTACGGCGATGAAGTGCGCGTGCTGAGCATGGGTGACGGATTCTCTGTGGAGTTGTGTGGCGGCACGCACGCATCGCGTACCGGCGACATTGGCGTGTTCAAGATCGTCAGTGAGAGCGGGGTTGCAGCCGGTGTTCGTCGCGTCGAGGGCGTCAGTGGTGCGGCTGCTCTGGACTGGTTGAATGCAGCTGATGAGCAACTCAGGGAGGCTGCTGCGCTGGTCAAGGGAAGTCGCGACAATGTTCTGGATAAGCTGTCTGCTGTTCTTGAACGCAATCGCCAGCTTGAAAAAGAGCTGGAGCAGGCCAAGGCCAAGGCGGCCAGTGCTGCCGGTAATGATCTGGCGGGTTCCGCGCTCGATATCAAGGGTGTCAAGGTGTTGGCTACCCGGGTCGACGGACTGGACGGCAAGGCATTGCTGGCAATGGTCGATCAGCTGAAGAACAAGCTGGGCGATGCGGTCATCCTGCTGGGCGGCGTTCAGGATGACAAGGTTGTGCTGGTGGCGGGTGTAACGCAGTCGCTTACCGCCAGGCTCAAGGCTGGTGACCTGATGCGTCAGGCGGCTGCGCTGGTGGGGGGCAAGGGCGGCGGTCGTCCGGATATGGCGCAGGGTGGCGGCGCGGATATCGGCAAGCTGGATGAGGCGTTGTCGCTGGCGGCCGGTTTTGTCGAAAACGGCATTTAGGTTTTAAAGCCAAGGCCGGTAGCGCGTCCGGCGGGCCTTGGCAGTGTGACCCGATGTGGGTTTAATGGGCGCCCTTCGAGGAATCAGGCGGCTTTTGATATGGCTTTGATCGTACAGAAATTTGGCGGCACGTCGGTCGGCACCGTCGAGCGCATCCAGCAGGTGGCTGCGAAGGTAAAGAAATTCCGCGAGAACGGCGATGATATCGTGGTCGTTGTTTCTGCCATGAGCGGTGAAACCAATCGTCTGATCGAACTGGCCAGGCAGGTCAGTGACGGTCAGCCGGTCGGGCGTGAGCTGGATGTGATGGTCTCCACAGGAGAGCAGGTCACCATCGCCTTGCTGGCTATGGCACTCATCAAGCTGGGAGTGCCGGCGGTTTCCTATACCGGTAATCAGGTACGCATTCTGACCGACAGCGCCCATACCAAGGCGCGCATTCTGCATATTGATGATCAGAAGCTGCGTGCAGATCTCAAGGCTGGGCGTGTCGTGGTGGTCGCCGGATTTCAGGGCGTCGATGAGCAGGGCAATATCACCACGCTTGGTCGTGGAGGCTCTGACACTACTGGCGTGGCTCTGGCAGCGGCACTGAAGGCCGATGAGTGCCAGATTTATACCGATGTTGATGGTGTGTATACGACCGATCCGCGAGTGGTTCCGCAGGCTCGCCGGCTGGAAAAGATCACCTTTGAAGAAATGCTGGAAATGGCCAGCCTGGGTTCCAAGGTACTGCAGATCCGCTCGGTTGAGTTCGCCGGCAAATACAATGTCCCGCTGCGCGTTTTGCACAGCTTTCAGGAGGGGCCGGGCACCCTCATTACCCTTGATGAAGAGGAATCCATGGAACAGCCAATCATTTCCGGCATCGCTTTCAATCGTGACGAAGCCAAGCTGACCATTCGTGGTGTGCCGGATACTCCTGGCGTGGCGTTCAAGATCCTCGGTCCGGTGAGTGCTGCCAATATCGAAGTCGATATGATCGTGCAAAACGTTTCTCACGATAACACTACCGATTTCACCTTCACCGTCCATCGCAATGATTACGCAGCAGCGCTGGAAATCCTGGGTGCCACAGCGGCCAGTATCGGCGCGCGTGAAGCGGGTGGCGATGTGAAGATCGCCAAGGTGTCCATCGTTGGTGTTGGCATGCGCTCCCATGCGGGCGTTGCCAGTCGCATGTTTGAAGCCTTGGCCAAGGAGAATATCAATATCCAGATGATCTCGACTTCTGAAATAAAGGTCTCTGTGGTTATCGAGGAGAAATACCTTGAGCTTGCTGTGCGTGCGTTGCACACGGCGTTTGAACTGGATGCGCCCACTCGTCAGGGCGAGTAATCCATAAGCAGGCTCGCAAGCGGATGTTTCTTGCGAGTCTGCTGTTGCGAGCCTCTAGCTTTACCTACACTGTTGAAACTTGAGGTAAGGGTTCTTTGCTGGACAAGTGGGGCATCCGCCCGCTTAATCGCGGCTGTTGCAACCTTGAACTGAAAAACAGAGGGATTAAGGAATGCTAATTCTGACTCGCAGGGTCGGCGAGACCCTGATGGTGGGTGATGATGTCACCATCACAGTGCTTGGGGTTAAGGGTAATCAGGTGCGTATCGGTGTGAATGCTCCCAAAGATGTTGCAGTTCATCGCGAGGAGATCTACCAGCGCATCCAGAAAGAGAAAGATCCGGAACCAAGCCACTAATTTATATCTGATTTTGGCTTTCCAAGCAGGGCGAACATGGGTATTATGCGCCCCGTGTTGCGGAGAGGTGGCCGAGTGGCCGAAGGCGCTCCCCTGCTAAGGGAGTACACCTCAAAAGGGTGTCGGGGGTTCGAATCCCCCCCTCTCCGCCATTTGTACCTTTGACGGGTACAGATGCTGATCTTGCTTCAACCTCCGGGTGCGGCAAGTGATCAGAGCGCAGGCGTAAGACGAGTTGCTGCACTCATAGCTCAGCTGGATAGAGTACCCGGCTACGAACCGGGCGGTCGGAGGTTCGAATCCTCCTGAGTGCACCATATTTGAATGCTCCGAATTGTTCGGATCGTTTGAAAAAACCAGTGGTGACCTGGTTTAAAACCACCAATTGCACTCATAGCTCAGCTGGATAGAGTACCCGGCTACGAACCGGGCGGTCGGAGGTTCGAATCCTCCTGAGTGCACCATCTAGTGAAAGGGGCGCCTGCATAAGGCGCCCCTTTTTAGTTTCAGCCAGGCATCAGCGCTTGGCTTTGACGCAACCACTCTGATCAAAGCTGATCTGCCGGCTTTTCCCGTTATTGTCTTTGTAGCGGTACTGGGTTTCGCCATTGCGCGAGGTTTGTTCGTCCGGTTTTCCAAGCGAGCTCTCGATGTCATCCCGGGTCATGCCGGCCATAACCTGCTTGCGGATGATGGCTGTACGGCGCTCAGTGCCAACAACCCGATTGCCGCAGCCATCTTGCTTCTCGGCCACTACTGTCAAGCTATCGGGTTGCTCGGGCACGGTTGTCTGCTTGATGGTCTTTGCCATGGCGACAGGCCTGCCATTGCTGGGCGTCGGATTGTGGGCATCCTGCACCGCTGTGGATTGATCGCTTGGACAGCCTTGCAGCGTGAAGGTGATGTGCCCGTTGTGATCTTCACAGCGAAAGACGTTGGCTGCGAATGCCGGGCTGAGTTGAAAAAGTAAAGTCAAACTGATGGTGATGAGTATCGCTTGCATGTTGACGTCCTCCCTGACGTGGATAGCAAGCTTAGTTGGCGCAATTGATCACGCAAGGTGAAGGGTGGCAGCTGCTGGTGATCCTTTAGAGGCTGGTTCAGCATTGCTTCGCAACTGATTGTTCTGTAGCAATTTTTAAAGCACTAATTATTTCTGCGATGCTATGATTCCCGAATCCGCCCCATCGGGGCTCATGGACCCAGCCCATGGACATACCCAGTAGTTACTTACCTACCTTTTTAAATCGCGTACTGACTGATTGATCCCCGCTGCGTGCGCCGCAACTGGGGTGGAGCACGCCATGACTGATCAAGAAACAAAAAAACCTCAAGAAAGCCTGCAGGACCGTCTTGCACAGGTGGTTGCCCTGCTGGGGCGGCATCGCGTGGTGGAAGACCTGACTCATCGTCAGGAAGGTCGCCATCAGGATCTGGTGGAGAATCTGGTCCACCGTCAGAATATTTCCGAACTCCAGCGCAAGCTTGACGATCTTCATCCGGCAGATATCGCTCACATCCTCGAGGCTTTACCGCTCAATGATCGTCTGACGGTCTGGCAGCTGGTCAAGGCCGAGCGCGATGGCGACATTCTGCTTGAGGTCTCGGACGCTGTCCGCGAGTCGTTGCTAGCGGATATGGACGACGATGAGATTCTCGCCGCAGCCAAGGACATGGATGCGGATGAGTTGGCTGACCTTGCTCTCGAATTGCCGCGCGACGTCGTTCATGAGTTGATGGAAAGCCTGGATTCGCATGACCGAGAGCGGGTCCGTTCGGCATTGTCCTACCATGAGGATCAGGTGGGCGCGCTGATGGACTTCGAAATGGTGACTATCCGCGAGGACGTCAGCCTGGAAGTCGTTTTGCGTTACTTGCGTCGCCTCAAGGAGTTGCCGGGGCATACTGACAAGTTGTTTGTTGTCGATTATGACGGCGTGCTCAAAGGGGTCCTGCCGATCAAGCGGTTGCTGGTCAATGATCCGGATAAGCAGGTCGCAGAGGTCATGGCCAACGATCCGGTGATTTTTCATCCGGATGACGAGGCAAATGATGCGGCCCAGGCATTTGAGCGCTATGACCTGGTCTCCGCGCCGGTAGTGGATGGTAACGGCAAGTTAATCGGGCGCCTGACCATCGATGAGATGGTCGATCTCATTCGGGAAGAAAGTGAGAACGAAGTACTCAATATGGCCGGCTTGCGCGAAGAAGAAGATATCTTTGCTTCGGTCTGGAAGTCCGTGCGTAACCGTTGGTCCTGGCTGGCAATCAACCTGATCACCGCTTTTGTTGCGTCACGGGTCATCGGTTTGTTCGATGGCTCGATCGAAAAACTGGTTGCATTAGCGGCCTTGATGCCGATCGTGGCTGGTATAGGCGGCAACTCCGGCAACCAGACCATTACCATGATTGTTCGCGCCATGGCGCTTGATCAGGTCGGTACGGGCAATACTTCAAGGCTGGTGCGCAAAGAGTTGAGCGTTGCGCTGATCAATGGCCTGGTCTGGGGCGGGGTGATTGGAGGCGTTGCATTCTGGCTGTATGACAGTTTTGCGCTTGGTCTGGTCATGACCTCGGCGATGACTCTGAATCTGCTGCTGGCCGCGCTGATGGGTGTGCTGATTCCCATGACGCTGATGAAAATGGGGCGGGACCCGGCGATGGGGGCTAGCGTCATGATCACCGCAATGACCGACAGCGGTGGGTTTTTCATTTTCCTGGGGCTAGCCACGATCTTTCTGATTTAGTGGTGACAAGCTGTTTTGGCGTCCCAGAGAGGAATTGAACCTCCAGCCTTCCCCTTAGGAGGGGGATGCTCTATCCGATTGAGCTACTGGGACTTTATTGCTGTGTATTGGCGCGCGGAATGTTATCGGGCAAATCCGCTTTTGTCATGCATGAGTGATGTCGTGATTGAACGATTTGCCGATAGGGATTGCCCTGATCAACAACCACGTCACATGAAATGCGAGCTTGTGGCGTATTGCTAGCATGGATTTTAAGGGGCAATCGGGTTAACGTATCGCACTATGAAGCAAGCATCCTACTCCAGCCGTACGGCTAAAAAATTTGTCGTGCGCCTTCCTGAGGGAATGCGCGAAAGGATCGCGGGCGTTGCCCGAAATCATCATCGCAGCATGAATTCCGAGATCATTGCGCGTCTTGAGAGAAGCCTTTTGCAGGAGGGGCAACTGCAAGCCGATTCTTTGCTTTCGCTTGAAAGCCCAGAGTTGTCGTCGCATGAGCGTGAGCTGTTACAGCGTTTTCGACAGCTTTCGCGTCGCCAGCAAAATGCGCTGATCGCATTAATTGCACATGATGCCGAATTGGTTGATGAGTCGGTATGAACAATTAATGCATCGACAGGCGCTTTATTCCAGATCCCTTGCCTCGCGCTGTAATTGAAATACAAATCTCTCGATCAGACGTTGCTCATTGCCTGACGCCTTGAAAAAGCGCATTCCAAGCTCGGTCTTGTCACGCTTGTCATTGTAATGGGTATGACGCAACTCAACTTGAACGTTTAGTTTTCCGATGGGTAACTGAGCGCTCAGGCGCTCATATACCTGGCCTGTCTGCACCTTCTGGCTGATATCCCCGGGAACGCTCAGTTTGCACCCCGTACCTGATATGTCGAGCAGCTGGCCTAGTAGCAGCAATTTGTACTTGCTGTCAGCCAGTTCAGCCTTGATTGCCTGGGATGGCTTGATGGTTGCGCGAAACGCACTGCGGCGCTGATGTTGAACAAGCTCAGGTGGCAGTGTG
>DATMWH010000218.1:0-1639 GCA_035562615.1 Pseudomonas sp. | reverse complement strand
GACAACTCGGCCGAAGAGCGAATCGAGGCCAGAGGATTGCGCAAGCCGTGTGCGACCGCAGAACCCATTTCGCCGACTACCGCCAGGGATTCGCTCTCGACCAGTTGGTCTCCCTGAGCTTCGATGATCCCATGCGCGCGGCGGACGATCCAGAACAGCGTGGCATAGAGAAACAGTCCCGCTATCCCTGACGCTAGCCATATCAGCATCACACCCGCCTCAATGGCCTTGAATAGCTCGGCAGGCACCTTGTAGAGCTCGACGACGCCCACCACCCGGCGCCCAGGCGCATCAAAAATGGGAACGTAGCTTTCGATAAAACGGCTCTTGCTGGCAGCCAGGTGCTGATGTTCTGATTTTGGCAGATGGGCGGGATCGATGATTCCGCTGTGGACGACGAGATCGGCCCGCAGCGCTTCTTCAAGCTCATCATTGCGTTCAAAGCGTTGGCCAATCAATGAATGGTCGCTCGACCAAACCATCAGGCGATCGGCTGAATAGACGTTGGTGCGCAGCACGCCCGGTATCCGGATCATGTGATCAAGAAAGCCTTGAAGCTGCTGAGCTGTGGTATTGCGCGACCCGTCGAAATAGGCGTACGCGTCCTCCGTGGCCACGATACTGCGAACGAAGCCAGCCGTTATTTCGGCCTCCTGACGAATCATGCGCTCAGTCAGAAAACCCGAGAACACCCAGGCCGCCAAGGCACTCACCACGGCAATTGAAGCCAGGGCGGTCAAGGAAAACCAGCGAATGAGATTGAAGTGTCTGAGTTGACGGGCTGTACTTGTAACGCGCATGGAAACTCCCCCGCACTGTGAATCGGACTGCCTGCATAACGTTGTCGCCATCCTAGCAGATGAGGCTGGAATGCCCTTTGCCTAAACCCCCGGAATAACGCAGTAGGAGCAATTGTTCGAGGTTCTTCATGCCTGGTTTCTTCGGAAGAAGCCAAGTGCCAAGCCCTTGGGTCGATTACTCGTCGCCACGGCAACCGGAAAATCCGGAGGCAGAACACAACAACCCGGGCTGAGTTGGAACTGAATGCCGGTTTCCCGAGTCTGCTGGTTACTGCGGATTCATGATCAGAGTCATGCGGACTGCAGAGGCTAATCGTGGGCACAATGGCCGAGGCCGGGGCCAAGCCTTTGGCAACCGGAGCCAGCACAAGCTAGACTGTGTAAATGACGAGTGGCTTTCACTATGACCAGATGGTGAGGACAAATGCCCTACGACTTCTTTTTCAGCTATCGCCGCGCCGATTTCGGGGCGCAGATGCGGGAATTCTTCACCGACCTGTCAGAGGAAGTGCGCAAGCTGCGCGGCCTGGACAAGTACGACAACATTGCCTTCTTCGACCAGGAAAACATTGAGACCGGCGACAACTGGGACGCCGCTCTGCTCAACGCACTGCAGCAAAGCAAGGTGCTGGTTCCGCTGTATTCGCCGGCCTACTTCAAGAGCGAATACTGCGGCAAGGAGTGGCAGAGCTTCCATCTGCGCCGCCAGGCCCACGCCCAGCAGCATGGCGGCGCCGAGCCGGCGGTGATCCGGCCGGTGATCTGGATACCCATCCGCAAGGACAACAAGCTGACGCTGCCGGGCAACGTCAGTGAAGCCGTGAAGCGGGTGCAGTTCA
>DATMWH010000217.1:0-4110 GCA_035562615.1 Pseudomonas sp. | reverse complement strand
ATTCTTTCATCCATATATTTAAGCGTGATGAACGGTAAGCACGCATGCACAGCCAGGCCAATCCAATGGGTATTTTCGAGCGCTATCTGACGCCTTGGGTATTGCTCTGCATCATTGGCGAGACCCGGCTCGGACTGTTTGCCCGCGAAGCGGCACAAGCGATGGGCGTGCTGATCGAGGTGCCGGTGATGCTCTGGCTGGTGCGCATGGTCAATAACAGCAAGGGCTGGTACGAGCGCACGCAACCCCACGCCTGAGGAATTCCATGGAACTGTTCAAATGGCTGAACGACCAACTGCTGCGCATGGACTGGCTGGCCTGGCTGGTACACGCGCTGCTGGAAGATGGTTTCGGCCTGGACATGAGCGGTCGCGTGGGCGCCAGCCTGCACTTCTTCATCTACGACGTGATCAAGATATTCATCCTGCTCTCGGTGCTGATCTTCAGCATTTCCTGGGTGCAGAGCTATTTCCCACCTGAACGCACCCGACGCATTCTGGGTGGCATGCGCGGGCTGAAAGCCCGGCTGGCGGGTGCGCTGCTGGGCACTATCACGCCCTTTTGTTCCTGCTCGTCGATCCCGTTGTTTATCGGTTTCACCAGTGCCGGTCTGCCGTTGGGAGTGACCTTTGCCTTTCTGATCTCCTCGCCACTGGTGGACCTGGCTTCGGTGATCTTGCTGGCAAGCATCTTCAACTGGTCGATTGCTCTGACCTATGTGCTGGTCGGTCTGCTGCTGGCGGTACTGGGCGGCACACTGATCGGTCGGGCCAAGATGGAGCGTTATGTCGAGGAATTCGTCCTGCACAGCCCGGTACTCGACATCCCTCAAGAGCAACTGACGCGACGCGATCGGGCCCAATTTGCCTGGGCGCAGGTCTGCGATATTTTCCGCCGGGTGTGGCTGTATGTACTGATTGGCGTGGGCATTGGCGCGGCCATCCACAACTGGATTCCGGTTGAATGGATCGACGGACTGTTGGGGCAGGACAACTGGTGGTCAGTGCCCGTGGCGACACTGGTAGGCGTGCCGATGTATGCCGACATTTTTGGCACCCTGCCGATTGCCGAAGCACTGGTCGCCAAAGGGGTCGGTCTGGGCACGGCACTGGCCTTTATGATGGCCGTCACCGCATTGTCTTTGCCGTCGCTGATCATGCTGAAAAAAGTGGTCAAGGCACCGCTGCTGGCTTTGTTTTTTGGCATTGTGATCGCCGGCATCATGCTGATCGGCTATCTATTCAATGCCTTTGCCTATCTGTTTATCTGATCTTCGGAGTACGACATGATCATCAAAATACTCGGGGCGGGTTGCCAGAAATGCATCACCCTGACCAACAACACTCTGACTGCCCTCAACAGCTTGGGGCTGCAGGCCGAAGTGCTAAAGGTCACGGACTTTGCACAGATTGCCGCCCATGGCGTGATGTCTACGCCCGCGCTGATGGTCGACGGCAAGATAGTGTCTGTTGGCAAGGTGCTAAGCAGCACAGAAATTGCCGCTCTGCTGCAGGCGCGATGAATTCACTGAAGCCTGCCGCCAAAGCGCACGGACGGCAATAAGCTACCGCCACTACCAGAGCCCCTCTGCCACACCTGCAGACCTAAAGGTCCGCGCCGAACGGTTCAAGAGTCTTTACTCAGGACAGTCGGAAGACTCCTGACTGGTCGAAAAGTCAGTGATCAGCACACGGCTGAATCAGCCGAATGGACTGCAGCATCGGTTCGCAGCTTAGGTTGCCAGATCAACCCCTTGCATGCAGTTGCGCCTCTCTGTATTCGTTGCAATCAACTGACGCAAGGGGCGTCCGAATCAGACCACGCCCTGAGCCAGCATGGCATCGGCAACCTTGACGAAGCCGGCGATATTGGCGCCCTTGACGTAGTTGATCCGGCCGTTTTCCTCGCCATAGTGCACGCAGGCATGATGAATATTCTGCATGATGCCATGCAGACGCTCGTCGACTTCACCGGCTGTCCAGTGCAGACGCATGGCATTCTGGCTCATTTCCAATCCGCTGGTAGCCACACCGCCAGCGTTCGACGCCTTTCCCGGGGCGTAACAAATGCCTGCTTCAACGAAGAGGTCAACAGCTTCCAGGGTCGAAGGCATGTTGGCGCCTTCGGCAACACAGATACAGCCATGCTCCAGCAGTGCGCGAGCATCGCGGGCATCCAGCTCATTCTGTGTGGCGCACGGCAGGGCGATATCACAGGGCAGGTGCCAGGGGCGCTGACCGGGTAAAAACTGCAGGCGGAAATGCGCGGCCATTTCAGTCAAACGTCCGCGCCGCACATTCTTCAGATCCATCAGGTAGACCCATTGCTCCTGGGTCAATCCGGATTCGACATACAGCGTGCCATCAGAGTCCGACAAGGATACGACCTTGCCACCCAGCTCCATGACCTTCTGTGCCGCATACTGGGCCACATTGCCCGAACCTGAGACGGTTACACGCTTTCCTTCGAAGCCCTGCTCCAGACGCTTGAGCATTTCCTGGGCAAAGTACACACAGCCATAGCCGGTAGCTTCCGGACGAATCAGGCTGCCGCCATAAGTGAGGCCCTTGCCGGTCAGCACCGAAGTAAACTGGTTGGACAAGCGCTTGTACTGGCCGAACATGAAGCCGATCTCACGACCACCGACACCGATGTCACCGGCAGGCACGTCAAGATCGGCACCGATGTGGCGATACAACTCACTCATGAATGACTGGCAGAAACGCATCACCTCGCCGTCACTGCGACCCTTGGGATCGAAGTCCGAACCGCCCTTGCCACCACCCATTGGCAGCGAGGTCAGGGAATTCTTGAACACCTGCTCGAAGGCCAGAAACTTCAGTACGCCAAGATTCACCGAGGGGTGAAAGCGCAAGCCGCCCTTGTAGGGCCCAATCGCGCTGCTCATCTGCACCCGGTAGCCGCGATTGACCTGCAGCTTGCCGCTATCGTCGACCCACGGTACGCGAAACAGAATGGCGCGCTCGGGTTCGACCATGCGCTCGACGATGCCGGCCTGCATGTAGTGCGGATGCTCCTCAAGAAACGGCCAGAGCGAGCGCAGCACTTCCTCAACGGCCTGATGGAACTCCGGCTGATCGGGGTCACGCAGCTTGAGACGGGCAAGGAACTGATCGACGGACTGGGACACGGGCATGACCTCTGCGGGGCGCAAACAAGGTTTACATAGTTGAAATGGCGCAGCACTGTACCAGCCGGAAAGGCACCTAAAAAGTGCAAATAATCAAAACAATGCATCTATTTAGTGCTTATTGCCGAATAAAGAGAATAAATGGCATTTTTTGCCTCTTTATGGGGCATTAAAAATTCTTGATACGGAAAATGCACCATGAATACAGGTCGCCACTCCCGTCCATCTGGATAAACACATGACTAAGGATTTGCTGACGCCGGGTAGCTGGCAAGCACAAGCAAAACGGAAAAGAGCTGCCCCTGATCGAGATGGATCAGCTGGTGCAGTGGGAGGGTTTGATTGGCGTGATTGACCCGCATTACCCTAACGGACGTCCGGCCTGCCCATTGATGGCCATGCTGCGCTCACATCGGGTGTGATGCTGGTTCGGCCAAGGCGCCCCGGCGATGCTGGGATTGCTGGGCGAGAACAACACCCTGCGCCAGACATGACGGATAAAGCCGGCGGCCATGACAGGCAAGGCAACCGGCTTCGGTTGTACGGGTCTTGAACGGGCGCAGTGGATCAGCTGGCAAGCAACACGCGCCTCTAACTCACCTCATCCTCAGGCCAGCTTCTTGTGGCGCACCCGGTGTGGCTGGGAGGCCGCGTCGCCGAGGCGCTTCTTGCGATCGGCTTCGTACTCGGTGTAGTTGCCTTCGAAGAACACCGCCTGCGAGTCATCCTCATAGGCGAGGATGTGCGTTGCCACCCGGTCAAGGAACCAGCGGTCGTGGGAGATCACGATCGCCGCGCCGGGGAAGTCCAGCAGGGCTTCTTCCAGCGAGCGCAGGGTTTCCACGTCGAGGTCGTTGGACGGTTCATCGAGCAGCAGCACATTGGCGCCCTGCTTGAGGGTCAGCGCCAGATGCAGGCGGCCACGCTCACCGCCGGAGAGATCCTTGACGAACTTCTGC
>DATMWH010000216.1:0-8188 GCA_035562615.1 Pseudomonas sp. | reverse complement strand
CCCGCTGTTGATCTACCTGGCAGCCATTGGCAGCTACGCCCAGGACCGGCTGCTGAGCTGGCTCAATCCATGCCTGTGCACACTGACAATCCTCGGGGTCGGAGTTCTGGAAAAACTGCAACTGCTACCCAGCAGCACGCCGCCCAGCAGCCTGGGGCTGGGACTGGGCTCGGTGGTGGCGATTGGATTCATGTGGCATCTGTCGCGCCTGAACGGTCGCCAGCTGGCCAAACTCAACTCGCAACTGCACCTGGCACTGGATGCCGGGAAGATGCACTGCTTCACCCTCAACCGGGACCAACAGACCCTGCTGGTCAACGATGAAACCAGCCCGTTGCTGGGCTGTAAACCCGGAGAACAACCGTTCAATGCGCTAACCGCGCTCTCGGCCGAGAGTCGTCAGAATCTGATTCAGGTTTGCAGCGCAGACAACGACTTCCCGGCATTTGATTTCCAACTAGTCAGCGGCCCCGGGCAAGACCGCTGGTTTCGCTTGTTCTTCTCAACCCAGCAAAGCCAGGCACCCTATCTGGTTTGCGCGATGCAGGACATCAATGAGCAGAAGCAGACGGACCTGGCCAAGGAAAACGTCACGGCCATGGTCAGTCATGAATTGCGCACACCACTGACCTCGCTGCTCGGCTCGCTGAGCCTGTTACGCGGCCTGCATGGCAAGGACATGCCGGAAAGCGCCCAGCAATTGCTGGATATGGCGCATCGGGGTGGAGAGCGACTGGCGGCACTGGTCAATGAAATTCTCGACTACTTCAAGCTACAGGCCGGACGCATGCCTGTATCTGCACGCATGACCGCCCTCTGCCCGGACATCGAACAAGCCATTGAAAGCGTTTCAGCCTTGCTGCAAGAGCGCCAGCTGACGTTGCACCGCGACGGTTTCTGCAACGACCTGCACGCCTGGCTCGACAGCTCCCGCACGCAGCAGGTGGTGATCAACCTGCTGTCCAACGCGATAAAGTTCAGTCCGCCCGGCACTGCGCTCTGGATGAGCATGCACTACACCGGGCAACACCTGCGCTTTAGCCTGCGTGACTCAGGCCCGGGCATTCCCGAGGATTTCCAGCAGAGAATTTTTGAGCCTTTTACCCAGGCCAACATGAGCAACACCCGCGAAGGCAACAGTACCGGGCTTGGGCTGGCTTTCAGCCAGCAACTCATGCACCTGATGGGCGGCGAATTGAGCTTCAGCAGCCCGCCCGGGGAAGGTGCGACCTTTCACATGGACTTGTTGCGGCAACCGCCGCAGATGGCGCCGGGGCAGTCCAGCCCCGGCTGATCGGCTTTCAATTCGCAGGCGCGACGGGCAAATAGCCCTGAGCGTGTTTGGGTTTGATCAAGCTGAAGTCGATCAGCGACTTGGGTTGATAGGGGTCGCCAATCAGCAGCGGACGCTCCTTGAACGCGGCATTGACCAGACTCTTGCTCGGATCAAACTCGCTGTAGCCGAGCCCGGCCAGATCTGACCAGGTGTGGATCAGGTTCGAGCTGCTGTAAGGGCGGCCGCGGATCGCCTGATAATCGGCAGAATGCTGCGCCCGCCATTGCGCCGATTTCCAGAGCATGAACGGTACGGTGTACATCGGCGCGCTTGGCCGGCCTTCATTGCGCCCCAATACGGCATCGGTGGGCGAATCGAACACCGCCTCTCCGTGGTCAGCCAAATACAGCAGAAAACCGTTGTCCTGATTGCCGGACAGGCGCTCGATCAGGCTGGACACCACAAAATCGTTGTACAACACCGCATTGTCATAGCTGTTGTAGGTGGGCAGCTGATCATCGGTAACCCAGGACGGTACGCCCTGGCGATCATTGAACTGATCGAACTCCGCCGGGTAACGGTACTTGTAGCTCATGTGCGTGCCGAGCAAGTGCACCACGACCAACTTGCGTGGCGCCGGATCAGCCAGCGCCTTGCTGAACGGCTCAAGCACGTCGCCATCATACTGACGGGCGTTCTGTTCGCGATTGTTGTTCAGGTAGACCTGCTCATCAGCCTGCCTGGAGAAGGTGGTGAGCATGGTGTTGCGCTCGGTCATGGTCTGCTGATTGGTGATCCAGTAGGTCTTGTAGCCGGCCTGTTTCATCAGGTTCACGATCGAGGGAGTCGTCAGGTAGGCGTCCGGATTCTGCTCGTCGGCAAAGGTCAGCACTTGTTGCAGCGCTTCAATGGTATAGGGTCGCGGGGTGACCACGTTATCGAAGACGTCCAGCTCGTCGCGCAGGGCATCCAGCCGCGGCGTAGTGGTACGCGGATAGCCGTACAGGCTCATGCGCTGGCGGTTGGTCGACTCACCGATCACCAGCACCAGGGTTGCCGGCTGACCGGCGTTGCTGTCGGTCATCTGCTTGAGCGGCGGTAGCTGGGCGTTGGCCGACAGCAGGGCCTGCATGTTGCCAAGCTGGGTGCGGTATTGATGGTAACCAACCAGCAACTGCCAGGGTGATACCGAGGCCAGACGATCCTCAAACTTGCGCACACCGACGGCAAGGTTCTCGCTCTTGAAAATGTACCGCGCCGGGTAACCGAGCGTTGCCGCAACGATCAGCACACTGGCGATGACCGCCGGGCGACGCGCCAGAGACACGGGACGTACCTTGCGCCAGAGCAGCCAGGCAAGCAGTCCGTAGCCAACCAAAGCCAGCGGCATCCACCAGGCAAAGTACTGTGCGAGATATTCAGCGGCCTCGGCATTGTTGCTCTCGAACATGATGAAGATCACGCTCTGCGAGAACTCCTGACCGTAGATCAGGTAGTAACCGAATGCCGGCAGTGAACACAGCCAGAGCAGGCTACCGAGGATCCCTGCCAGCTGTCGTGCTCTGGCGGGAAACAACAGCAATGGGACCATCCAGAAACCGGCCAGCAGAATGGTCTGCCGCAGCCCCGACCAACCCACGGTATCGCTGCTGAACAACAACAGTTGCGTGGCTCCGGACAAGAACCAGAAAAACAGAAACATCCAGCCCAGGGCAGGCCAGTCAATTCCTTTGCGGGGTAAAACCGGGGACACAGCAACCGTCATCGTGACTCTCCGAAAAAACCGGGCCGCCGCAGAAAATCCGCCAACGCCCAGGGTTCAGGAGCCATTGTGAGGGCGGCGTCTTAACAAAGCATTAAGTGTCGGCGCCAAAAAAAGCCCCCGCCAGTCAGACTGGCGAGGGCCTTGTGCAACCAGCCGAACTTAGTTCTTGCCGGCGCGCTTACGCTCGTTTTCGCTGAGGAACTTCTTGCGCAGGCGAATCGACTTCGGCGTGACTTCGCACAGCTCGTCGTCCTGAATGAACTCCAGAGCCTGCTCAAGGGTGAAGCGCACTGGCGGAACCAGCGCAATCACTTCGTCCTTACCCGAAGCACGCATGTTGTCGAGCTTCTTGCCTTTGGTGGGGTTTACGCCCATGTCGTTGTCGCGGCTGTTGAGGCCGACGATCTGACCTTCATAAATTTCCTGGCCGTGCTCGACGAACAGCTTGCCGCGCGCCTGCAGGGTTTCCAGCGAGTAGGTCAGCGCCTTGCCGGTAGCCACCGACACCAGTACGCCGTTCTGACGACCGGACATGTCACCGGACTTCATCGGAGCGTAACGGTCGAAGATGCTGGTCAGGATGCCGGCACCGGAAGTCATGGTCAGGAACTCGTTACGGAAACCAATCAGGCCACGGGCCGGAATGTTGTACTCCAGACGCACACGGCCCTTGCCATCCGGCGCCATGTTGGTCAGATCGCCTTTACGCAAGCCCATCTGCTCCATGATGGCGCCCTGGGATACTTCCGGCAGGTCGATGGTGACGTTTTCGAAGGGTTCATGCTTAACGCCATCAACCACTTTGATGATCACTTCCGGACGACCCACAGCCATCTCGAAGCCTTCACGGCGCATGGTTTCGATCAGTACCGAGAGGTGCAGTTCGCCACGTCCGGAAACCTTGAACTTGTCCGCGCTGTCGCCTTCTTCAACACGCAGGGCCACGTTGTACAGCAGCTCCTTGTCCAGACGCTCCTTGATGTTGCGGCTGGTGACGAACTTGCCTTCCTTGCCGCAGAACGGCGAGTCGTTGACCTGGAAGGTCATGGACACGGTTGGCTCGTCGACCGACAGCGGCGTCATGGCTTCCACATTCAGCGGATCGCACAGGGTGTCAGAGATGAACAGCTGATCAAAACCGCTGATGCACACGATGTCGCCGGCTGCCGCTTCTTCGACATCAATACGGTGCAGGCCGTGGTGACCCATCAATTTGAGGATACGACCATTGCGGCGCTTGCCATCGACGTCGATCGCCACTACTTGAGTGTTCGGCTTGACGCGGCCACGGGCGATACGGCCAACGCCGATCACACCGAGGAAGTTGTTGTAATCCAGCGCGGAGATCTGCATCTGGAACGAACCATCACGATCGACTTTTGGCGCCGGCACGTGGTCAACAATCGCCTGGTACAGCGGGGTCATGTCTTCCGCCATGTCGGTGTGGTCCAGACCGGCAATGCCGTTCAGGGCCGAGGCGTAAACCACGTGGAAGTCCAGCTGCTCTTCGGTGGCACCGAGGTTGTCGAACAGATCGAAAATCTGGTCGAGAACCCAGTCCGGACGCGCGCCCGGACGATCAACCTTGTTGATCACCACGATCGGACGCAGGCCGGCCTGGAAGGCCTTCTGGGTCACGAAGCGGGTTTGTGGCATCGGGCCGTCCTGCGCATCGACCAGCAGCAGCACCGAGTCAACCATCGACATCACGCGCTCCACTTCACCGCCGAAGTCGGCGTGACCGGGAGTGTCGACGATGTTGATGTGGTAGCCGTTCCAGTTGATGGCGGTGTTCTTCGCCAGAATGGTAATGCCACGCTCTTTTTCCTGGTCGTTGCTGTCCATCAGGCGCTCGGTATCGAGCTCGTTGCGCTCGAGAGTGCCGGACTGACGCAGGAGTTTGTCTACCAGGGTGGTCTTACCATGGTCAACGTGGGCAATGATGGCGATGTTACGGAGATTTTCGATCACGATGCAGTCTCGGTTTAGGATTCAGAATGTCCAGGCCGGGTATTCTACGCAGCCTTGGGGAAAACGGGGTTAAAACAGCTGGCCGGTGTGACGGCGCAGGTCGGGAGGGCGCCTGCGGCGCACCTCGGCAAACCAGCGGGCCGCCCTAGCTCTGCCGATAGACGCGCACATTGGCATGCCCCTCCTTGAGCAAGTGATGAGCATGCAGGCGGCTCATGACGCCTTTGTCGCAGTACAGCAGGTACTGACGGTTGCTATCGAGTTCCTTGAAGCGGTTGTTCAGGGCATAGAAAGGCATGGCCTGAACTTCTATGCCAGGCAACTCGAGGGGCTGCTCGTCGGCCGCATCGGGATGGCGAATATCAATCACCACCTGACCAGGCAAGGCCTCGCTGACTTCTTCGACCTGCAGGTCTTCACCCAGCTCGTCGATTACCCGGTCAACGGTAATGCGGCGCACGCTGGCCAAAGCGCGCTCCAGCACCGCCATATCGAAGTGCGACTCTTCATGCTCGATGCGCCCCGGCTTGGCACGGGTGGTCGGATTGACCGAAATCACCCCGCAATACTCCGGCATGTGCTTGGCGAAATCGGCAGTCCCGATCTGGGTAGCGGTATCGATGATGTCTTGCTTGTGACTGGCCAGCAGCGGACGCAGCACCAGCATCTCGGTCGCCGCGTCGATCACCTTCAGATTGGTCAGGGTCTGGCTGGATACCTGGGAGATCGCCTCGCCGGTCACCAGTGCGTCAATATGCAGGTCTTCGGCCAGCCGGGTTGCGGCGCGCAGCATCATGCGCTTGAGCACCACGCCCATCTGGCTGTTGTCGACCTTCTGCAGAATCTCGCCGAGCACTTCCTCGAACGGCACGCTGAGAAACAACACGCGATGCGAGCTGCCGTACTTTTTCCAGAGGAAGTGCGCCACTTCCATCACGCCCAGCTCATGGGCACGCCCGCCCAGATTGAAGAAGCAGAAGTGCGTGAGCAGACCGCGGCGCATGATCTGGTAAGCCGCCACCGTCGAATCAAAGCCACCGGACATCAATACCAGCGTCTGATCCAGCGAGCCCAGCGGGTAGCCGCCAATGCCATCATGCTGGCGGTCGATAATGAACAGGCGCTGGTCTCGCACTTCCATGCGCACCAGAACCTGCGGATTTCTCAACTCGATCCCTGCCGCCTTGAATTCGCGTCGCAGGTGCTTGCCGACAAAGGCTTCAACCTCCATCGAACTGAAACCGTGTTTACCGGCACGCTTGCAGCGCACGCTGAATAGCTTGTCCTCCAGCAAGGCACCGAAGTGCTGACGGCACTTGTCGAGGATGTCGTCCAGGTCGATCAGCGGATACTCGTGCACTTCCAGAAAGTGCGCGATTCCCGGCATGCAACGCAGGCGCCGGTACATTTCGGCAAGCTGTCGCGGGTCGCAGACCTCGGTCTGCAGCTCCAGATTATCCCACTCACCCAGCACCTTCAGTGCCGGATCAATATCCTTGAGCACCGTGCGCATATTCTTCGCCAGCTGGCGGATGAACTGCTTGCGCACCGGCCGGCTTTTGATGGTGATTTCTGGGAAAACTTTGACGATCAGCTTCATGCAATTCACCGCGCATGCGCAGCGGCCGAAAAGAGGGGCGCGGATTATAGCGGAAATTGCTCAAGCTTTAACCAAAAACCTTAAGCAGCCATATTGCACCAATTTAGAGCTTAATGTTTTTTGATGCTCTTTTTTGGTGCGCAAATTTCACCATGAATAATCCGGGCAGGCCCGAAAGTGGCGAATAGCGCAGATCCTGTGATTTTTTTCCACTGGCATACATTTTGCTCCCTTGCAGGGCAGGTCGCTCTGACGGACTATCCCGCCGGGCTTCACCGAATCAATACAAGAGCTCCTGACCGGGCTTAATCCTCTGGAGGACACAATGTCTAAGACTGTTCAACTGATCAAAGACCACGACGTTAAGTGGGTAGACCTGCGCTTCACCGACACCAAGGGCAAGCAGCACCACGTGACCATGCCCGCCCGTGACGCACTGGACGACGAGTTCTTCGAAATCGGCAAGATGTTCGACGGCTCCTCCATCCACGGCTGGAAAGGCATCGAAGCCTCCGACATGATCCTGATGCCGGACGACAGCACCGCTGTAATCGATCCGTTCACCGAAGAGCCGACTCTGATTCTGGTCTGCGACATCATCGAGCCAAGCACCATGCAGGGCTACGACCGTGACCCGCGCTCGATCGCCAAGCGCGCCGAGGAATACCTCAAGAGCACCGGTATTGGTGACACCGTATTCGTGGGCCCGGAGCCTGAGTTCTTCATCTTCGACGAAGTGAAGTTCAAGTCCGACATCTCCGGCTCCATGTTCAAGATCTTCTCCGAGCAGGGTTCCTGGAACACCGACGCCGACATCGAAGGCGGCAACAAGGGCCATCGTCCGGCCGTCAAGGGTGGCTACTTCCCGGTTCCGCCGTGCGACCACGACCACGAAATCCGTACTGCCATGTGTAATGCCATGGAAGAAATGGGCCTGGTTATCGAAGTTCACCACCACGAAGTGGCGACTGCCGGTCAGAACGAAATCGGCGTGAAGTTCAACACCTTGGTCAACAAGGCTGACGAAGTTCAGACCCTGAAGTACTGCGTGCACAACGTGGCTGACGCCTACGGCAAAACCGCTACCTTCATGCCGAAGCCGCTGTACGGCGACAACGGTTCGGGCATGCACGTGCACCTGTCGATCGCCAAAGACGGCAAGAACACCTTCGCTGGCGAAGGCTATGCCGGTCTGTCCGACACAGCTCTGTACTTCATCGGCGGCATCATCAAGCACGGTAAGGCCCTGAACGGCTTCACCAACCCGTCGACCAACTCCTACAAGCGTCTGGTCCCAGGCTTCGAAGCTCCGGTCATGCTGGCCTACTCGGCTCGCAACCGTTCCGCCTCGATCCGTATTCCTTACGTTTCCAGCCCGCGCGCCCGCCGTATCGAAGCCCGCTTCCCGGATCCGGCTGCCAACCCGTACCTGGCCTTCGCCGCTCTGCTGATGGCTGGTCTGGACGGTATCCAGAACAAGATTCACCCCGGCGATGCGGCCGACAAGAACCTCTATGACCTGCCTCCGGAAGAAGCTGCCAACATCCCGCAAGTTTGCGGCAGCCTGAAAGAAGCC
>DATMWH010000215.1:0-5801 GCA_035562615.1 Pseudomonas sp. | reverse complement strand
GCCCTGCACCCGGGCAACGTCACGCACCACCGCCTTGGCCGCCATCGAGCCAAAGGTGATGATCTGACTGACAGCATCGCGGCCGTATTTGTCGGCGACATAGTCGATGACCCGGTCACGGCCATCCATGCAGAAATCGACATCAAAGTCGGGCATCGAAACCCGCTCGGGATTAAGGAAGCGCTCGAACAGCAAGTCGTAGGCCAGCGGGTCCAGATCGGTAATGCGCAGCACATAGGCCACCAGCGAGCCAGCACCCGAACCACGACCGGGACCCACCGGAACCCCGTTGTTCTTCGCCCATTTGATAAAGTCCATCACGATCAGGAAGTAACCGGGAAAGCCCATCTGGATGATGATGTCGAGCTCGAACTTCAGCCGATCCAGATAGACCTGACGCTTTTGCGCGTAATTTTCGGTGGTCGCCGCCGGCCAGAGCACGGCCAGTCGCTCCTCAAGGCCCTCATGGGAAACATGACGCAAGTAATCATCAATGCTCATGCCGTCTGGCGTGGGGAAGTCCGGCAGGAAGTGCTTGCCCAACTGGACATCGATGTTGCAGCGCCGGGCGATCTGCACGGTGTTTTCCAGGGCCTCGGGCAGATCAGCAAACAGCTCCTGCATTTCCTGCGCAGACTTCAGATATTGCTGATCAGAGTAGGTTCGCGGCCGTCGCGGATCATCCAGTGCGCGCCCTTCACCGATGCACACGCGGGTTTCGTGGGCTTCGAAATCGCCCGGCTTGAGAAAGCGCACATCGTTGGTGGCCACCAGCGGAGCGCCGCAACGACTGGCCAACGCGACCGCCAGATGCAGATGCTCTTCATCGTTGATGCGATTGGTGCGCTGCACTTCCAGATAAAATCGCTCCGGAAAAACCACCTGCCACTCCGCCAACAGGGCTTCGGCATCCGCCTCGTTGCCAGCCAGCAACGCGTGACCGATTTCCCCTTCACGGGAGCCGGATAACGCAATCAGCCCCTCTGCGGCCTGTTTTACCCATTCGCGCTCAATAATGACTTCGCCATTGCGCTGCCCCTCAATGAAGCCGCGAGAAATCAGTTCAGTCAGATTGCGATAACCCTGGCCATTCATCGCCAGCAAGGTCATGCGGGTCAAAGGCCCTTCTTCTGCGGCGCTGGCCAGCCAGATATCAGCGCCACAAATCGGCTTGATGCCCGCCGACATGGCGGCTTTGTAGAACTTTACCAGTGCACACAAATTGCCCTGATCGGTCACGGCCACCGCAGGCATTGCTGCGGCCGTCGCAGCCTTGATCAGCGGCTTGACCCGGACCAGGCCATCCACCAGGGAATATTCAGTGTGCAAACGCAAATGGACAAAACTGGCAGTCATGAAAAATCCGTACGCAGTTGAGAGACGACAGGGCCGGGATTGTACCGAGCCGCGCAACAAACGGCAGGGTACTTCACAACGCGTTGATCAAGGCGCGGGTTTCTCGGTTTCAAGCAAGCGCCTGACCGGCGCAAAGCTGCGCCGATGGATAAGGGTCGGACCGCGCAACTCCAGCGCAGCCAGATGCTCAGGCGTGGGATACCCCTTGTGACCAGCCATACCGTATCCCGGATACAACTGGTCAAGCGCCTGCATCTCGCGATCACGGCTGACCTTGGCCAGAATCGAGGCAGCCGCAATCGCCGGCACCTTGCTGTCACCTTTGACTACCGCCGCACTGGGAATGGGCAGCACAGGGCATCGGTTACCATCAATCAGCGCCAGCCGGGGCGTGACCGACAAGCCCGCAACGGCACGCTGCATGGCGAGCATTGTGGCCTGAAGGATATTCAGGCAATCAATTTCCGCCACTTCTGCCCGGGCAATACACCAGGCCAGGGCCTTTTGCTGAATTTCTTCGAATAACTGCTCGCGGCGCAACTCACTGAGCTTCTTCGAATCGTTGAGGCCAAGAATCGGTCTGGAAGGATCGAGAATTACCGCGGCAGTCACCACCGGACCGCAAAGCGGGCCGCGGCCCACTTCGTCCACACCGGCCACCAGTTCTTCGACCAGCGTGAAGTCGAGTCCGAGTTGCATCAGGAGTGAACCAGTTGCAGAACCGCTTCCGCCGCTTGCGTTGAAGCATCCTGACGCAGCGCCAGATGAATGGCAGCGAAGCCTTCGGTTTGTTCCTGCCCGTCGTGCAAAAGGGCGGAAACAGCTTCGGCAAGCGCTTCAGCCGTGGCCTCGTCCTGAATGAACTCAGGAACCAGTTGCCGTCCCGCGAGCAAATTCGGCAAGGAGAAAAACGTGCTTTTCACCAGTCGCTTCAGGATGCGATAGGTCATATTGGCCACGCGGTAGGCCACCACCATCGGCCGCTTGTGCAGTAGCGCCTCAAGCGTGGCGGTGCCAGAGGCAATCAGTACCGCATCACAGGCTGCCAGCGCTTCATGGGAGCGCCCATCGAGTAATTCCAGGTGCAGATCCTGACCTGCCAGCATCTGCTCAAGCTGGTCACGGCGTGGCGCGCTGGCGCATGGCAGCACGAACCGGAGACCTGGCCGCTGGCGATTCAACAGAGCAGCGGCTTGTAAAAACAATGGGCCCAGCCGGCTGACTTCTCCGCCGCGACTACCCGGCATCAAGGCCACCACAGTGGCATCTGGGTCCAGACCGAGCGCCTGTCTTGCGCCCGCACGATCAACTTCCAGGGCAATACTGTTGGCCAGCGGGTGACCGACAAAGCGCACCGGCACAGCATGCTGCTGGTAAAACTGCGCCTCAAAGGGAAACAGCGTGAGCATCAGATCACAGGCTTCACGAATCTTGAAAACCCGCTTCTGGCGCCATGCCCAGACTGAAGGGCTGACGTAATGCACCGTACGGATGCCTGCACGCCGCAGCTTGAGTTCGAGCCCCAGATTGAAATCCGGCGCATCAATACCGATGAACACATCGGGACGCTCGGCAATCAGGGTGCGAACCAGTCGCCGGCGGCGCAGGAGCAGCTCGACCAGCCGTCCAAGCACTTCAAACAAGCCCATCACCGACAGGCGTTCCATGGGAAAGTAGGAAGGCAGGCCCTGAGCCTCCATGCGCGGACCACCAACGCCCATGAACTCGATATCGGGGTGTTGTGCTTTGAGCGCCTGCATCAGGCCGGAACCGAGAATATCGCCAGACGCTTCACCGGCGACCAGCGCTACGCGCAGCTTGCTGGCCATGATCTAGCGAGTGATGCCGCGGCTGGACGCCTGGATGGAATCACGGAAAACCGCCACTTCCGGGAACTCGGCAGCCAGCTCGGCCAACGCAGCCAGCGCCAACTCAACCGTCAAGCCCTGCCGATAGACAACCTTGTAAGCACGGCGCAAAGCCTGCATCGCTTCATTGCTGAAACCGCGACGACGCAACCCTTCAAAATTCATGCTGCGCGCTTCCGCCGGATTACCAAAGACGGTCACATAGGCCGGCACATCTTTACCAATTGCGGTCGCCATGCCAGAGAAGCTGTGCGCACCCAGGTGACAGAACTGGTGCACCAGAGTGAAACCGGAAAGAATGACCCAGTCATCCAGATGCACATGACCGGCCAGCGAGGTGTTATTGACCAGAATACAATGGTTGGCGATTACACAGTCATGCCCGACATGCGCATAGGCCATCAGCAGATTGTAGTCGCCAATGGTGGTTTCAGAGCGATCCTGCACCGTGCCCCGGTGAATGGTCACACCTTCACGAATGACGTTGTTGTCACCGATAACCAGGCGCGTGTCTTCACCCTTGTACTTCAGGTCTGGTGTGTCTTCACCCACAGAGGAAAACTGGTAAATGCGGTTGTTGCGCCCAATTCGGGTCGGCCCCTTGATAATGACGTGCGGCCCGACCACAGTGCCCTCGCCTATTTCCACGCCCGCCCCGATGATCGACCAAGGGCCGACCTGAACGTCATCCGCCAGCCTGGCTGAAGGATCGATAATGGCGCGAGGGTCAATCAAACTCATACTTTCTGTTCCGCACAGATAATTTCCGCAGAGCAAACCAGCTGGCCATCCACAGTGGCTTTACACTCGAATTTCCAGATGCTGCGTTTGGCACTGAGGAAGTTCGCCTCAAGTTTCAGTTGATCGCCCGGCACGACAGGCCGGCGAAACCGCAATTTGTCCGAGCCCACGAATAGATACAGCACACCGTCGGCAGGTTTGACACCCATCATGTTGAAACCAAGTATGCCGGCCGCTTGAGCCATGGCTTCGATGATCAACACGCCGGGCATGATCGGATGCTGCGGGAAATGCCCATTAAAGAACGGCTCGTTGATCGTCACGTTCTTGTATGCGCTTATCTGCTTGGCTTCAAGATCCATCTCCACCACACGATCTACCAGTAAAAAAGGGTAGCGATGTGGGAGGTATTCCCGAATTTCGTTGATATCCATCATAAAAGCAGCATGCCTGTAATTAAGTGAAGAGACTGCAATCAGCGCAGGTTACGCATCTGAAGAAGCATTATCCGCCGGAGTCACCGCAGCCAGGCGCTTCTCCACCTGCTGTAACCGTCGCGCCATATCGTCCAGCTGGCGCAGCCTGGCTACGCTTTTCTTCCACTCTGCCGCTGGTTGCATGGCGGTGCCCGATGAGTACGCACCCGGCTCAGTGATCGAGCGGGTCACCATGGTCATCCCGGTTACAAACACGTGGTCGCACACCTCAATGTGGCCCACCATGCCAACACCGCCGGCTATCATGCAGTGCTTGCCGATCTTGGTACTGCCGGAAATCCCGACACAGCCAGCCATGGCCGTGTGATCACCGATCTGCACGTTATGGGCAATCATGATCTGGTTGTCGAGCTTTACCCCGTTACCAATAATCGTATCGGCGAGTGCGCCACGGTCGATGGTGGTATTGGCGCCGATCTCCACGTCATCACCGATGCTGACACCACCAATCTGGGCGATTTTCTGCCAGACGCCTTTTTCGTTGGCAAAACCGAAGCCTTCGCCGCCTATTACGGCACCGGACTGAATCACCACGCGGCGGCCTATACAGACATCGTGGTACAGCGTCACCCGTGGCGCCAACCAGCCACCCTCACCAATCTGGCTGCGCGCGCCGATCACGCAGTGCGCTCCGAGCGTCACGCCGGCCGCTATCCGTACACCGCTCTCAATCACCACGCCCGGCCCGATAGAGGCGCAAGGGTCGATCTGGGCATCTGCGGCAATAATGGCCGACGGATGAATACCTGCGGAGGCGATCGGCTTGCGGTCGAACAGGTGCGACAACTGACCATACGCCAGATAGGGATTGGCCACGATCAGGGCATTGCCTGCGAACGCTTCGGCATCTGCCGGAGTCAGCAGGACCGCTCCCGCCCGAGTGCTGGCAAGGTATTTGCGGTACTGCGGATTGGCCAGAAAACTCAGCTGATCCGCCCCGGCATCCTGCAACGCCGCCAGCCCCGTCACCACAAGGTTGGCGTCACCCGACAAACTGGCATTCAGCCGTTCTGCCAACTGAGCAAGCGTAAACACCGGAGCAGTCATATCAGTTCTGCTTGTTCATGATCTCGATAACTTGCCGCGTGATGTCGTACTGCGGTTTGACATCCACAACAGCACCGCGCTCAAGCACCAGATCGTAGGAGCCCGCCTTGAGAACCTGCTCTACCGCCTTGTCCAGCTTGGGCTTGAGGTTTTTCAGCATCTCACGATCAGCAATCGCCTTGGCTTCATTGAGCTCTTTGGACTGAAACTGAAAGTCACGGGCTTTCTGCTTGAACTCAAGCTCCAGACGCTCGCGCTCAGCCTGCCCCATCTTGTCGCCCGACTTGACCAG
>DATMWH010000214.1:0-3424 GCA_035562615.1 Pseudomonas sp. | reverse complement strand
AACGGCTTCGACGACCTGCTGACTCAAGCGCGCAACGCACCCCACCTGGAGGCGTTCTGGGCCAGAAGCACGGACTGGGTCGGGCTGTTTGCCCAGACCGGGATAGCCATGGCGGCGATACTCTGTCTGCCGCGTCAGTTTCATGTCAGCGTGGTGGAAAACAACAACCCTAATGACCTGCATCTGGCGCGTTGGGCATTTCCCCTGTACCTGATTCTGGCGGGGCTGTTCGTCGCGCCGATCGCACTGGCCGGCCAGCTGCATTTGCCTGAGGGGATACTGCCGGATTCATTCGTGATCAGTCTGCCGCTGCTGGAAAATCGCCCCATGCTGGCCCTGCTGGCATTTATCGGCGGCGCCTCCGCTGCGACCGGCATGGTCATCGTCGAAGCCGTGGCCCTCTCGACCATGCTCAGCAACAACATCGTGCTGCCGATCCTGCTGCGGCGAAAGGATGCCGAGCGCCCTTTCGAACTGTTCCGCCACTGGCTGCTCTCGGTGCGCCGGGTGAGCATTCTGGTGATTCTGCTGCTCGCCTATTTCTGCTATCGGCTGTTTGGCAACAGCGTCAGCCTGGCCACCATCGGACAAATTGCCTTTGCCGCCATCATCCAGCTGGCGCCTGCATTGCTAGGGGCTCTGTACTGGAAGCAGGCCAACAGCCGCGGGGTCTTCGCCGGCCTGCTGGCCGGTTCCGGGCTTTGGTCCTACACCCTGGCGCTGCCACTGGTAGCGAACAACTTCGGCTGGTCGATCAACGCCTTCCCGATGCTGGGATGGCTGTATAACCAGCCGTTCGGGCTGCAAACCAGCCCGATCACCCTGGCCACCCTGCTGTGTCTGGGAGGCAACTGGCTGGCATTTGCCCTGATCTCACTGTTTGCCCGCACACCGGTATCCGAGCACTGGCAGGCGGGGCGCTTTATCAGTCAGGACACCCCCAACCGGCCGGCATCCCGTCCACTGCTGGCCGTGCACTTGCGTGACCTGAACCTGCTGGCCGCCCGTTTTGTCGGCGCAGAGCGGGTGGATGAGAGTTTTCGCCAGTTTGCCCTGCAGCAGGGAAAACCCTACAACCCGGCACAGAACGCCACCAGCGTATGGATTACCCATACCGAGCGCCTGCTGGCACGGGTTCTGGGGGCGTCATCGGCGCGCGCGGTGCTCAAGGCCGCTATCGAAGGCCGCGAGATGCAGGTGGATGATGTGGTGCGCATCGTCGATGAAGCCTCGGAAGTGCTGCACTTCAACCGCGCCTTGCTGCAGGGTGCGATCGAGAACATCACCCAGGGCATCAGCGTGGTCGACCAGTCACTACAGCTGGTGGCCTGGAATCATCGTTATCTTGAATTGTTCGATTACCCCGAAGGGCTGATCCAGGTTGGCCGGCCGATTGCCGACATCATCCGCTTCAATGCGCAGCGCGGGCTGTTCGGTGATCAGGATATCGAAGAACAGGTCAGCCGCCGCCTGAACTGGATGCGCCTGGGAACACCACACACCTCCGAGCGCCAGTTGCCCAACGGACGGGTCATCGAACTGATCGGCAACCCCATGCCCGGCGGCGGTTTTGTCATGAGCTTTACCGACATCACGGCTTTCCGCCAGGCCGAACAAGGTCTGAAAGAAGCCAACGAAGGACTGGAGCAGCGCGTCAACATGCGCACCAGCCAGCTCTCCGAAATGAATGAAGCGCTGTCCGAGGCGACCGCCCATGCCGAAGCGGCCAACCAGTCGAAAACGCGCTTTCTGGCCGCCGTCAGCCATGACCTGATGCAGCCACTCAATGCAGCGCGGCTGTTCTCCGCCTCGCTGTCCCATCAACTCGATCAGCTGCCAGCGGACAGCCGCGAACTGGTGCGCAACCTGGACAGCTCGTTGCGCTCGGCGGAAGACCTGATCAGCGACCTGTTGGACATATCGCGACTGGAAAGCGGGCGCATTACCCCACAGCGCCGCCCCTTCGCCGTACGCGAACTGTTTGATGCGCTGGGGGCCGAATTCAAGGCACTGGCCCATGATCAGGGCGTCGACTTCCATCTGCGCAGCAGCCGTCTGGCCGTCGACAGCGACCCGAAACTGTTGCGCCGGGTGCTGCAGAATTTCCTGACCAACGCCTTTCGCTACGCCGGCGGCCATGTGCTGCTGGGTGTCCGGCGCACGGGAAAAACCTTGCGCCTGGAAGTCTGGGACCGCGGCCCGGGCATTCCGCTGGACAAGCAGAAAGTCATCTTCGAGGAGTTCAAGCGTCTGGACAGTCACCAGACCCGCGCCGAAAAAGGCCTGGGCCTGGGCCTGGCGATAGCAGACGGCATCTGCCGGGTACTGGAACATCCGCTGCACGTCCGCTCCTGGCCACAACGCGGCAGCGTCTTTTCTGTCAGCGTGCCACTGGCGGACAACGTGCAGGCGCTCGCCGAAATAACCGAGCCCGATTCAGCACCACCGGCAAAGGGCTTGCGCGTGCTGTGCATCGACAACGAAGACAGCATTCTGGTCGGCATGGACAGCCTGCTGTCGCGCTGGGGTATGCAGGTCTGGACCGCACGCAATCAGCTCGAATGCGAACACCTGCTCGATGAGGGCGTCTGCCCGCAACTGGTGCTGGTCGACTACCACCTGGACGAAGGTGAAACCGGCACAGGCCTGATGAGCTGGTTGCGTCAACGTCTGGGCGATCAATTGCCTGGCGTGGTGATCAGCGCCGATGCACGCACCGAACTGATTGCCCAAGTGCAAGCTGCCGGCCTCGACTACCTGGCCAAACCGGTCAAACCTGCCGCCCTGCGCGCCCTGCTGAATCGTTATCCGGCAGATTGAGCAGCGCAGCCGGCAGCACTCAATGCGACGTATCAATGGCCGGACCTGATTGCCCAACGCGCGGCTAATTGATATTTTCCGCACACCCACACCGCCGGTGTAGCTCAGTCGGTAGAGCAGCGCACTCGTAACGCGAAGGTCGTAGGTTCGATTCCTATCTCCGGCACCAGAAATAACAAGGCCTGCAGCGATGCAGGCCTTTTTGCTTTCAGGGGCTGGCTAACACCGGCCTATCGCGCAGCCCGCCCTGCATCAGCCATTCAGCGCCTCCAGCGCCGCATTTAGGGTTGCACTCGGGCGCATGACCTGACGGGCCAGCTGCAAGTCAGGGCGATAATAACCACCGATATCGACCGGTTTGCCCTGCACGACAATCAGCTCATCGACAATACGCTGTTCGTTCTCCGCCAAGGTGCTGGCCAGTTGACCGAAGCGCGCCTTGAGCTCGGCATCCTCGTTCTGCGCCGCCAGCGCTTGCGCCCAGTACAGGGCCAGGTAGAAGTGACTGCCACGGTTGTCGATCTGGCCAACCCGGCGTGCCGGCGACTTGTTGTTCTCCAGCAACTTTCCCGTGGCCTGGTCGAGGGTTTTGCCAAGGATGCAG
>DATMWH010000213.1:0-5826 GCA_035562615.1 Pseudomonas sp. | reverse complement strand
GAATCCTGCACGACAGGATCGTCTTCGACTTCGATCTCTTCATTTGCAGTGGTCATAAGGGACAGTCCGCAATGGGCTTGGTTGGCGCCCCTTATATCGGCAAAGTGCTTCAGGGTAAAAAAGTTTTTTTCTATCGGTTTTTAAAATTTACAGAAAATGCTCAATCGTCGGAGGTCTTGGACTTGAAATCACACAGGTCTTCGATGCGACAACTTCCACAGCGTGGCTTGCGTGCCTGGCAGACATAACGGCCATGTAGGATCAGCCAGTGATGGGCGTTCAGCAGGTATTGGCGGGGTACAAAGCGCAGCAGTTTGTGCTCAACCTCGACCACGTTTTTGCCTGGCGCCAGGCCGGTGCGATTGCTGACGCGGAATATGTGTGTGTCCACGGCCATGGTCATCTGACCAAATGCCGTGTTGAGAACCACGTTGGCGGTTTTGCGTCCGACACCCGGTAAAGCTTCAAGATCGGCGCGATTTTGCGGGACTTGGCTGTTGTGCTGCTCGATCAGCAGACGACAGGTTTCGATAACGTTCCGGGCCTTGCTGGGATACAGGCCGATGGTCTTGATGAATTCACACAACCCTTCGTAACCCAGGGCATAGATTGCTTCCGGCGTGTTGGCGACCGGGTAGAGTCTCGCGGTGGCCTTGTTGACGCCGACATCGGTTGCCTGGGCTGAGAGAATCACCGCGATCAGCAGTTCGAAGGGCGAGGTGTACGCCAGTTCAGTTCTGGGCTCGGGGTTGTCTTCCTGAAGCCGGCGGAAGATTTCCAGGCGCTTGGCGGTGTTCATGTGCTGATTAACCGGTTCTGAGTTGAAAAGCCCCCTCTCCCTAACCCTCTCCCCGGCGGGGCGAGGGGATTGGTCATGTGGTCACCCTGCGACCGAGCCGCAGCTGTCACCCCAATGTAGTGGAGGCGCCCCCTCGCCCGCGAGCGGGAGAGGGTCAATGGAATCGTCACTCGATCACGCCTGTCACGCGCACCCGGCGACTGATTGGCTCTACGGCAGGTTGTGCAGCCTTGGCGCGCTCGGCGAGGGATTGTTCCAAGCGGTTTTTCAGGGCGATCAACAGCCCCAGTACCAGAAACGCTCCCGGCGGCAGAATGGCCAGTAGAAAACCGGGGTAGTTATTGAATACCGTCATCTGCCAGTCAGCCGCCATCGGGCCGAACAGCAATTGCATGTTAGCCAGCAGAGCACCAGTGCCCAGCAGTTCACGCACGCTGCCGATGGCCAGCATGACCAAACCAAAGCCGCTGCCCATCATCAGTCCGTCGAAGGTGGCATGCGCCACACTGTTTTTGGCGGCGAAGGCTTCCGCGCGGCCGAGGATGATGCAGTTGGTGGTAATCAGCGGGATGAAAATGCCGAGGATCTGGTACAGCTCATAGGTAAAGGCCTGCATCAGCAATTCGATACAGGTGGTCAGTGCGGCAATGATCATGACAAACACCGGCAGCCGCACAGCATCGGTGACCTGATTGCGGATCAGCGCGACGGCGGCATTCGAGGCCGCGAGCACCACCGCCGTAGCCAACCCCATGCCGAGCGCGTTGACCACCGAATTGCTGACCCCCAGTAGAGGGCAGAGGCCGAGTAATTGCACCAGACCGGGGTTGTTTTTCCACAAGCCATTGATGGCAATCTCGCGGTAACTACTCATGTTGCTGCTCCACCGGCATCAGCAGTTCTGCCTGATGCGCATCGAAATAGCGCAGGGCGTTGTGGACGGCTTTGACCACTGCGCGAGGAGTGATGGTGGCACCGGCGAACTGGTCGAATTGGCCACTGTCTTTTTTCACTGCCCACCCGGCTGCGTCAGGATTGTTCAAGGACTTGCCGGTGAAACCCTGCACCCAGTTGCTTTTGATCAACTCGATTTTGTCACCTAACCCCGGGGTTTCCTTGTGGCGGATCACTCGTACGCCCGCCAGACTGCCATCAGCCTGAATGCCCACCAGTAACTCGATACTGCCGCTGTACCCGTCGGGGGCCGTGGCTTGCAGGATCACCGCCACCGATTTGCCGTCCAGGCTGGCAATATAACTGGGGCTCGCATTTCTGTTTCCCAGCAGTGGATCTTCAATCAGACGCATGGAGTCCTGCAGGTGATTGTCGTAGCTGCCGACCGGCAGCAATTCACCGAGTGCGCGATTCTTTGCTTCGCGCTCAGCGGCGGCAATCCGTTGTGCCGTGCCTTGCTGGGTAATCGCCACCAGCCCGACGGTGACAATGGCAAACAGCCCCAGAACCAGACTGTTCTTGAGCATCGAGCGGGAAATTTCCGGCAGTGGCATGGCTATTCTCCCAGCTTGAAGCCGCGCTCTGGCTTGCTATGGCCATAGGTGCGTGGTCGGCTGTAATAGTCGATGGTCGGAGCGGTCAGGTTCATCAGCAGTACGGCAAAGGCAACGCCGTCCGGGTAACCGCCCCAGGTGCGGATGATGTAAACCAGAATGCCGACGCCTGCGCCAAAGATCACCCGTCCCCGGTTGCTGGTAGCGCCGCTCACCGGGTCGGTGACGATGAAGAAGGCACCGAGCATGGTGGCGCCGCTGAACAGATGAAACAGTGGTGAGCCGTTGGAGTCCGATCCCGAGCCGTTCCAGAACAGCAGGCTCATGATGCTCAGTGCGGCGAGCATACCCAGCGGCGCGTGCCAGCTGATCAGGCGTTTGTGCAGGAGGAACAGACCACCCAGCAGGAAGGCGGCATTTACCCATTCCACCGCGCTGCCGCCGAAGCTGCCGAAGGCCGGGTTGGTCGCCCAGAGTTCTTCCATGGTCAGGCTTTTGTTGGTTTTCAGGCTGTCCAGTGCGGTGGCCTGACTCCAGCCGTCGGGCAGGCTGGCCAGACCGAAGATCTGCTGTAATCCCTCGAGCATGCCCACGCTGTGGGGTTTGGGCCAGCTGGTCATCTCGACGGGGAAGGATATCAGTACCACCACATAGCCGAGCATGGCCGGGTTGAACGGGTTCTGTCCGAGGCCACCATAGAGTTGCTTGCCGAAGACGATGGCAAACCCCACTGCAACCAATGTCAGCCACCAGGGCGCATAGGGTGGGAGCGCCAGCGCCAGTAACACGGCAGTCACCAGCGCGCTGCCATCGCTGAGGTAGAAGCTGATCGGTCGCTGGCGAATTTTCAGAATGGCAGCTTCCACCGCGAGCGCTACCAGGCTGGCCCACAGCAGATTGACCAGTGTGCCGATGCCGAACAACCAGGTCAGTGCCAGTGCGCCCGGTGCACAGGCTGCAGCCACCAGCAGCATGACGCGCTGGGTGCGGTTGCTGCCCTTGGCGTGCGGAGAGGTTATGCGGGACAAGGACATGGATGCTCCGGGGAGTGGGGCTGTTGCAGGCCCACGCCGTGGCGGGCCGTTCTGTGTTGTACCGGCGATGGCTGAGTCAGCATGTCGTTGCCTCGGCCAATTTGCGCTCGGCCTCGGCCAGTCGGCTGCGGGCGGTGGTCAATGCATCTGCGCTGGCGTTGTCGTCGCGCTCCAGTTTGCGCAGGTCGGCGCGGGCAAAGGCTACTTCGGTCTTGAGGGCCTTTTGCTGCTCGTTCAGACCGGATTTATCCGTACGGACATGCTCCGGCGCCGCTTTCGGGCTGGCGGCCTCGGCATGGTGCAACGCTGTTTCGGCAGTAGCCAGAGCATCGCGCAGCAGCTGCAGTTGCTGGTCGTCCTGCCCGGCGGCCTCGGCTTTCTTGAGTTCGGCGCGTTTGAGCGCGAGATCAATCTTGGCTTTTTTCAGTGCGTCATCCAGCGCCGGCTTGGCGGTGGCGGGGGCTTGCGTTGTCAGCTGGCCGAGGGTCTGCTCGGCGCTGACCAGTTGGCTGCGTAGCTTCTCCAGTGCGGCCTGTTGTTCGGCGGTCTGGTTTTCGACCTTCTCCAGCTTGCGCAACTGGGCCTTGAGCATGGCGGCTTCGATTTTGGCCTTTTTCAGCGGATCGTCGGCAACCGTGGCAGGGGCTTCTGGCGCTGTGACGGCCGGCTGAGCCTGCTCCAGCGCTTTCTGGGCGGCTTCGGCTGCGCTGCGCAGAGTGGCTACCTGCTCCTTGAGTTCTTCGGTGTCGTGCAGGGCGAGTTGCTTCTCGGCCTTCTTCAACGCCACCTGGGCCATGCTGGCTTCAATCTTCAGACGCTTGAGCTGTTCGCCGGCAGGGTTTACGGCCGCGCTGGCTTCCGGCTGGCTGGCGCGGGCTTTGGCATTGCGCTCGGCGCGGGCCAGACGTTCGGCTTCTTTCTGTTCTTCGGCCAGCCGCAGGCGCTCCTGACGGAACTCGAAGCGCTGCTTGGAATACTCGGCTTTCTGCTGCTGTTGCTCCAGCTCGCGAATTCCGGCTTTGGCCGCGCGGTAGTACTGCACCAGCGGAATACTGGAGGGGCAGACATAGGCGCAGGCGCCACACTCGATGCAGTCGAACAGCTGGTGTGCCTTGAGTTGCTCGGTCTGATCGCCAAGGGCAAAAAAATGCAGCTGTTGCGGCAGCAGGCTGGCCGGACAGACCTGCGCACAGTCACCGCAGCGGATGCAGGGTTGAGCCGGTGGCGGCGCGGGCAGTTCGCTCGCAGTACTGGCCAGCAGGCAGTTGCTGGTCTTGATGACGGGCACGTCCAGCGAGGGCAGGGTGAAGCCCATCATCGGTCCGCCCATGATCAGGCGATTGAGCTTGCCCTGATCGAGGCCGGCAAACGCCAACAACTCGCCAACCGGGGTGCCGATCAGGCACTCGACGTTCATCGGCCTGGCCAGCGCTTCACCGGTCAGGGTGGTGATACGGGAGATCAGCGGGCGGCCGAGGATTACCGCGTCGTGGATGGCCACGGCCGTGCCGACGTTCTGGCAAAGGATGCCAATGTCCGCCGGCAAACCGCCGCTGGGCACTTCGCGGCCGGTAAGAATCTGGATCAGCTGCTTTTCACCGCCAGAGGGGTATTTGGTGGGGAACACCACTACCTGATAGGGGCGGGCATCGAGTGCCTGACGGACGGCGGCGATGGCCTCGGGTTTGTTGTCCTCGATGCCGATCAGGACTTCGTCGGGCTTGATCAGCTGCACCAGAATATCGATGCCAGAGAGCAGTTCGACGGCTTTTTCGCGCATCAGCAGGTCATCGGCGGTGATATACGGCTCGCACTCGGTACCGTTGATGATCAGCGTATGAATCTTCTGCTGCGGACGGGCAGTCAGCTTGACGGCGGTCGGAAAGCCGGCGCCACCCAGGCCGTTGACCCCGGCGCGACGAATCTTGTCCAGCAGCTCACTGGCGCCCAGTTGATGAAAATGATCACAGGTCTCCAGGGTTGCCCACTCATCCAGCCCGTCGCTGTCGATCACAATGGCCGCAGCCAGCATGCCGGAGACGTGCGGGTAGGGTTGTGCGCCAATGAAGCTCACAGTGCCCGAGGTGGGCGCATGCAGCGGAACACTGACGGCACCCGTTGCCTGCGCAATCAGCTGGCCTTTGAGCACTCGCTGGCCAACGCTGACGCAGGGCTCGGCCGGTGCGCCGATATGCTGATTCAATGGCAGGATCAGGCGTTTGGGCAGGGGTGGGCATTGAACCGGCGTCTGGTTGGAGAGTGTTTTGCGCTCATCAGGGTGGATGCCGCCCGGAATGTCGAAAATCTCGCGTGCACTCATGCCGCCTGCTCCCGGTCGGTGGCGATCAATTGGCCGGGTGGCAGTGGCAGATCCCATTTCCAGGTCTGCACGGATTGCCCCAGTGGAATCATGTCGATGCAGTCCACCGGGCAGGGCTCAACGCACAGATCACAGCCGGTGCACTCACTGACAATCACCGTGTGC
>DATMWH010000212.1:0-6425 GCA_035562615.1 Pseudomonas sp. | reverse complement strand
ACGTAATAACGCTCATTCGAGAGTTCGACCGGGGTGTAGCGATAGACCAGCTGCGCCAGCGGAGGCAGGCACAGGTTGCACAGGATGATCAGCACGGTCGCGAACAGGCCGGCCAGCAGAAAACCACTGCCGGCCATCACGCCGACCGCACCGGTGCACCAGACAGTCGCTGCGGTACTGAGCCCCCTCACGCTGAGGCCGTCACGCATGATGACTCCCGCACCCAGAAAGCCGATCCCGGTGACCACCGAGGACGCTATGCGCACCAGCTGCTCCTGATTGCCGAGCAGAAGTGGCAACGTGGAAAACGTTGCAGCACCCAGAGCAACCAGGGCATGGGTTGATATGCCGGTGAAACGCTGCTTCCACTGACGCTCCAGCCCTATCAGGGCGCCAAAGCACAAGGCGGCCATAAGATCCCGTACAACTTCTAGATACATGTGTGGTTTCCTGCTTCGCGAGAGTGAGTCCAATGCAGTCTTTAACGGCGCAGCACCATCCGGCCCACTGCTGTGCTGTAGTGTTGCCTATACGAAAACGCCCCTGCACGGTTGTCAATGCAGAGTGTAAGCGGCGGGTTGTGCAAGGGTTAAGCCGCCTGCAAAGACTGCTCTGGCATGACACTCATGCGAGCCCGCGCGCAGTAGCCAGACATGTCACCGCAGGGTTTGTTGCAGAAAGGACTGACTTGGCAACCGCCAAGTTGCTTTTGCGGACTGTTTGCTGATGATCGGATACCGGGGGCTTGCATCACAAGCCCCCGGCAATCACTGCATGGCGGGGCGATCAGACGCCCCGGTGTTGGTTAGAAGCGATAGATCGCCGCCAATCCACTGCGGCTGGGCATCCGCTCGGCGGGAACGATGATCACTTCGCCTTTTTTGCGCAGCACTTCTTCGGCCACATCATCCAGCACATCACTCATGCCTGCGGCGGCCTCCGAGCTGGAAGCAATCGTACCGTCCTGTGCATTCAATTGCCCGGGGACCTTGCGGTCGGCCTCGACCAGCAGCACCGCAACGCGACCCTGCACGGCGGCCGCTGCCACCTCGTTCAGCTGATCTGAACCCAGGCCTCGGGAGCGCTCCAGGTTGAATTGCTCGACCAGACCATCCAGACGCTTGAGGTAGTAAGGCAGGACGATATCCCAGGCTTGCGTACGCAGTGCATCAGCGTCCAGCGTGTCGGCATTGACGCGGATACCGTCGCTCTCCAGCAACAGCGGATTGTGGCTTACCGCGCGGAAGGCCGTGTGGTGCTCGGGCAACCCGGCCAGAATCAGCGGCAAGCCGCCGTGGTGCTCTTGTATGGCCTGATCCAGACTGCGGAAGAAGCGCTCCAGATCGGCGTCTTCATCATCTCCGGGGCCGCGTCCCAACGCAGCACGCAGCGACGCCGGCAGATGCTCCACGTCGACGCGATCCAATGCGTCGCGATTGCCTTCATAGAGGTGGATGTGCCTGCGGCTAAGCGAGAGCACCTGGTAACGGTCGGAAGACTGCAGGATGCGCAGTAATGGTTTGACATAAAAGCTGTCGGCCACGCTGACGAAGGGTTCGACGCTGCGTTGCAGATCGAAGATCTCGAAACGCTGTGGCGACCACAGGATCACCGTGCCCTCGGTGCGGTGGTTCCAGAAGTCCGCATCGTCAAGCAACGCCTGCAAGGGCGGCATGCACTCAGGCATTTCGCGTTTGGCGTAACGTTGCTCCAGCATGCCCTGCAACTCATCCAGCAGGTTGCGATAAACCAGCGGATCCTGAACGTTTTCCGGGTGGCGACGATGGGTTGGGAGGTACAGCGAAATGCACGGCGCCTGTTGTTCGGACAGGAGCCCTGCCAGGTTATCTCGGGAGAATTGACGCACGATTAGCTCCTTGGATTTTGCGAATCAAAGTGATTCCACCGAAGAGTTAAACCCATAAATATTAAGTGTCCAGCCCGTGCGCCGTCTAAGCGTGAGCAAAATCGTATCTTTATTGTTCTGCCGCAGGTTGCGCGCCTGCCAATGCGGTTTTTGCCGCGGAGGGCAATGCCTGGCCAGCCGGCAACCGGTCAATAAGGATTGATCCGGCACGCATCAAGCGAGATTTTCTAGATCGGGTTGAGGCGCAGCGACCAAGCCCGACATGACCTGCACGTAACAACCATTGGGCTTGGCGTTGCTCAAACTATGCCGAGCCGGGCGGCTGCTCAATCCAGCTTGAGTACCTTGGCCAGCAATATTTTCGGGCCTTTCATCTTCTTCACGATGATCCGCAGGCCTTCAGCTTCAAGGACTTCCTCTTCCTCGGGCACCCGGTTGAGTGCTTCGTAGATCAGCCCGGCCAGGGTGTCGGCTTCGACGTGGTCGAGGTCGATGCCGAGCAGGCGCTCGACCTTGAACAGCGGGGTGTCGCCGCGCACCAGCAGCTTGCCCGGCTGGTAGGCGAGGATGCCGCGCTCGGCCTTGTGGTGTTCGTCCTGAATGTCGCCGACCAGCGCTTCCAGCACGTCCTCCATGCTCAAGAAACCGATCACTTTATGGTCGGCTTCCTCGACCAGCGCAAAGTGCGAGCCACCCTGACGGAACTGTTCAAGCAGGCTGGACAGCGGCATGTGCCGGGAAACCCGCTCGATCGGGTGCAGCAGGTCGGTCAGGCGGAATGCCGAGGGCAGCATTTCCAGCAGCGACAGTTGCAGCAGCAGGTCCTTGATGTGCAGCACGCCGGTGAACTCGCCGGTGCTTTCGTCGAGCACCGGATAGCGGCTGAATTTGTGCCGGCGGAAGATACTGAACACTTCATGCAGTGGCGCGTTGTGGGGCAGATAGACCAGATCCTCGCGCGAGTTGGCCCAGTCAGCCACTTCCAGTTCGCCCAGCTCCACCGCCGAGGCCAGCACGCGCATGCCCTGATCGCTGGGGTCGGTGGCGCGGCTGGAGTGCAGGATCAGCTTGAGTTCGTCACGGTTGTAGTGGTGCTCGTGGTGTGGCCCAGGTTCGCCCTGACCGGCAATGCGCAGAATCGCATTGGCACTGGCGTTGAGCAGATAGATGGCCGGGTACATCAACCAGTAGAAGACGTACAGCGGAGCCGCCGTCCACAGCGAGAGCAGTTCCGGCTTGCGAATGGCCCAGGACTTGGGAGCCAGTTCACCGACCACGATGTGCAGGTAGGAAATGATGAAGAAGGCGCTGAAAAAGGCCATGCCGTGCTGCAGCTTGGGCGAATCCACCCCCAGCCAGGCGAACACGGGTTGCAGCAGGTGCGAAAAGGCCGGTTCGCCGACCCAGCCCAGACCCAGCGAGGCCAGGGTGATACCCAGCTGGCAGGCTGACAGATAGGCATCCAGCTGGCCGTGCACGGTGCGCAGGATATGTCCGCGCCAGCCGTGCTGGCCGGCGATCGCTTCGACGCGGGTGCCGCGCAGTTTGACCATGGCGAACTCTGCGGCGACGAAGAAACCGTTGAGCAGCACCAGCAGCAGGGCAAAAATAACCAGACCGAAATCGGCAAAGTAACTGGCAACGCTAAGGCTGGGAGAAGGGTCCATGGGTAGTCGGCGTGGCTAAAGAAGGCAAACAAGGTTGCCGCTGCGGCGTTGTGATTGCAAGTTCTCTGGGATGCTCGTGATCAGGCGTCGACCAGCGCGGAAGGTTTGAAGTGGCAGGTGAACGTGCTGCCCTTGCCCGGCTGGCTCTGGATCTGCAGGCGCCCGCCATGGCGCATCAGCACATGCTTGACGATCGCCAGCCCCAGGCCGGTGCCGCCGGTGCTGCTGGCGCGACTGGAATCCACCCGGTAGAAGCGCTCGGACAAGCGCGGCAAGTGGCGTGGCTCAATGCCGATACCGCTATCCTCGACCGACAAGTGGCCGCCCTGAGTGTCGGTCCACCAGCGCACGTTGATGGTGCCTTCTGCCGGAGTGTACTTGACGGCGTTGAACACCAGATTGGAGAACGCGCTGTGCAGCTCGGCCTCGCTGCCTTTTAAGCCGGCGTCAGGGCTCACATCCAGACTGATCTGGTGTTTTCCGGAAGACAGTGCGCGGGCGTCGTTGAGGATCAGTTGCAGCAATGGCGCCAGCGCCACCGGTTGCTCATCCGAAGGAAACTCGCTGCATTCCAGGCGCGCCAGCAGCAACAGATCGTTGAGCAGGTTCTGCATGCGATGGGCCTGACCGTGCATCTGCTGCATGGCGCGCAACCAGCGCGGACTGAGCTGATCGGCATGGTCGAGCAGGGTTTCCAGATAGCCGACGATCACCGTCAGCGGTGTGCGCAGTTCATGCGACACATTGCTGACAAAGTCCTTGCGCATCTGATCGAGCTGATGAATGCGCGTGACATCGCGCACCACGATCAGATGGTCATGGTTGCCGTAGAGCGTGATCTGGAACTGCAAATGCAGCTGATCGTTGATCGGCGAGACCAGTTCGAGCGGTTCACGGAAATCGCCCTGACGAAAGTAGTCGGCAAAGTCGGGGTGGCGCACCAGGTTGGTAATCGGCTGCCCGGTGTCCTGTGCGGTTTTCAACCCCAGCAGCGATTCAGTGGCCGGGTTCCACCACTCCAGGCAGCCACGGTTGTCCAGCATGATCACCGCATCGCTGAGGGCCGCGGTTGAATTCTGTACCCGCTCGATAACCGCTTGCAGCCGTCCGCGGGCGCGCTGATTGCGTCGCTGCAAGTGGTAAATGCTGTCAAAAATCTCACCCAGCAGCCCGCTGCTTTCCGGTGGCGGCGTGTCCTGTGCCTGTGGATCATGCAGCCAGCGATGCAGGTTCAGCAGCTCACGCAGTATCCAGACCAGATAGACACCCAGTCCGGCCGCTACCGCCCAGCCGTATTGTCCGCTGAGCCAGCCCACCGGCAGAGTAACGGCCAGTATCAGCAACAGCCGGCGAACCAGCGCTGCGCGCCATTTTTGCTGCACGCTCATTCAGTGTCCCAAACAGGGTGGGGGCTGCCATTGACCGGCATGGCTGGAGACTCGTTCAGGATCTGGTGGAGAAACGATAGCCGGTTCCGCGCACCGTCTGCACCAGATTTTCGTAGGTGTTGCCCAGTGCGATACGTAGCCGGCGGATGTGCACATCAACGGTGCGTTCTTCAACATACACATTGCCGCCCCAGACCTGATCCAGCAGCTGGCCACGGGTGTAGGCACGTTCCTGATGGGTCATGAAGAATTGCAGCAGGCGGTACTCGGTGGGCCCCATCTCGGCCGGCTGGCCGTCGATGGTCACCCGGTGGCTGACCGGGTCGAGTTGCAGCCCGCTGATTTCCAGCAATGACTCGGCGTCGGCCGGACCGGCGCGACGCAGCACCGCCTTGAGTCGGGCGACCAGCTCGCGCGGCGAGAAGGGCTTGGTGATGTAGTCGTCAGCGCCGACTTCCAAGCCCTGAATCTTGTTGTCTTCCTCACCTTTGGCCGTGAGCATGATGATCGGGATATCCGCGGTCAGTTCGTCGCGCTTGAGGCGGCGCGCCAGTTCGATGCCGGTACTGCCCGGCAGCATCCAGTCGAGCAGCAGCAGATCGGGCTTGCGGTCGACGATGACCGCCAGGGCTTCCTGACTGTTACCGGCCTCGAGACACTCGTAGCCTGCCATTTCCAGGGCCACCGCGATCATTTCACGGATCGGCGCTTCGTCGTCAACGATAAGAATAGTTCTGCCAGTCATGCGTAATCCCGCACTGTCATGGATGAGTAGATGATGGCATTAGATAGCTAAATTATTGCAGAGATGTGACAGCGGGTTACGAATGATCCATTGGAAAAGTGGGTTAAGCCAGACGTTATTTCTTGCCGGACAAAGCCCTGTCATTGAAATGTCAGATGTACAAAGCGCTGTTATAGTGCCGGCCGCCAAATCCAAGACCTTCCGTAAAGAATTAAATCGACTATAGGGATTGTTATGTCGACCACTACAGCCTGTCTCCGTCGTTCAGCGTTATCCATCGCCATCATGCTCGGCATGCCGCATCTGTCGCAGTTGGCTTTAGCTGAGGGTGAATGGTTCTCTTTGGGCGCCCCGGATGGAATGAGTTCTTATGCCAGGGGAGTTTCGTCCGATGGTAGTGCTGTGTTTGGTGAGGTCGTGTCTGACACGGATATTTATTGGACGGCTTTCCGCTGGACCGGCGATGGCGGCCTGCAGGTTCTGAGCCTGGGCGGATTCGCCTCTTGGGCCAACGCCATTTCTGCCGATGGCGATGTCGTGGTTGGTCAAAGTTATTTGGCAGACAACAATGAAACCCGCCCCTTTCGTTGGACTAGTGCTGGCGGCATGCAGGATCTGGGCAGCCTGGGCGGGACCAACTCTGCGGCCACCGCCATCTCTGCCGATGGCGCTGTCGTGGCTGGTCAAAGTTATTTGGCGGGCAACAATGAAGCCCGCGCCTTTCGTTGGACCAGTGCTGGCGGCATGCAGGATCTGGG
>DATMWH010000211.1:0-7959 GCA_035562615.1 Pseudomonas sp. | reverse complement strand
CAGACATTACTGAACCCGCTTGCTGTCGACCTTGACCAGGCGGCCGCCTTCGAAGCGCAGGAACTGGTACATGCCGTTGCGCGGGGCATAGCTCCATTCTTCCACCAGCAGCTCATAGCGCTCGCCGTAGTTGCCGCTTTTGAGGATGCTGCCGAGCTGTGCGCGGCTGACCGGTTCACCGCACTTGTGCACGACTTCCTCGGTGGTGCTGCCGGTACTGACCAAGCCATTGCCGCAGCGCAGGGTGGTGGACGCGCTGGCGGGCTGGTTGGTCAGCAGCAGGATGAGGGTCAGGCTGGTGAGGAATCGGTTCACGGCGGGTCTCGAAGTGCTGCGGGAGGTTGAAGGCAATTTTGCAAAGCCGCTTTTTGTAGGAGCCAGCTTGCTGGCGACGACTGCATGGATGCAGGAGTTAGAGCGAAGCAGGATGCCCGAGCCGAAACAGACTAAGCAAATGCATCGCGAGCAAGCTCGCTCCTACAACATTCAGTTACAGCCAGCTTGTCACTGACTGCGGCGAAACTCGATGGCAGTCAGTCGGCTGCCGGTGAAGGTGAGGATGTAGTAGGCCCCGTTGGGTGGGCCGTACACCCATTCAGCTATCGGCAGTTGCTGGTTGCCGTTGTAGTCGGTGGTGAAGCCCACCGTGCTGCTCAGATTGGGCTCTCCGCATTTCTGCTGTACTTCAAAGGTACGGTCACCGAGGCTGACCAGCTTCTGGCCGCAGCGCCAGGTGTCATCGGCGCTGGCCAGGGCAGGCAGCAGTGTGGCCAGGCTCAGGTAAAACAGTCGTTGCAACATGCGATCTCCGATTATTCAGCGTCCAGATGCAGCGCCGTGGGAACCTGCTCGCCATCGCTGGTGGGCAGTGTGGTGACATCCAGCAGATAAACGCGCTGATCATTCAGGCCGCCATTCTTGACCAGGTATTCCTTGACACTGGAAGCCCGTGCCTGTGCCAGTTTACGTAGCAACAGGTCGCTGCTGCCCCAGGACGCCAGCACGGCGTCGCGCATCTTGTCGGCCCGCACTTCGCTGTCCAGTTCCGCCCATTCGGCCGGCGGTTGCTGCTTGAGACGGGCGCGGTAGATGCCTTCGAGCATCACCGGTTTCTCATCCTCGGGGACTTCGATTTCCGCCGGAGTGGCAGGGACTTGCGCACCGGAGCGCTGTTCCATCTTGTACCAGGTGCTCTGGTATTCGCTTTGCAGACGCTGTACGGCCAGCAGCGGGCCGTCACTGTCGACAGCGCTGGTGCCTTCCACTTCCAGACGCAGTCCGGGGCGCTCGTTCAGCGCCTCAGCCAGGGTGTTGAGCGTGCCTTGCGCACCCTTGTCCAGCTCGCTGCTGCCGGCGCTGAACGGGACCTGACTCATGTCGATTTCGGCGCCACCGCTGATCAGCCCGCCGATGAAGTTGAACGGTGCCTGTACGGCACGCAGCACCAGGTTTTTCAGGGTCTGCCAGACGATCGGGGCGATGCTGAACTCCGGATTGTTGAGATCGCCGGAGATGGGCAGGGCAATGTCGATATTGCCGTCGGTGTCCTTGAGCAGGGCAATCGCCAGGCGGATCGGCAGATCGACGGCGTCCGGGCTGTCGACCTGCTCGCCCAGTTGCAGTTGCTCCAGCATCAGCCGGTTTTCTGCGTTGAGTTGGCCCTGTTCGATCCGGTAATGCAGGTTCAGGTTGAGCCGGCCTTTCTTGATCCGGTAACCGGCGAACTTGCCGGAGTAGGGTGTCAGCGTGGTCAGTTCAACCCGCTGGAAATCGACGGCGATATCCAGTTTGGCCAGTGGATCAAACGGATTGAGCAGGCCTTTGATGGTCACCGGTGCGTAGCGATCGACCTTGCCCTTGATGTCGATGCTCGCCGGTTTCTGCTGCACGCTGTCGATGGTGCCGATGCTGCCGTTGAGCTGCTGGATGGCGGTGGCGAAATCCGGGGTCAGGCTCAGGTCGGCAAAATTGGCCGAACCGTCCTGCAGCTGGATGCTGCCCAGGTGGATAGCCAGCGCAGGAGCGCTGCTGGCGGGTGCCTTGGACGCGGCCGGTGCCGCAGGCTGGGGGATCAGCAGGTCGGTGATATTGGTGCTGCGGTCCTCGTTGATGATGAAGCGCGCATAGGGCTGATTGAGGTGGATGCGGTTGATGCTCAGGCGCTTGCCATGCTGGTAGTCCAGACCATCGAGCTGCAGCTTCTGCCAGCGCACGAAGTCGCGCTGTTTGACCGTATCCAGAGTGTGCAGCTGGCTGACCTGGGCGTTACCGGTGATCTGCAGTTGCAGGGGGTCGGCACTTTTCAGGTCGACCTTGAGCTGGCTGGCGAGCATGCCGCTGCGCAGTTCCATGCGCATGAATGGCGAGAGGTAGGCCTGAGCGACGCGCAGGTCGATATGGCTGGTGGTGACCTGCAATGTGGCACTCGGTGGGCTGAGCTGGACCGATCCTGCAGCGGTAATCTTGCCCTGTTTGCCCCGCCCGGTATCCAGTTTGATCGTGAAAGGCGCCTGCGCCAGGCTGTCGAAATTCTGCAGGTCGAGGTTCAGTGGGCCGAGGTCGAGTTCCACGGCCTTGGCGGGCTGGCGATCCGCCAGATGCACCCGGTAATCGCGCAGCTGGGCATCCTTGAGGATGATCTGCCAGGGCTTGGGCGGTGCAGCCGGCGCGGCGGTTTCTGGCTGGGCGGTTGCAGCAACATCCTCGGTGACAGGCGTCGCAGGCGCTTCAGCAGCAGGAACCGGTGCAGCTGCTTCGGCATTGGCTGGCGCTGGAGTGTCGGGCTGAGCAGTCACGGCAGGGGTGGCCAGCAGTGTCTGCCAGTCCAGCTGGCCGTCTTTCTCGCGTGCGGCCCAGGTCTCCAGCTGCTGGCTGCGCAACTGGCCGATGATCACTTGCTGTTTGGCCAGGTCGACCGAGGTCTCGCTGATGGCCAGCCCCGCCAGATTCAGCAGCGGCCGCTGGTCAGGCGTTTGCAGGGCCAGGCTGTCGAGTTTGACGCTCAGTTGCTCAAGGTTCAGCTGCAGCGTTTCGCCCAGCGCCAGTTGGTAGTCCGTGCTGATCTCCAGTACACCGTTCTGCAGGTCGATGGGCACCAGATCGCGCACATAGGGCCAGATGGCCTTGAGCTTGCCGTCACGCAGTTCAAGGTGCCCGCTGGATTTGAGCGGGTTGACGCTCAGGTTGCCTGTCCAGTCGAGCTCCCCGCCGTGTGGGCCACGCGCGCTCAGGGTCAGGTCGGCGTTGTCGTCCGGCAGGGTGCTGAGGTTGTGCAGTTCCAGATTCAGTGAGTCGTAATTGAATTCGAAAGGCGTCTGCGGTTGCAGATCCTTGAAGTGCACCCCCGCTTCAATCAGCGCGATACGCTCGATCAGCAGCGCCGGCATCGGGCTGGCGGGCTCGTCCGCCGGGGCGGGCTGACTGGGTGGCAGGTTGAACAGGGTGGCCAGGCTGAGCTCTCCCTCCTTGCTGCGCTGGGCATCCACCCTCGCGCCTTCGAGCTCGATGTTGCGCAGGTGAATGGCCTTGCGCCACAGACTGTCCAGTTGCAGGTCGAGGTGCAGGCGCGCAAAGCCCAGCTGTTCTGCTTGGGCTTCACCGATGTGCAGGCCCCAGAGGTTCAGTTCCAGTGTGTAAGGGTTGAGTTCGACGCGCTCAAGCCGCGCCGGCACCGTGGCGTAGATTGCCAGCTGCTGGTTGACTACCCGCTGGGCAATTCCGGGAATGATCAGAAAGCCCAGCAGGCTGTACAGCCCGAATCCGATTAACAGGGTGCAGAGGGTCAGCTTGAGTGCTTTTTTCATCGGGCAGGATCATCTGGGCTGCGGGTGATGACCTGAGTATGGCACGTCAAAGTTGCAGTATCAGCGTCTTCAACGGTGGACGATTATCAAAAGAAGGAAAGTCGGCTGCAGGGGCCAGCACCTGACAGTCGCGTACCGGCCGGCCGAGCTTTTCGGCGCAGCGCAGCACCTGCTCACGCCAGTCGTCCATCGCCACTTTTGCCAGATTGTTGCAACACACCAGCACACCGTTTTCCGCCGTGGCCTGCAGGGCTGGTTTGAGCAGGCTCTGGTAGTCGCGCAGCAGGTCGACGGTGCCAAAGGCGCTTTTGGCCCAGGCGGGCGGATCGAGGAATACCAGATCGAACGCCTGTTGCGGCAGGCGTGGATAGCTTGGCAGCTTCTGGCCGCGACGCTGGGCGATCGGTAAACCGGCCAGCTGGCGGATCGCCGGAAAGTAATCCGACTGAATGAATTGCATAGGCGGCAGCTGTGGATTGAGCTGCGCGTTTTCCTTGCCGACCGCCAGATTGCCTTCGGCAAAATCCACATTGCACACCTGCATGGCGCCACCTGCCGCGGCGGCCAAGCCGACACCGCAGGTGTAGGCAAACAGGTTGAGTACCGACTTGCCCTGGCTGTTGGCCTTGACCCAGCCACGGGCGTTGCGCAGGTCGAGAAACAGCAGCGGGTCCTGCCCCGGATGGCGGCCGCGTACCCGATAGTTCAGCCCCCACTCATGGCCGACAAGGTCAGCCAGTGCCGCCGGTTCAGCCTGATACAGCGGGTCGCTGCGATCAATCCGCGAATGCCCGCCGCTGCGGTCGTTATAGACCAGCAGCAGGGTCAGGCCGAGTGTCTGATTACAGATTTCGGCCAGCTCCAGCAGTGCTTCGCGCTCAAGCGGCTGATGAAAACTCTGCACCAGCAACTGCGGTCCGTAGCGGTCGATGGTCAACCCGGCAGCGCCTTCCTGACTGCCATGGAACAGCCGGTAGCAATCGGTGCCTTGCACTTGCAGTTGGCTGAGCAGGGCGCCGCGGCGGGTAAGGGCGTCGCGCAGCGACTGGGGCAGGGACATGGTGGCTACTCAAAAAGGTTAAGTTGTGTAGGGTGGGTTAGGCCGAAGGCCGTAACCCACCAACCGGTCGTGAGGCTGGCAAGGGCGATGCCGTTGGCATCGATGGTGGGTTACGCCGGGCGTCGCTACGCCGCGCGTCGTCACGCCGGGCGTCGCCACGCCGACTCGCGGCTAACCCACCCTGCAAAAGGTGCCCACACCAACACTTCAGGCTGCAGAATCAGGAAAATGGGCATGCATCATACCGTTTGCAATGCCGCCTGACTCATTGCTCGCCGGCGGCCTGTTCGCTGTCAGCCGGCGGCAGCGGTGCGATATAGCCGATGATCAGCAACAGCAGGCCGACGCCGATGAACGAGACGATCCGCTCCAGGGTGCCGCTGTTGCCCAGATCGACCAGAAACAGCTTGAGCACGGTCATCCCCAGCAACACTGCGCCGCCGATCCACAGCGGGCGCGAGGCGTGCTTTCTGGATAGCGCCATGCTCGCCACGCCCCCCAGCGTCCAGAGGATGGCCAGCGCGGTCTGTACTTTGTCGCTGGCAAACAGCTGTGATGCATCCCAGGGCAGGTTCAGGTTGATTGCCAGTGTGCGCAGGGCAACCGCATTGAGCAGGAGGAAGGCCGCGCCGGCCGCCGCCAGATCGGCACGCGTGTGCAGGCGCTGGCGGGCCCAGTTCCAGAACGCCAGCAGGGCCACCAACTGCGGCAGATCCAGAGGGTTGAACAGCGCAAGCCAGTCGAACGGGCTGGCGCCCGGCGCGGGAAACAGCATGGCCAGCCACAGCAGGCCGCCGAGACTGCAGAGCAGCGCCGGGGTCCATTCGTGGTAGGCGTTTTCGATCTCCTCGGCCAGTTGCAGGCGCGGCAGCAGTCGAACCAGCACGGCGGCCAGCAGTAATTGTGCGGCGAGGTTCCAGTTCAGTTCCGCCGTCCAGTCGCCAACCCAGTAATCCACCTGCACCGCCAGCACGGCCAGCCCGAGCCACAGGTTGAGGGCGTGACGCAGGGCCAGATGAGCGTCAGCGTCGCGACCGACACGCAGCAGCAGTGTGCTGCCGGCCAGCGCCAGCAGCCAGGCCAGCCAGCCCCACCCTTCAAGCGGCGCACCGATCATTGCGTTGGCGGTCAGGCATAAGGCCAGCAGCAGCGGCAGGACAAACCGGGCCAAGGCCAGCTTGCGCCAGTTCAGACGTGCTTCCAGCACCGCCCAGATGATAGCGGAAATGCTCAGCAGGGTGATCACCGCCCAGATCAGCGGCCGCTCGTTGAGCAGCCTCTCCAGTTGCCAGATCCAGGCGCCGTACCAGAACAGCGCCGCCCAGCTCAGCAGCGGAGCTTCCAGTGCCCGCCAGCGCATCGGGGTCAGACGCAGGCGTGCGGCGCTGAACAGGGCACACAGAGCCAGAATCTGTGCGCTCCAGAAGCGTGGGTCTGACCAGTTGTCCGGGTGCGAAGGCGTGTCGAACAGCAGCGACATGCCCGCGCCGAACTGCAGCAGCAAGGCGATCAGCACGCCCCAGTGACGTTGCTGGCGCAAACCGAAGTGCAGCACCAGTGCGCCTTCTGCCGCCCAGCATACGGCGGTCCAGTCGCCCGGTAGCGCCAGCGGGATGGCCAGCGAACCGAGTACCAGCGCGGTACCGGCCAGCGCATCCTTGAGCAGCAACGGGGCGCGTTGACGCAACAGCCACCAGAGCGTGGCATAGATTCCGGCGGCGAGTGCCGAGCTGATGGCCAGGCCGTACTCCCAGGGCGCCACCAGCGGCTGTTGCAGGCCGATAAACGCCAGCGGCGTACCGAACAGGATGGTGCTGTCGATGGCCGGCTGGCGGCCGTCCTGCCGCAGGGCAAAACGCACGCCGATCATCAGGTAGAGCGCGCAGAACAACAGCAGGAACGGCTCGACGCTGTGGAACAGGCCCGGTTGATAGCGGGTCACGCCCCAGATCACGCCGACCACAAAGGTAAAGGTGAAACCGAGCAGATTCAGCTCGCGCCAGTTCTTGTGCCAGGCGATCAGCGCCAGCCCCAGATTGAGCAGCGCGTAGTAGCTGAACAGCTGGATATGGTTGCCTTCGCCGGTCGAGGCCAGCACTGGCGCAAGGAAGCCGCCGGCGAAACCGAAACTGGCCAGCACGCGGGCATCCTGGCGCAGCGCCAGAAAGGCCGAAAGCGCCGCCAGGGCAGCCAGAATCATGAAGGTGGGCGTGGCTTCCAGCAGATGAAACAGACGCAGCGCGGCGAAGGCGGTCATGTACAGGATGCCGATGCCGCCGCCTTGCAGCAGCAAGCCATAGAGGCGCTTGCGCGGCACGAACCACAGGCCCAGGCCGAGGAGCCCTGCGCCGGCGGCGGCAACCCCATTCAGGCGCCAGACCAGCGATACGCTGATGTGTTCGCTGGCGTAGCGCAGCAGAAACGCCACGCCGAAAAACAGCAGTAACAGGCCGATCTTGACCGCCGGATTGCCCTCGGTGAAAAAGCGCAGGCCGGCTTGGACCAAGCGTGTGGCCCAGTCCGGCTCAGTCGCTGCCGGCCGGGTCACTGGTGGTGGCGTCCATTGAGGGGCGGGTTTTGCCGGTACGGCCGGGCTCGCGGTGGGGGCGTTCTGCAGCACTTCGTCGGGCAGGGTCCAGTCCAGCTCTGCGCCCGTATCCATCTCTGTAGCGGTGGCAGGAGTCGGCTTCGGCAATTCAGGTTCGGCCGCGGCTGGCAGGGGTGAGGGTACTGCTGCGCGGTTGTTCTTGAGCAACAGTTCCAGTCGTTGCACTTGCGTGGCCAGCCGGCGGATTTCCGCAAACAGCCAGCCGAGTGCCGCACCAATCCCCAGACCCAGCGGTTCTTCACTGATAGCCAAACCAATCACAGCACCGAGCAGGGCAAACAACAGACGGCTATCCATGGGAAATCCTTTTGGTCACGCCAATGAACGTTGCATCCCCTCGCCCCTCCGGGGAGAGGGTTAGGGGCGCCCGGCTTAGGGAGAGGGGGGGTGTTTGCCAGCAGCCCTCTCCCCCGGCCCCTCTCCCGCCAGCGGGCGAGGGGAGGTTGATACTTCAGCTGCGCTCAATCGCCAGCGCCACACCCTGACCG
>DATMWH010000210.1:0-2906 GCA_035562615.1 Pseudomonas sp. | reverse complement strand
AACTCAAACTCACCGCTCCGCTGACCGCCATCACGGCAGCTATCGTCGGCGTCATCCTCAACCTGGCGCTGTTCTTTGCTTACCACGTGCTGTGGCCAAAGGGTTTTGCAGGGCACTTCGAGTGGCCGGCGGCGCTGCTCGCCGTGGCGGCAGTGATCGCGCTGCTGCGCTATAAACGGGGTGTCATCGAAGTGCTTGCAGGCGCTGCCCTGCTCGGCCTGCTTTCCCAACTCTGATCAAGGAGCAGCACCATGCGCCCTGCGTTATCCCTCAAGGCTCTGCTGCTGGGCACCCTGCTGCTGGCCTGTCTGTCAGCCTGCGATCAGGCAAGCGAAACCCCCAGCCAGGTTGAGGAAGAGGAAAGTCAGGCACTGGAGCTGCCGCCGGCGCAGCTCACGGCAGCCGAAGCCTCGGCAGTGGATGCGATGGTCTTGCCGGTGCCGCCGGCCATGATCGGCGACCTGGACAGCATGCGCAAAACCCGCACGGTGCGCATTCTGGTGCCCTACAGCAAAACCTTTTATCAGGTTGATCGTGGCAAACAGCAAGGGGTCGCCTATGAATACGGCAAGGCTCTGGAGAAATGGCTGAACCAGCACCAACCGCTGGCGGACAAGTCACATGGCTGGCGGGTGATGTTCATCCCCACCGCACGCAATGAGTTGCTGCCCAGGCTGCTCTCCGGGTATGGCGATCTGGCCGCCGGTGGACTCACCGTCACTGAAGGTCGCCTGCAGACCGTGGCCTTTTCAGACCCGGTCGCCCGCGACATACGCGAGGCATTCATCACCGGACCGGCCTCGCCGGCCATCAACCGTCTGGAAGACCTGTCAGGACAGGAAGTCTTCGTTCGCCCCTCCAGCAGCTATTTCGAACACCTGGTAGCGCTTAATCAGCGCTTTGAAGCTCAGGGACTGGCACCGATCCGGATCATGCCAGCCAACGAGAATCTGGAAACCGAGGACCTGCTGCAAATGGTCAATGCCGGGCTCTATGGCATAACCGTGGCCGATAGCTATATCGCCGAACTGTGGCAGCCGCTGTACAGCGATCTGGTCATCCATGAAGGCTTCTCCCTGCATGAAGGCGGCCAACTGAGCTGGGCCCTGCGCAAGGGCAGCCCGCAACTGGAGCAGGCAGTGAATCGCTTTATCCGGGAGCACAAACTGGGTTCCGAGTTCGGCAACATCATGCATCGGCGCTACTTCAAGGGCAGTACGCGCGTGCTGAATGCCACCTCGGAAGCAGAAATGCAGAAATTCAATGCCATGACCAACCTGTTCGACAAATACGCCAGCATTTACCAGTTTGACGCGCTGATGCTGATGGCCCAGGGCTTTCAGGAATCTCAGCTGGACCAGAATGCCCGCAGCCGGGCTGGCGCCGTCGGCGTGATGCAAGTGCTGCCGAGTACGGCCGCAGAGCTGGGAATAAAGGATGTGGCCAAGAGCGCCGAACGCAACATCGAGGCCGGCAGCAAATATCTGCGGCTGATCTCCGACCGCTATCTCGACGATCCGGAAATCACTCCGCTTAATCGCACCCTGCTCAGTTTTGCTGCCTACAACGCCGGCCCCGGCAATCTGATGAAATTCCGCCGGTTGGCCGAAAAACAGGGACTGGATCCGAATGTCTGGTTCGGCAATGTCGAACAGGGTGCCGCGCGGATTGTCGGGCGCGAGACCGTGGACTATGTCGGCAACATCCACAAGTACTACGTGGCCTACAAGCTGGCCAGGCAGCGCCTTGAGCAACGTGACAAGGCGGCCAGCCAGGCCCGGTAGCCGCTTCAACAACGGCCGTTGCGTGCCCTGCCCCGGGGCACGCCGGTCCATCCATTGATGGCCGGATGGGTACGCCACGCCGTGCCCTGTATGATCTGCCTTTTTGCATTGCATGGAGAATCCGATGGCCAAGGCCAAGCGCATGTATGGCTGTACCGAATGTGGCGCGACGGCCCCCAAGTGGGCAGGGCAATGCGGCGAATGCGGGGCCTGGAATACCCTGGTCGAGACCATGATCGAAGCGCATACAGCTGCGCCCAGCGGCCGTGCCGGCTGGGCCGGTGAACAGGCGCAGCTGAAGACGCTGGCCGAGGTCAGCATCGAAGAGGTACCGCGCTTTTCCACCTCCTCCGCCGAACTTGATCGTGTACTGGGTGGCGGCTTGGTCGATGGCTCGGTGGTGTTGATTGGCGGTGATCCGGGCATCGGCAAGTCGACCATCCTGCTGCAGACCCTGTGCAATATCGCCCAGCGCCTGCCGGCCCTGTACGTCACCGGCGAAGAATCCCAGCAGCAGGTAGCCATGCGCGCGCGGCGCCTGGAACTGCCGCAGGACAAACTCAAGGTGATGACCGAGACCTGCATCGAGGTGATCATCGAAACCGCCAAACGCGAGCGGCCCAAGGTGATGGTCATCGACTCGATCCAGACCATCTTCACCGAGCAATTGCAATCGGCGCCGGGCGGCGTGGCGCAGGTGCGCGAGAGCGCGGCGTTGCTGGTGCGCTATGCCAAGCAGAGCGGTACTGCAATCTTTCTGGTCGGGCATGTGACCAAGGAGGGCGCACTGGCCGGCCCGCGAGTGCTGGAGCACATGGTTGATACCGTGCTGTATTTCGAAGGTGAGTCCGACGGTCGCCTGCGCCTGCTGCGCGCGGTAAAGAACCGCTTCGGCGCGATCAATGAACTGGGCGTGTTCGGCATGACCGACAAGGGCCTGAAGGAAGTCACCAACCCCTCGGCGATCTTTCTCACCCGCGCTCAGGAAGAAGTGCCCGGCAGCGTGGTGATGGCCACCTGGGAAGGCACCCGGCCGATGCTGGTCGAGGTCCAGGCGCTGGTCGACACCAGTCACACCAACAACCCGCGCCGCGTCACCCTCGGCCTCGACCAGAACCGTCT
>DATMWH010000209.1:0-7066 GCA_035562615.1 Pseudomonas sp. | reverse complement strand
CGCTTCGACCGCGGTTACCGCTTCATGCGCAGCTACATGGGCCCGCTGGTGGATGACCCCCTGCCCTGGCGGCGTGCGCTGAAGACTCTGGGCGCGATCATCAGCTCGCCACGACTGCTGCTGAGCAACCTGTTCACCCGTGATTGGGAAAAGCGCATCACCGCCTTCACCATCATGCAGGATCTGGACAACCACATCGGCCTGCACTATCGACGGCCCTGGTACTGGCCCTTCAGGAAAACACTGGTCAGCGTCGCCAACCCCGGACACGAAGCACCCAGCTATCTGCCGGTTGCCAACCGCCTGACCCGCGAATACGCCGCCGTCAGCGGCGGCACGCCAATGAACATCACGCTGGAATCGATCGGCGGGCTGTCGACCACCGCGCACATTCTCAGTGGTTGCCCGATGGGGCTCTCAGCCGAGGATGGTGTGATTGACACCCGGCATCAGGTCCACGGTTATCCGGGGCTGTTCGTCGTCGACGGCGCCAGCATTCCCGGCAATATCGGGGTCAACCCGAGTCTGACCATCACTGCCATGGCTGAGCGCTTTGCGGCCCTGCAACCTGCTTACGGAGAGCCCAATGTTTGTTGATCAACACATCGTTATCACCGGAGGCTCTTCGGGGCTTGGACTGGAACTGGCCAGTCAGCTGGCCGCCAAGGGTGCCCGGCTGACGCTGATCGCGCGCAACCTGGCAAAACTTGAACAGGCCGCCAGTGACTTACGCCAGCAAGTCCCCGGTGCCAGGGTCGCTGTGCAGGCCGTCGACGTCTGCGACGAGCAAGCCATCAGTGGTGTGATGCAGCAGATTGCACAGCAGGGCCAAGGCATCGACATGCTGATCAACAGCGCCGGCATCCTGCGCGAAGGCTACTTCGAGAAAGCGCCGCTGGCGGATTTCCGCGAGGTCATGGAGATCAACTATTTCGGCCTGCTCAACGCCACCCGTGCCGCCCTGCCGTACCTTGAGCAAAGCCGGGGTCGGCTGGTGAATATTGCCTCGATGGCCGGACTCACCGGTGCCTTCGGCTACACCGCTTACTGCGCCTCCAAGCACGCGCTGGTCGGCCTCAGCGAGGCCCTGCGCTATGAGCTGCAACCCAAGGGCATCCGCGTTCATCTGGTGTGTCCGGGTGAGTTCGATTCGCCGATGGTGGATGAGCTGGACAAGGCACGCACACCAGAGAACCGTGCCCATGCCCAGATCATTCCCAAGGCCGGGGTCGAGCCGATCGCCCGCGACACTCTTGCCGGCATCCGCACCGGCCAGTTCCTGATCATCCCCACTCTGCCGGCACGCCTGACCGCGCTCGGCATCCGCCTCCTGCCGCGGCTGGTCCGCTGGCTCGGTGACCGCACCATTGCCGGTGTACAGCGCCGACTGCGCTGAAGCCTGACGGCGGGGGCGCTAAGCGGTTATCCTCTTGGCGTCTCCGTGACTGGCCAGCTCCCGTGCATTGTTCAAGCGACCCCGACCTTTCCCTGAACCACCTTGACCGCCTCTGGCTGTGCGAAGCCATCCGCCTGCGTGAAAGCCAGGCCGGGCGTCTGGAAGACCGCGAGGCCAACCGCGTGGCGCGCGCCGCGGGCGGCGATCTGCGCCAGCGCATCGAAAGTCGCGCCCTGTGGCTGGCGCAGCGTGATGGGCAACTGCCTGCGCTGCAGCACTATCGTCACGCCGCACGCCTGGCTTTCGGGTTGCTGGCGCTGCTGGCCGTGGTGTCGGGCGCCGGGCTGGCGTTTGCCGCCCTTGGCGATGGCCTGCACCCGGTCAATGTGTTCTGGGCGCTGGGCAGTTTGCTCGGCATCAATCTGCTGCTGCTGGGCTTCTCGCTGGCCAGCCTGGGGCTGCGCGACCATAACGGTGTGCTGGCGCGCGGCTGGGGCTGGCTCAGTGCGCGGCTGGCGCGCGATGCGCAGGCCGCGCAAATGGCTCCGGCGCTGATGCTGCTGCTGCAGCGGCAACGCCTGAGTCGCTGGCTGTTCGGCCTGCTCAGCCATTCGCTCTGGTTGCTGGCCCTGAGCAGTGCGCTGGTGCTGCTGGTGCTGCAACTCAGTACCCGGCGCTACGGCTTTGTCTGGGAAACCACGCTGCTGGGCAGTGACAGTTTTACCGGGCTGATTCAGACCCTCGGCGCCCTGCCCGGCCTGCTCGGCTTCGCCCAGCCGGATGCCGCCATGATCCGCGCCAGCGGCGACGCGGCCCTGAACGATCCTGCCGCGCGGCAGGTGTGGGCCAACTGGTTGCTCGGTGTGTTTATCGTCTACGGTCTGCTGCCCAGACTGCTGCTGACCTTGCTCTGCCTGTGGCGCTGGCGGCGTGGCGTGCAGCAACTGGGTCTGGCCCTTTCGCTGCCGGCCTACCAACTGCTGCGCGGCGAATTAATGCCGGACAGCGAACCGCTGGGCATCATCCACCCCGCACCACCCTTGCCTGCCCTGCAGCCCAGCGACAGCACCGATGCCAGCGGCAGCGGCGCACTGCTGGTGGCCGTCGAACTGGACAACCAGCGTATCTGGCCGCCAGCGCTGCCGGCAGGGGTGGCCGATGCAGGCAATCTGGACACCCGCGAACAGCGCCAGCATCTGCTTGATCAGCTCAGTCGTTTCCCCGTGCAACGCCTGCTGATTGCCTGCGACCCGCGCCGCTCGCCCGATCGCGGCAGTCTGGCGCTGCTCGGTGAACTGGCGCGCAATGCCGCGGCCACGCGCATCTGGTTGCTGCCGGCAGACGCTGGCGAGCAATTGGATACCGAGCGTCTGGGCGACTGGCACAGCGCCCTGCAACAACTGCAACTGCCATTCAGCGACAGCCTGCCGCTGCACTGGCTGGAGACCGGTCATGACTGAACCGCTGAGACTGGCCGTGGCCGGCCACACCAATGTCGGCAAAACCTCACTACTGCGCAGCCTGACCCGCGATGTCGGCTTTGGCGAGGTCTCGCACCGCCCCAGCACCACCCGCCACGTGGAAGGCGCGCGGCTGTCGGCGGACGGCGAGGCAATGCTCGACCTGTTCGACACACCGGGGCTGGAAGATGCCATCGCCCTGCTCGATTACCTCGAACGGCTGGAGCGTCCCGGCGAACGCCTCGACGGCCCGGCCCGCATCCAGCGTTTCCTGGACAGCAGTGAAGCCCGCCAGCGCTTCGAACAGGAAGCCAAGGTGCTGCGCCAGTTGCTGGCCAGCGACGCCGGCTTGTACCTGATCGACGCCCGCGAGCCGGTGCTGGCCAAGTACCGGGACGAACTGGCAGTGCTTGCCGACTGCGGCAAACCGCTGTTGCCGGTGCTGAATTTCAGCAGCGCCAGCGCCGCGCAGGAACAGGCCTGGCGCGACACATTAGGTCGCCTCGGCCTGCATGCGCTGGTGCGCTACGACACCGTGGCGCCGCCGCTGGATGGCGAGCAGCGCCTGTATGAAAGTCTGGCCTTGCTGCTGGAACGTGGCCGGCCACAGTTGCAGCGCCTGATCGAAGACCACCAGAACAAGGTACTGGAACGGCAGGACAGTGCCCGGCAGCTGATCGCCGAACTGCTGATCGACTGTGCCGCCTTGCGCCAGCAGGTCGCCAGCCAGCCCGAGCAGGTGCAGGCTGCGATTGCCGGCATGCATGAAGCCGTGCGGCAGCGCGAGCAGCGCTGCGTCGAGGCACTGCTGCAGCTCTACCGTTTCCGCAGCGACGACGCCCGGACAGACGATCTGCCGCTGCTCGATGGGCGCTGGGGCGATGACCTGTTCAACCCCGAAACCCTGCGCCAACTGGGCCTGAAGCTGGGCAGCGGGGTTGCCGCCGGAGCGGCCGCCGGAGCCGGCATCGACCTGCTGGTAGGTGGAATCAGTCTGGGCGCCGCCACCCTGATCGGCGCGCTGGCCGGCGGCGGTGTGCAGACGGCGCGCAACTATGGGGAACGGCTGCTGGGCAAGCTCAAGGGGCGCCGCGAGCTGAGCATCGACGACAGCATTTTGCAGCTGCTCGCCGTGCGCCAGCTGCACCTGCTGCAGGCCCTGGACCGTCGCGGCCATGCGGCGCTGCAGCGCTTGCAGCTGCACACCCATCAGGCACAGCAGTGGCGCAACGGCACACTGCCCAAGCCACTGCACAAGGCCCGCGCCCACCCGCAATGGTCCACCCTGAACAGCGGCACGCAGGTCAGCGCGGCGGATCGGCAAGCACAGGTGCTCGAGCTGGCCGGCGAACTGGCCGACGCCATGCGTGAAGCACGGCCTGAACAGACCTGACACAGATCAGGCAGGCTCTTCAGTGCTGTACTTTCACTCTTGCCTGGTGGAGTTGATTATCTTGGTCAGCAAGGTCCACTGCGGTGCCTGGGTCGTGTTCAGCCGGCACGGCAATGCGCGCGCCACCGTGTCGGTGGTATTCACGCGGGTCATCAGGTCACTGCCCATGGTGGCATTGAAGAACATTTCGCCACACTGCGTGGTGCGCAGGATGATGGTCAGGGACTTGCCGTCGTCAGCAAACTCCGTGCTGAACGGTGCAGACCAGCGCTCGGTTTCGCCGCTGCTGTAACGCGCGAACACCTGAGCCATGCCCGTGCGCCCCAAGGTCAGCCAGGCACCCACCCCTTCCGGATCCGTGGACTCGGTTTGCTCACAGCCCAACAACAGCATTGTCAGCATGATCGTCAGCAAGCCGCGCATGGAATACTCCTGTGTTGAGACGCCTGCAACGAATGATTGCAGCCTGAATGGGCGCAGTCTGCCTGATTCGACGGCCAGCAAAAAGGTATCGCGCGGGCGAATGCCACGTTGCTCTCCTCTCCCACTTGTGGGAGAGGGGCTGGAGGAGAGGGAACGCATGCCCTCACGCCCTCTCCCCAGCCCTCTCCCGTGAACGGGAGAGGGAGCCAATCTTCTGCCACTTCATTTCAACCGCGACTAGAGCACCTCAAACAGCCCGGCCGCGCCCATGCCGCCGCCGACGCACATGGTGATCACCACGTATTTCACGCCGCGGCGCTTACCTTCGAGCAAGGCGTGCCCGACCATGCGCGCGCCGCTCATGCCATAGGGGTGACCGATGGAGATGGCGCCGCCGTTGACATTGAGCTTGGCCGGATCGATGCCCAGTTTCTCGGCGCAATACAGCACCTGCACGGCAAACGCCTCGTTGAGCTCCCACAGGCCGATGTCGTCGACCGTCAGGCCGTGCTGCTTGAGCAGCTTGGGCACGGCAAACACCGGGCCGATGCCCATTTCTTCCGGTGCCAGACCGGCCACCGCGATCCCGCGATACAGGCCCAGCGGCTGGATATTGCGCTGCGCCGCCAGACTGGCGCTCATCAGTACGCTGGCACTGGCGCCATCGGACAGCTGACTGGCGTTGCCGGCGGTGATGCAGCCGCCTTCGATCACCGGCTTGAGTTTCTGCAGATCGCCCAGCACAGTCTGCGGGCGGTTGCCCTCGTCCTGTGTGAGGATCACGTCCTCAAAGCTGACCGCGCCGCTTTCCTTGTCCACCAGTTTCTTGCGTGCCGTGACCGGCACGATCTCATTGGCAAACAGCCCTGCCGCCTGAGCGATTGCCGTGCGCTGCTGGGATTGCAGCGAATAGGCATCCTGCGCCTCGCGGCTGATGCCGTAGCGCTGGGCCACCAGCTCGGCGGTCTGCAGCATGGGGATATAGGCATGCTCGACCTGACGCACCACATTCGGGTCGAATTCTGCTGCCGACCATTTCATCGCGTTGTTCTGCACCAGACTGATCTGCTCCTGCCCGGCACCGATGGCCACCTGCATGCCATCGACCATGATCTGCTTGGCGGCAATCGAAATTGCCATCAGCCCGGAGGCGCATTGGCGATCGATGGTCTGCCCGCTGACAGTCAACGGCAGGCCGGCGGCAAAGGCCGCGAGACGCCCGAGGTTCGGCGCAGCGGTACCACCCTGCATGGCGGTGCCCATCACCAGATCGTCGATTTCGCCGGCTTCGATCCCGGCGCGTTCGACGGCTGCACGGATGGCTACGGCGGCCATGCTCGGTGACTTGAGGTCATTGAAGGCACCGCGATACGCCTTGGCAATCGGGGTACGGGCGGTGGAAACAATCACGGCTTCTTGCATGGTTCTCTCTCCGTCTGAGGTTAGGGAAGCAGACGCGCCAGTGCGGCGCGCAGGGATTCGGGGATGCTCACCGGCCGGTTACTCTGGCGGTCGACAAACACATGGACAAAGCGCCCGGCGGCACAGGCCTGCTCTTCGCCGTGCTTGAAAATGGCCAGCTCGTACTGCACAGAGCTGTTGCCCAGCTTGCCAACCCGCAGGCCGACCTCGATGCGCTCGGGAAAGGCGATCGAGGCAAAATAGTCGCAGCTGGAACTGACCACAAAACCGACCACCTCACCGGCATGGATATCCAGCCCGCCGGCCTCGATCAGGTAGGTGTTCACCGCGCTGTCGAAGAAGCTGTAGTAGACGACGTTGTTCACGTGGCCATAGACGTCGTTGTCATGCCAGCGCGTGGTGATCATCTGGAAGTGGCGATAATCGCCGCGCAGGTGTTGGGGTTGGTTCATGCTTGCGTCCTGTTTTATACGGGAAGCCCGGTGTCGTTAATCCCGGATGTTATCCGGGCTACGCCTGCCCACCTTAAAGGCCCGGGCAGTGTGCTGATAGTTTGATTCGTCCGCTGTATCACGGCCTATCGACCAACCGTAGCCTGGCTGCCCTCTCCCCAACCCTCTCCCATAAATGGGAGAGGGAGCAGCCACTGCCGGCCGTAATGAATTCGCTCCCCTCTCCCGCTCGCGGGAGAGGGGCTGGGGGAGAGGGTCGCATTGCTGATCAATACGCTTCCTGATAAATCGCCAGCGCATCCGCCTCGCTGACCTCACGCGGGTTATTCATTAACAGGCGCTGCTGCAACATGGCATCGCTGGCCAGCTGCGCCAGCATCGCCTCAGGCACGCCGGCGTCACGCAGGCGACTGGGCAGGCCGCAACGCTGGTTGAGCTGGCTCAGTTCGTCGATGAACTGCTGACACAGGCTTTGCGTCGAACCCGGCTGCAAGCGCTCGCCCAGCAGCAGCGGCGCCAG
>DATMWH010000208.1:0-4045 GCA_035562615.1 Pseudomonas sp. | reverse complement strand
ACTGCGCCAGCAGGGTCAGGTTGTTGAGAATTCCCGCTTCGGCCGGCGGTAACGGCAGGAGCGTGGGAATCACCAGCAGCACGCAGTAGAACAGCACCACCGCCCATTGCAGGCGGCGGATCACCAGCGCGTGGCGGCGCATGGCGTGCCCCAGCTGGGTCAGCCAAGTGTTCACGCCAGGCTGCTCCGCAGCACGGGGGCGGGCTTACGCAACAGGCGCCAGGCCAGCAGCCAGTAACCGCCCAGTAGCAGCGCCTGCAGGGCCGAGGGCATCGCCCGGTAGCCGGTCAGGCTGGCCAGCAGGGTGCCGACGCGGCTGCCGTCATCCAGCAGGGCCGAGCTGTCCCACAGCGGGGTGCCGATCAGGGTGTACAGTTGCTCGGGCAGTTCCAGGGCCATCCACTGCGCGCTGGCCCGGTCCAGGGCGCTGATCAGCAGGGCGCCGCCGAGCAGAATCAGCAGCCATTCACTGATCAAAAAGAACTGCCGCCAGGCAATAAAGCGACTGCCGGCCTGTAGCAGCGCAAAGCAGGCCAACCCCAGCAGCAAGCCGAGCAGGGCGCCGAGGGCCAGGCTGGCAGGGTTGGCCGTGCTGCTGACGCCATACAGAAAGATCACCGTTTCGCTGCCTTCGCGGGCCACGGCCAGCGCCACCAGCAGGCTCAGACTGAGCAAACGGCCTTGTTGCAAGGCGGCGCCGGCGTCGCGTTGCAGTTGCTGGCGCAGTTGTCCGCCGTGGCGCGCCATCCAGCAGGCCATCTGCAGGATCAGCAGGCTGGCCAGCAGGCTCAGGCCGACCTGAAACCACTCCCCGGACGCTGCGTTCATCCAGTTGCCGGCCAGTGTCATCAGACCGGCCAGCAACCCGGCACTGAGCAACCCCAGAGCGACACCGGCCCACAGATAACGCAGGGCGTGCTGGCTTGCGGGTTGCTGGCGCAGCCAGGCAAATAAAATCCCGATTACCAGCAAGGCTTCGACGCTTTCGCGCCAGACGATCAGCAGGGCTTGTTCCATGGGCTAAACCTCGAAATTAATGGCTCAACGAGCCTCGATCACGCCGGGCGGCAGTTCCGGGTGGAACTCGTCGAAGAAGCCATAGCTGCCGGGCTTGAGCGGGTGGATGACGACGAAGGAGCTGACGCCGGGGCTGAGCACCTTCTCGATGCGCAGCGGCGTGCTTTCGAACTCCACCGGGCCCTGGCCACGGTTGTGGACGATGATCTTGAAGCGTTGCCCGGCAGCCACGTGCAGGCTGGCCGGGGTGAAATGTCCGTCGCGGATCTCCAGCTCATGGCTGGGCAAAGGCGCGGCCAAGGCGATGCCAGGCAGCGCGGCAAGTAGCAAGAGGTAAAGCTTCATCAGGCTTCTCCAGCAAAGGGCGCGCCGGCAGGCGCGCCGTTGAACTCAATAGCTGCCCTTCTTGCCGATGCCGGCGAAGGTGAAGCTGTAGTTGAGTTCGCACGGTTCGAACCATGCCGCTACGCCGGTTTCCTTGTCGGTATGCCGGCCGAAGTGCGCGCCATGGCCGCCGGGTGCGCTGACCCAGTAGGTCAGCTGGTATTGACCCGGGCCCAGCAGTTTTATGTTGTCGCCGTAATGGGGGCCATCGTTGGCCACCATGGCGTGGAAGTCACCCTCGATGACCTGCTCGCTGCCGGCCTTTTGCAGGCGATAGCGCACCCCCAGATAGGGCACGAAGCTGCCTTCCTGAAACCCGTGGGCATTGCTTTCCAGGGCGCTGATGTCGGCTTCCATGTGCACATCGGAGTCGGCCGCCGGGCGCATCATGCCTGGCGGATCCATCACGATGGGCTGCAGGTACACGGCGCCGACCTCCATGCCGGCACAGATCTGCGGTTCGCCAATCGGGTATTCCCTGGCAAGGCTGTGGGTAGCGGCGAGCAGGGCGGTCAGGGTTAGCAGGATACGCGGGGTCATGGTGCAGCCTCTGGTAGTGGAGTTGACCAGAGGTTAAAGGCAATAAATCTAACTGATAATGATTCTCGTCAATTTTGGATCGATTTCAGACAATTCAGTCGCATTTCAATGCCTCGCACAGGCCTGTGCGGATTTTTTGCATTCTTGATGATGGTCAAGGTCATCCTGTTGGATAACCGTAGATTGCACAACATGTTGTGGTTGGTAGAACAAAAATAACCCCATATTGTGTTTATTGAGGTGAGCGATGAGTACTTCCCAAGAGGCGATGATACCCGGCCATATCTACAAGCGAGACGGCAGCAAGGTAGCGTTCGATCCGCTCAGAATCCAGCGGGCGCTGGCGGCTGCCGGATCAGCCAGTGGCGAATTTGATGCGGCGCAGGCTGAGCGGCTCACCGAGGCATTGCTGGCCCGGGTACAGGGGCAGCGGGTGCTGGATGTCGAGCAGGTGCAGGACATGGCCGAGCGGGTGCTGATGGATGCCGGTTACTTCGACACTGCGCGGGCTTACATCGTCTATCGCGAACAGCATGGCCGGCTGCGCCGCGATCGCAAGGCGATAGTCGAGGTCGCCACGTCGATGAACGAGTACCTGAACCGCGAAGACTGGCGCGTGCAGGCCAATGCCAATCAGGGCTACTCGCTTGGCGGACTGGTACTCAACGTGGCCGGCAAGGTGACTGCCAACTACTGGCTGGACGAGGTCTACAGCCAGGAAATCGGCTGGGCGCACCGCGAGGCCGATCTGCACATCCACGACCTGGACATGCTCGCCGGTTACTGCGCCGGCTGGTCGCTGCGCACCTTGCTCAATGAAGGCCTCAATGGTGTGCCGGGGCGCGTCGAGGCCGGTCCGCCCAAGCATCTGTCGAGTGCGCTGGGACAGATGGTGAATTTCCTCGGCACCCTGCAGAACGAATGGGCCGGGGCGCAGGCCTTCAGTTCTTTCGATACCTATCTGGCGCCCTATGTGCGCAAGGACAATCTGCAGTTCGAGCAGGTGCGGCAAGCCATTCAGGAGTTCATCTACAACCTCAATGTGCCGTCGCGCTGGGGCACGCAAACGCCGTTCACCAACCTGACCTTCGACTGGGTCTGCCCGCAGGACCTGCGCGAGCAGATTCCGTATATCGGCGGCGTTGAAATGCCGTTTGCCTACGGCGATCTGCAAGCCGAGATGGAGCTGATCAACCGCGCCTACATCGAGGTGATGATGGCCGGTGATGCCAAGGGCCGGGTGTTCACCTTCCCGATCCCGACCTACAACATTACCCACGACTTCCCCTGGGACAGCGAGAACGCCGAGCGTCTGTTCGAGATGACTGCGCGTTATGGCCTGCCGTACTTCCAGAACTTCCTCAACTCGGACATGCAGCCCAATCAGGTGCGCTCGATGTGCTGCCGCCTGCAACTGGACGTGCGCGAGTTGCTCAAGCGTGGCGGTGGGCTGTTCGGCTCGGCCGAGCAGACCGGCTCGCTGGGGGTGGTGACCATCAACTGCGCGCGGCTGGGGTATCTGTACAAGCACGACATGACGGGTTTGCTGCTGCGTATCGATCAGCTGATGGAACTGTCCATGCAGAGTCTGGAGGTCAAGCGCAAGGTCATCCAGCACCATATGGACAACGGTCTGTACCCCTACACCAAACGTTATCTGGGCACCCTGCGCAATCACTTCTCGACTATCGGCCTGAATGGCCTGCACGAAATGCTGCGCAACTTCACCGATGATCGCGAGGGCATGCATACCCCGCACGGCCGTCAACTGGCCCTGCATTTGCTCGATCATGTGCGCGCCACGCTGGTGCGTTTTCAGGAAGAAACCGGTCACCTGTACAACCTTGAAGCCACGCCGGCTGAGGGCACCACCTACCGCTTTGCCAAGGAAGACCGCAAGCGCTACCCGGACATCCTGCAGGCCGGCTGCGCGGACGCGCCGTACTACACCAACTCCTCGCAGTTGCCGGTCGGTTTTACCGATGATCCGTTCGAGGCGCTGGAGCTGCAGGATGAGCTGCAGTGCAAATACACCGGCGGCACCGTCTTGCATCTGTACATGGCCGAGCGGATTTCCTCGACCCAGGCCTGCAAGAACCTGGTG
>DATMWH010000207.1:0-21547 GCA_035562615.1 Pseudomonas sp. | reverse complement strand
ACCACCAGCAGATCGACCTCCTGCCCGACTGTATAGCTGGCCGGCAGCAGATCCAGATAGCGATCCAGGCGCGCTGTCGCAGTGATGCGCTTGCTGCGCTTATCCAGATAAACATGCACTACGCAGTAATCGCCGACCTGCAACGGACGCTTTTCTTCAGAGTGCGGCAGCAGCAGATCCTTGGGCAAGCCCCAGCCCAGAAACAATCCGATGCTGTTGATGGCCACCACTTTGAGACTGGCAAAACCTCCGACCTGCACCTTGGGCTTCTGGGTAGTCGCAATCAGGCGGTCTTCACTATCGAGGTAGAGAAACACGTTCAGCCAGTCACCCACCTCAGTGGGTTCGTCTTTCGGCACATAACGCTTGGGCAAAAGAATTTCACCCTCCGGGCCGCCATCCAGATAAAGACCGAAGTCGGTGTGCTTGACCACCTGTAATGAATTGAATCGACCGATCAGTGCCATCTTGAGTACCCACAGAATTTGATCGGCATTTTAGGCCTTTTGCGCGCCTTATTACGAGGCAAAGCCCATTTCAGCGCTGGCGCTTGGCACAGGCATGTTTCAGAATCATGGCAATGGAACTTAGCGTCCACCGCACTGGTCACTTCTATTAGCCATAAGGCTTGATACTCCCGGAGCTCTCTTGAAACCTCTCAGGCACCCGTTGTCATCGCGCAGCTTTTCGGTGCTTGCCTTGTTGGCTTTGCTGGTTGGTGTTCCGCTGATCAGCCGCTATTACATGGACTGGTTTGATAGCGCCGGAGTGGTTTCCGACCTGGGTATCGGTCTTTTGCTGACGCTGCTGCTGTTCAACCGTTCGCGACTGATAATGATCCCGACGCTGGTTGCCTGGAGCGCCATGCAACTGGGCAGTGCGGAGCTGGTCAGCGCGGTGGGCAGAATGCCTGAGCCCGGCGACCTCAAATACCTGCTGGATCCACAATTCGTAGGAAACTCTACCCAGGGCGGCAAGATCGCCCATCCTGCGTTGTTGTTTGCCCTGGTGACGGGCAGCCTGATCTGCATCCTGCTCGCGGGGCATCGAGGTGCAACCGCTCGACTTCCTCGCGCGCTGTATCTCTTGCCGGCTCTGCTGTTGGGCGGCCACGCTGCTTATCAGTACTGGGTTCCCAGCGAGTCGGCGCAGTGGCAACAATTCAATCTGCCACACAAACTGCTGGCTGAAGAACTCAGCGGTGCACAGCGCAAAGCTGAAGACTGGCTCAGCGGTGATGTCGCAAGCCGCATGCCGGACATCCTTGAGTTAAACCGCCTGGATCTGGCTGGCACACCGCTGCTCGATTCTGCCGGCTCCGCCCGTAACGTACTGATCGTGACGCTGGAAGGCATTCCCGGCGCCTACATTGACACCAACCGCGCGGCGCTGGGCAGCAGCTATTCACTCAACCCAATGCCACGCCTGAGCCAGTGGGCCGAACGGGCGATGACCACTCCGGACTATGTGCTGCACGGCCATCAAACCATCCGCGGCCTGTATGCAATGCTCTGTGGCGACTACAGCAAACTCGACTCCGGCACTCCGAAAGGGCTCGAATTGCTCAACAACCCGAAGCGCGCTGCGCAATGCCTGCCCGCGCAACTGCGCGCTCATGGGTTCAGCACACATTTCCTGCAAGGCGCCGGCCTGCGTTTCATGGCCAAAGACACCATCATGCCGATGATGGGTTTCAACCAAACGCTCGGGCGCAACTGGTTCCGCAACAAACCCTATCTGGACTTTACCTGGGGCATGGATGACAAAGCGTTTTTCGAAGGCTCTCTGGCCTATGTAAAACAGTTGCGCAAACAGAAACAGCCCTGGATGCTCACCCTGCTGACCGTTGGCACCCATCAACCTTACTCCGCGCCGAGTGACTACCTGCAGCGTTACCCGGATGCCAAGCGGGCAGCCATCGGCTACCTGGATGATGCCCTCGACAACTTCCTGCGCTCACTGGAAAAACAGGGCGTACTGAAAGACACACTGGTGATCATCACCTCAGACGAGTCACATGGCATCGATGGCGTTCGCCTGGCTTCAGCCTGGGGCTTCAATCTGCTGCTGGCCCCTGAGCAGGCCCGATTGCCTGCAGTGAAATCCGGAGTCTATGGGCACGTTGATCTGACTGCCTCGGTACTCGACTACTTCAAGCTGCCAATCCCCGAAACCATCAGCGGCCGCTCACTGCTGCGCAATTACAGCACTGGCCGGCAGATCATGTCGTACACCAATGGCATGCTGCGCAAGCACGACGGCAAGGGGCTGTTTACCGAGTGTGATTTTCAGCAGATCTGCCGGCGCTATCAGAGCGAGGGCTTCATCGCCGAACAGCCCCGTTATCTGGGGCGTAGCAGCAACCGGGAAGCCCGTCTGGTAGCCAATCAGGCCAGCCTGCTCAATCAGTCCCTGCTCAACGGCCAAACCGATCAGCAGTACCAGTTCGCTACCCGCGAGCGCATCAACCTGAAAAAAATCAGCCGCGACGACTGGGCCGACAATCTGATTGGCGCTCAGTATCTGGAGCTGCCGAAAGGCTCCCACACGTCGGTAACGCTGAAGATTCGCGCACTCAACCGGTCCGCCAGGGGCTCGCAGTTCCAGCTCAAACTCAAGGAGTTCGACCGCGAAGTGCAACTGCCGATCCCACCGCTGCCGGTTCTGGAATATGGCAAACCCATGGAAGTCAGCTTCGGCTTCGACAACAGTGAAGCCCGCAAGGGCTTCTCCTTTCACTTGCTGGCCCAGGGACAAGGCGCGATAGAAATCAGTGATTTCAGTGTCAGCACACAACCGCTGAGCCCTGCCGATATTGGCTTGCAACCCGGCAATGGGCTGACGCACTGAACAGGAAGCGAGTGATGAACCTGCCTGAACAGGCCGCCTGCAAACCCTGCACTGCTGGCGGGAAACCCCTGACAACAGCAGAGTGCGACGCCTTGCTGCAACAGCTGACAGGCTGGTGCATTGAAAGCGAAAACGCTGTTGCACAGCTGAGCAAAACTTATCTGTTCACTGATTTTGATCAGGCATTGGTGTTTACCAATCAGATTGGCAGTATTGCCCGGCAGCACGATCACCACCCGGCCCTGCTGACAGAATGGGGCAAGGTCACCGTCCGCTGGTGGACTCACTCCGTGTCTGGCTTGCAGCGCAACGATTTCATCATGGCTGCACGCACAGACGAGGCCAGCCGCCAACTGGCGAAGACGCGCTCAGATTAAGTACAGCTTCAGCGTTTGCGGCACAGCGTCAGTCCGTCACCCAGCGGCAATAAGGAAATATCCACCCGCTGATCCAGCTTGAGACGTCGATTGAGTGACTGAATAGCCCGTGTATCAGCACTTTCCGGGCGAGCCTCAAGGACTCGCCCACTCCACAGGGTGTTGTCGAAGAGAATCACGCCACCCGGCCTGGCCAATACCAGCGCATGCTCCAGATACGCCGGATAGTTGGTTTTGTCAGCGTCGATAAAAATCAGATCAAAGCTATCCGCACGCCCCTCGCGCACCAGCGCTCCCAGGGTTTCCAGTGCCGGCGCAAGCCTGAGCTGGATCCGCGCAGCAACCCCCGCCTCTTCCCAGTAACGCCGGGCAATCGAGGTGTACTGCTCGTCGATATCACAGCACAGCAGCTGCCCCTCCTCCGGCATGGCCTGTGCCATGCTCAGGGCGCTGTAGCCAGTAAACGTACCGACCTCAAGCAAGCGCCGTGCACCGGTCAATTGCACCAGCATGGCCATGAACTGACCCTGCTCCGGGGCGATCTGCCATTGGGCAACGGATAATGCTGCGGTCTCTTCACGCAGGCGTAACTGCAGCGGCGTCTCGCGCAGGGAAACATCCAGCAGGTAGCTGTACAGCGCATCATCCAGACTCAGTGTGCGATTACTCATGTTCCCTCTCAGGGCAGGCTGACCATTGGCGCGCTGGCCAGCACACGCCTGGCACTCAGGTAGGTTTTGTTCCAGTAAGCGCTCGAGAGCGTGTCCAGACGAACAGTGCCGCCGCTGCTGGGAGCATGCACAAAACGCCCTTCGCCAACGTAGATGCCGGCATGACTGACGGTTTTTCCACCCGCCGTGGCAAAGAACAACAGATCGCCCGGCTGCAGCGCATGCCTGGGAATCAGCGGGACGCGCATGACACTCATTTCACGGGTGGAGCGCGGCAGGCTGATACCCCCCGCATCACGGTAGACAAAGCCGATCAGACCGCTGCAGTCAAAGCCACTGGCCGGTGTGTTGCCACCATAGCGGTAGGGGGTACCCACCAGCCCGATGGCACGAATCAGCACATCCTCGGCAACCGCGGAGAAATAGGTATCGGGGATGGCAACCGGACTTTCTTCCTGCGGAACCTCGCTGGCGCACGCAGACAGCAGCGCGACAAGGGCAAGAAGAACAACACGACAGTAAATTGGCATTGTGATTGCGCACAGGTCTTGTTTGAAACACTTTGCCGGCTTGCCGACAAGGCTGCAAGACCTGGCGCAGACTTAACGGCGCGTTGGCCCGGTGAACGGCAGAGTGACCTGGGCCAGCACACGTTTGGCTTCAATGTAGCTGCTGCGCCAATAGCGATCGCTCAGGCTGTCCACCTTCACACCACCGCCACGACGGCTGGCCGAATGAATGAACTGGTCATCGCCGATATAGATTCCCGCATGACTGACACGACCACGTCCGCGGTTATTGAAGAAAATGATATCGCCCGGCTCAAGCTCGTTACGCGCCACCAGGGGCGCATCGAGCTTGATCATTTCACGGGTGGAACGTGGCAGAGTGATTCCGGCTTCTTCACGGAACAGGTAACCGATGAAGCCGCTGCAATCAAAACCGGTCTTGGCCGAACTGCCGCCATAACGATAGGGCGTACCTACCAGTTCGAAGCCGCGCTCCAGAACCGTATCGGCCAGAGAAGGCAGTTCGTAGGTTTCCTCATCAGAGAAATCCACCACTTCATGCGCTTCAGGCTCAACCGCCGGTGGCGGAGTATACGCCGCTACAGGTGCGCGGCCGTTGGTACCGGCACACGCTGCAAGCAGGAAAGTTAACAGCAATGGCACGAGGGGTGCGGTGCTACGAAACATGGGCACGACCGTGTCAGGAATTAATAGGACGGCCGAAAATACCCGAATACCCCTACTTTTACAAATTTATTGTCCCCGAATGTGACCTAGTAGCTTTCCAAGAACATCTAAAGCTTTCCCTTCAAGCCGAACATCCACGACCTGACTCAGTTCGGTGCGCTCCGGATTGATCTCGGCCGTAAAGCCCCCCGCCTGCCGGGTGCGCAGCACAGGCTCGCGAATATACGGAAAGCTTGCCGTAGTGCCCACCACCAGAACCACCTCAAAACCTTTGCGCAACTCGCCGTACAGCTGACAGACCGCAGGTTCCGGCAACATTTCCTCGAACAGCACCACTGGCGGACGCAATACACCTCGGCAAGATGGGCAATGGGGCGGTAACACCTGCTCAAGCGCACTGACCAGCGCCTCGCCCACAGCCCCGCAGGATTGACAGTACAGCGGCTCCATTTCGCCATGAATACCTATAAGCCGATCTGCTGGCGAACCCGCACGCCGATGAAAGCCATCGATATTCTGGGTCAACACCCAGCACTCAGGCTTTAGTCGCTGCAGTTCGGCGATGGCCAGATGCCCGCCATTTGGCTGCGCACTCAGACAGGCACGTCCGAGTTCGGCGAGATACTTCCAGCACAATTGCGGATCGCTCTGCAGTACCGGGGCAGAGAGCACCTGCTCAATGGGCATACCTTCGCGCGTCACGCCGTTGTACAAGCCGGTAATGCCGCGGTAGGTAGGCAGGCCGGAGTCGGCGGACAGACCAGCTCCGGTGATAATCAGGATGCGCTCGGCCGCAACAATGGCTCGCGCCACGCGAAGGAGCTCTTGCTGCATGTAAATCCTGCGCAATAAACGCATCGACACAAGCTCCACCCGCACCGGGGTTAATGGTTGACGGTGTGCGCCAGCATGACCGAAAGCTGACACAACGGCTTACCGCTCTGCTGCTGCCAGGTATTGAATGCCGATTGAACTGCCGCCAGCTCTTTCAGGCTGGTTGGCGCTTTATCGACAACGCCCTGCGCCTTGAGCGCAGCGACGACGTCGTCCGTTGGTACAAAGGTGTCTTTGCCGATCATGCGCAGCAAGCGTGGCGCAGAGAGTCCACCCAACTGACTGCCATGCCTGGCAAGGTACTTCCACAACCCGACGATATCGCTGACCGGCCAACCTGCAATCAACTCGCCAAAGCTGCCCTTCTCATGCGCCACATCAAGAATGAACTGGGCATTTCGCGGAACACTCTTGAGCTTGCCCAGATGACGAATAATCCGTTTGTCCTGCATCAGGCGTTCCAGATGCTCCTCCCCCATGAGCACGACCTTGTCTGGCGCAAAGCCGAAAAATGCCGCTTCGAAAGCCGGCCATTTGGCATCCACCAGGCTGTGCTTGAGGCCCGCCCGAAACACCCGCAACGCAATAAGGGAGAGGTAGCGGTCATCGGTAATTGCGCGCAACTCACTGTCCGGACGGGGCTGCGGCAGATGGGCCTCCAGCTGCGCTGCCGAACCAAAGCGGTTCAGGCAATACTCATGCAGCCATTTATAGTCACGCATAGGGCATTCCCCGCAACCAAAGGCTCAAAGATTCATCACCTCGACAAACCGCGGCGTCGCCTGTTCGTCGATTTTCAGACTGTTGAAATCGAACAGGGCGCGATCTGCCAATTGTGAAGGCACAACATTCTGCAACGCCCGGAACATGATCTCGGTGCGCCCGGGCGACTTGCGCTCCCATTCGTTAAGCATTTCCTTGACCACCTGACGCTGCAGGTTTTCCTGCGAGCCACAGAGGTTGCACGGGATGATCGGGAATGCCTTGAGGTCCGAATAGGCCTGAATATCCTTCTCGCCACAGTAAGCCAACGGACGGATCACCACGTTGCGGCCGTCATCGGCCAGCAATTTGGGCGGCATGGCTTTGAGCGTGCCACCGTAGAACATGTTCAGGAAGAAGGTTTCCAGAATATCGTCGCGATGGTGCCCTAGCGCCATTTTGCTCGCACCGATTTCGTCGGCATAGGTATACAAGGTGCCGCGACGCAGGCGCGAGCAGAGCGAGCAGGTGGTTTTGCCTTCGGGGATCTTTTCCTTGACCACCGAGTAAGTGTCCTTCTCGATCACGTGATACGGCACGCCGATGGAAGCCAGATACTGCGGCAGCACATGCTCGGGAAAACCCGGCTGTTTCTGATCCATATTGACCGCGACCAACTCAAAGCTGATGGGTGCGACTTTCTGCAGGTACAGCAGAATATCCAGCATGGTGTAACTGTCCTTGCCACCGGACAGACAGACCATGACCTTATCCCCCTCCTCGATCATGTTGAAGTCGGCAATCGCCTCACCGGCCAGGCGGCGCAGACGCTTCTGCAGTTTGTTCTGGTTTACCGAAAGGTTGCCCATGATGCGTGGATATCTCGATGAAAACGAAAGTCGCGCATTTTACCCACAATCCCGCCGACACCCCACCCTGCAATGCAGGCCTGACTGCTAAGCTGGCACGATGGACAGTCAACTCAACCCAATGCAGGATCTGCCCGACCAGCTTCATCTGCTGTTGTTGGAGCATCCTGACGGCTGTAGTGAATATCAGCTGATCCGGCAACTGAAGGCGCGGCGCTGCTCGCACATTCCAGATCAGGACATGAACGACCGACTGGTGTTGTTCCGTACGCATTTCCTGCTGTTTAACGCCCTCTACCAATTGCGCAACCGTCTGTTGCTGAGTGCGAAAAACCACCTGCAGATCAGCCCGCTATGCATTCGCCTGATCAACCTGTCACCAGGCGAAGCGGGGCTTTGCGAGCATGATGCGCTTGCCGCCTACTATCTGGACATGGACAACTTGCACACGACCACCGAGCCGGATGTGGCGCGCCTTCTGGAAAGTTTCTGGAGCCGCATGCAGGGGGGTGACGAAAAGCGCGCAGCACTGGAACTGTTCGAACTGGACAAGGTCAGCACACCCCTGAATCTGGCCGGCATCAAGCGCCGCTACCGGCAACTGGTCAGCCTTCACCACCCCGATCGCGGCGGCAACACGAGCCGGCTGCAATCCATCAACAAAGCGATGGAAATCCTCAATCGCTATTACAAATAATCTTTAAAGACGAATTCGCTCTAATCGACAGTCATCCCGGAGAAATCTGTTGCCAATACTGCGACTAACGGTCGCACAGGTTGAGCCGTGTACCCGGTAGCGCTGGCGATGCGCGCAGGGCCTCTGGCTGAAAGCGCCCGTACAATTTGGGGAGGTGCTTGCATGATCCATCACGTATTGGGGTTGTTCACCCATCCGGAACAAGAATGGAAAGAAATCCGTGGCGAAGAAGAAAGCATCAGCCACATGTATTTCACCCATGTACTGATTCTCGCGGCCATTCCGGCAATCAGCGCCTACATCGGTACCAGTCAGGTCGGCTGGATTATCGGCAATGGTGATCCGGTCAAACTGACGACGGCCAGTGCACTGCAAATGACCGTCATGACCTACATCGCCATGTTGATCGGCATCGGCGCAATGGGTGCCTTTATTCACTGGATGTCACGCACCTATGACTCCAACCCGACCATCACGCAATGCGTAGTTTTTGCTGCCTACAACGCCACTCCATTGTTCATTGGCGGGCTTGCTGCACTCTATCCGAATCTATGGCTGAGCATGCTGGTGGGCACGGCCGCCATTTGCTACACGGTTTACCTGTTATATGTCGGCATCCCGGTGTTTATGGGTATCCCGGAGGAAGAAGGCTTTGTCTATGCCAGCTCCATTCTGGCCATCGGCCTGGTCATGCTGGTGACCATGATGGCCATGTCCGTTGTGCTCTGGGGCGTTGGTATTGGCCCGGTGTATACCAGCTGACACGACAGCTGCTGTCTCGCGAAGCCGCCGTGAAAGGCGGCTTCGTCGTTTTCGGCTGTTGTCTGCGTGCGCCTTGGGCATAATGCCCCCATGTCAGGGAGCACCAGATGCCAGACCAGCTACAAGATCGCGTTGAAGCCTGCTACCAATTGGCGGAATCATTCTTCCAGAGGCGTTTTGCCCGTCCCGAAGTTTCACTCAAACTGCGCGGCCAGAAGGCAGGAGTGGCTCACCTTCAGGAAAACAAGCTGCGCTTCAACCCACAGCTGTATCGGGAAAACCCGGACGACTTCTTGCGCCAGACAGTTGCCCACGAGGTTGCCCACCTGATCGCCCATGCCGTCTTCGGGGCACGCATTCAGCCGCATGGCGCACAATGGCAGCAGATCATGCAGGGGGTTTATCAGTTGCCTCCCTTGCGCTGCCATAACTACGCAATCAAGCGCCGCTCGGTTAGCCGTTTCATTTATCGCTGCAGTTGCATCGATGGCGAGTTTCCCTTCAGCACGCGGCGGCATGCGCTGGTCATGCGCGGGCAACGCTACCTCTGTCGACGCTGTAACAGCCAGCTGACCTTCAGTGGCCTGCAACGCCGCGAGTAAGCGACAAACCGTCAACCACGTTAAACTCCATCAACTATCGTCTGGAGCCAAGCATGCGCGCCGAACTCAATCAGGGTCTGATCGACTTTCTGGAAGCGTCACCCACTCCCTTTCACGCCACCCGCAGCCTGGCTCAGCGCCTGGAAAAGGCCGGTTACCAGCGCTTTGACGAACGCGACATCTGGCGCAGCGAGGGCGGCGGCAAGTTTTACATCACCCGCAACGATTCCTCGATCATCGCCGTGAAACTGGGCAAGCGCCCACTGACCGAGAGCGGCATTCGCATGGTCGGTGCGCATACCGACAGCCCCTGCCTGCGCGTCAAACCCCAGCCAGAATTGCATCAGCAGGGCTTCTGGCAACTCGGCGTCGAAGTCTACGGCGGCGCCCTGCTGGCCCCCTGGTTCGACCGTGACCTGTCACTGGCGGGCCGGGTGACCTACCGCGCAGCCGGCAAGGTCGAAAGTCAGCTGATTGATTTTCAACGGCCCATCGCCGTCATACCCAACCTGGCGATTCACCTCAATCGCGAAGCCAACAAAGGCTGGGAGATCAATGCACAGAACGAACTGCCGCCCATTCTGGCGCAACTGGCTGCCGGTGAACGCCGTGATTTCCGCGATCTGCTGGCCGAGCAACTGAGCCGCGAACACGGCATCACGGCCGACGCGGTACTGGATTACGAACTGAGCTTCTACGACACCCAGCGCGCCGCAGTAGTGGGTCTGGAAGGCGAGTTTCTCAGTGGCGCACGACTGGACAACCTGCTGTCATGCTATGCGGGTTTGCAGGCACTGCTGGGTAGCACAAACGAAGAAAGCGGCGTACTGGTGTGTACCGATCACGAAGAAGTCGGCTCCAGCTCGGCATGTGGCGCCGACGGTCCGATGCTCGAACAGGTGCTGCGCAGACTCATGCCCGCCGGCGACGCCTTCGTGCGCACAATCCAGCGCTCCCTGCTGGTATCTGCCGACAACGCCCACGGTCTGCACCCCAATTACGCCAACAAGCACGACTGCAACCATGGCCCGCTGCTCAACGGCGGCCCGGTGATCAAGGTCAACAGCAATCAGCGCTATGCCACCAATAGCGAAACGGCCGGATTCTTCCGCCACCTGTGTCTCACCGAAGAAGTGCCGGTGCAAAGCTTTGTAACCCGCAGCGACATGGGCTGCGGCTCAACCATCGGCCCGATCACCGCCAGTCATCTGGGTATCCGTACGGTCGATATCGGCCTGCCGACCTTTGCCATGCACTCGATTCGGGAGCTGGCCGGCAGTCATGACCTGGCGCATCTGGTCAAAGTACTTACCGGCTTCTTTGGCTGTGCCGAGCTGATCTGAGCAAACTGAGCCTCAAATCAGGTTTGCATCGAGCTGCAGCACCAGCTTGCCATTCACCGCGTTACTCGCCAGCGCAGCAAACGCCGCACCGGCCTGATCGGCCGGGAAACATTGCTGCAGCTGAGGCTTTAAGCGCCCCAAGGCAAATAACGGCCAGACATGCTGGCGCAGATCGGCCAGCAATTCTGCCTTGAACAGATCATCGCGATTACGCAGGGTTGAACCGCTCAGCTGCACGCGCTTGGCCAATAGCCGGGCAAAATCCAGTTCAGCGCTGCGCCCGCCCATCAGTCCGATATTGAGCCAGCGCCCATCCAGCGCCAGCAGCTGCAGATTCAGGTTCGCATAGGCGCCACCGACCGGATCCAGAATCACATCGAAAGGCGCAAAAGCGCTTAAACCGGTCAGCCCCTCGCCACGCAGCACGCCACCTTGCGCCCCCAACCCGACACAGTAAGCCAGCCGTTGCGGCGAGCCGACGCTGACCCAGCAGGGATTGCCAAAGGCTTTGCACAGCTGGATGGCCGCCGAACCCACTCCGCTGGCGCCGGCATGCAGCAGGACCTTTTCACCCGGCTCAAGAGCTGCCAACTGAAACAGGTTGAGCCATGCCGTGGCATACACCTCCGGCAATGCGGCCGCCTCGGTCAAACTCACACCCTCTGGCACCGGCAGCACATGACGGGCATCCACCACCACCTCTTCGGCCATGCCGCCTCCGGCGAGCAGAGCGCAGACACGCTCGCCAATCCGCCAGTCGCTACCCGCCCCGACTTCGACGATCACGCCCGAACACTCCAGCCCCAAGACGGCGCTGGCGCCGGCGGGTGGAGCATACTGACCCGCCAGCTGCAGCAGATCGGCACGATTGAGCCCGGCGGCCGCAACACGAATGCGCACCTGCCCGACATCGCAGGACAACCCCCCGACATGGCCCCATTGCGGCAGCCCTCCCACGCCTTGCAATGCCCTCACGCTGCCCCCATAGTGCCTTTGAAGAAGGCGAAGTCTGATTATCGGCTTTAAATTCAGGTTCAGCGGAACCCTTTCCGAGCATATACGTCCTAATATGCGTTAACTCCAATCCTCAAGTCGAATCAGCATGAAGCGCATACTCCCTGTCAGTCTTTTCAGTCTCACCCTTTGCTTCAGCGCATTGACGCTGGCCAGTTCAGCCCAGCCCGAGGCGTGGAAGAACCTGAAACCGGACCGCGAACAGGTAATTGCCAGCCTGAATATCGTCGAACTGCTCAAGCGCCACCACTACAACAAGCCTCCGCTGGATGATGCCCGCTCGGCGCAGATCTATCAGAGCTACCTGAAACTGCTTGATCCTTCGCGCAGCTTTTTCACCGCCGGCGATATCGCCAGTTTCGATCCGTGGCAAAACGAGTTTGATGACTTTTTAAAAGGTGGCAACCTCAAGCCCGGCTTCTCGATTTATCAGGTATTCCTGCAACGGCAGCAGGAGCGCCTGCAATACGCCTTGCAGCAGTTGTCCAATGGTGTCGACAAGATCGACTTCAACATCGACGAAGACCTCGAGATAGACCGCGAAAAGGCCGCATGGGCCAAAGACAACGCAGAGCTTGATGAGTTGTGGCGCAAGCGCCTGAAAGACGAAGTGCTGCGCCTGAAAATCGCCGGCAAAGAGCCCAAGGCCATCCAGGAATTGCTCACCAAACGCTACACCAATCAGCTCAAGCGAATCGACCAGACCCTCGGCGAAGACATTTTCCAGGCCTACATGAATGCCTTTGCCCAGACGTACGACCCCCACACCAACTACCTGTCTCCGGAGAACGCGGAGAACTTTGACATCAACATGAGCCTGTCCCTGGAAGGGATTGGCGCAGTCCTGCAAACCGACAACGAATACGTCAAGGTGGTGCGCCTGGTGCCCGCCGGGCCTGCGGAAAAAACCAAACAGGTTGCCGCAGCTGACAAGATCATTGCGGTGGCTCAAGGGGATGGCGAACTGGTCGACGTGATCGGCTGGCGACTCGATGAAGTGGTCAAGCTGGTGCGCGGCCCGAAAGGTTCGGTGGTGCGTCTGGAAATCATTCCCGCCACCAATGCCCCCAACGACGACACCAGCAAAATTGTCAGCATCACCCGCGAAGCGGTGAAGCTTGAAGATCAGGCGGCCAGCAAGTCGGTGATCAAGCTCAATCAGGATGGCCGAGACTTCAGGCTGGGAGTCATCACCGTTCCGGCCTTCTATCTGGACTTCAAGGCCTATCGTGATGGCAATCCGGATTACAAGAGCACCACCCGCGACGTAAAACGACTGCTCGCAGAACTGCAAGCCGAAAAGGTTGACGGTGTGATTCTTGATCTGCGCGACAACGGAGGCGGCTCCTTGCAGGAAGCCACCGAACTGACCGGCCTGTTCATTGATCAGGGTCCGACCGTGCTGGTGCGCAACAGCGACGGTCGTGTCGACGTGCTGGCCGACGAAGAGCAAGGCGTCTTTTACACCGGGCCGCTGGCGGTGCTGGTCAACCGTTTGTCAGCGTCGGCCTCGGAAATCTTTGCCGGTGCCATGCAGGACTACCACCGCGCCCTGGTGATCGGCGGGCAGACCTTTGGCAAAGGCACGGTGCAATCCGTCCAGCCCCTCAACCATGGCGAACTGAAGCTGACACTGGCGAAGTTCTACCGGGTCTCCGGAGAGAGCACCCAGCACCAGGGCGTGCTGCCGGATATCGCTTATCCGTCTGTGCTCGACACCAAGGAGATCGGCGAAAGCTCGCTGGATGGCTCCCTTCCCTGGGACAGCATCGAGGCTGCCATCAACCCGAAAAGTGATCCGTTCAAGCCTTACCTCGCAGAGCTCACGGCGCGCCATGCCACGCGCACCGACAACAATCCTGACTTCGTGTTTACCCGCGAGCGTCTGGAACTGTCGAAAAAGCTCATGCTGGAGACCAAGGTCAGCCTGAATGAAAAAACCCGGCGTGCCCAGCAGGCGGACCTGGATGCGAAGCAACTGGCACTGGAAAACAATCGGCGCGTCGGCAAGGGCGAAGTCGCTCTGAAAGAGCTGAAAAAGCAGGACGAAGACGCGCTGCCGGACACCGAAGAAAAAATCAAACCCGAAGACGATACTTACCTGACCGAGACCGGGCGCATTCTCATCGACTACCTGGGGCTGAGTTCCAGCGTCGCCGCTCACTGACCCGGGGCGTTCATCGAACGGTCACCCTTCTCTGCTCCAATACAAGGGCTGGTAATTGTTACCAGCCCTTTTTCATTTGGCAGACCGGGGATTGTCCGATGCCCACCCAAACACTGGAAGACATTCGCAGCAACGGCCTGCTGCAGTGCCTGTTTCAGCCCATTTACTCACTCTGCGAACAGCAGATTCTGGGCTATGAAGCGCTCAGCCGCGGGCCCGAAGACAGCCCTCTGTTTACCCCACTGCAGCTGTTTGCCGCCGCGCGCGAAACCGCGCAACTGTGCGATCTGGACAGCTTCTGCCGGCAACTGGCGTGTTCACGCTTTCGCCAGTTGCAGCTGCAGGGGTTGTTGTTCCTCAATGTATCGCCAGAATCGCTGCTCGATCCGGAACACAAGCCGGGACGCACGCTGAAACTGATCGACAGCCTCGGGCTCTGCCCGAGCAACGTGGTCATCGAACTGACCGAACATGCGCCCGGGCAGGATTTTGCGCTGCTGGAAAAAGCCCTGCGCCACTACCGGGCCATGGGCTTTCGCATTGCGCTGGATGATCTTGGCTCGGGGTTTTCCAGTCTGCGGCTATGGTCGGAGTTGCGTCCTGACTATGTAAAAATCGATCGGCACTTTATCCAGGGTATTCATCAGGACGCGGTCAAGCGCGAGTTTGTCAGTTCGATTGTCAAAATGGCGGGCGCCTCACGCGCGCAAGTAATTGTGGAGGGCGTTGAGCAGCGGGAGGAACTGACAACCCTGATCAATCTGGGGGTTGATCTGGTACAGGGCTTTCTGCTGTGCAAGCCGCAGGCATTCCCGCCCTTGCAAGCCGGCGACATTCTGACTCAGCTACTTCCGCCTGCGGACACTCCGCCGGTCGCCGAAAAACCGCTGTTAAGCCTTTTACTACAGCAGTCTGGCGTCAATCAGGGCGCCCAGATCAACGATGTGCTGCAGCGCTTTCACCAGCAAGCCAACCTGAATTCGCTGGTGGTGCTGGACAGCAAGGGTAGGCCGGTGGGCATCGTGCACCGTCAGCCATTGGCCGAGGCAATGCTCAGACCATTTGCCCAGGATTTGCTGGGGCGCAAACCGATCACCCGCCTGATGCAGGAAGACTACCTGGCGGTTGAGCACGATCAGTCCCTGCAACTGGTCAGCCGACTGCTGACCAGTCGCGCGCGACAGCGCATTGACGAGGATTTCATCATTCTCGAACAGGGCCTCTACCTTGGGCTGGGCCGGGTGATCGACGTGCTGCACCTGATCACCGGTCAGCAACTGCAGCAGGCCCGGCATGCCAACCCGCTGACCCTGTTGCCCGGCAATGTCCCGATCCGCCAGTGCCTGACGCGCCTGCTGGCGCAAAAGCGCGCGGTGGTGATCTGTTACGTCGATATCGACCATTTCAAACCCTTCAACGATTTATACGGCTACGCCAAGGGTGATGAGGTCCTGCTGTGTCTGGCGCAATGCCTGCGCCAGACAGTCGATCTGTCGTGTGATTTTGTTGGCCATATCGGCGGTGATGACTTTCTGCTGGCACTGGCTTCTGCCGACTGGCGGACCCGACTCAATAGCCTGCAAATGGATTTTCAACGCGAAAGCCGGCGTTTCTATCGCGCCGAGCATTTGCTGAACGGGTGCTTCACTGCACTCAATCGCAAGGGACGCTGGGAGGAGTATCCCCTGCTTTCGCTGTCGCTGGGGGTGGTTACCTTGACCAGTGCCGCCTGCAGTCAGTTCGATGAGGACGAACTGGCTGCCCTGGCCAGCGAGGCGAAACGGCAGGCCAAGGCCATTCCAGGCTACAGCCTGCACATCCTCCGGGCAGGCTAAACCTCAGCCCAGATCACCACACCAGACCGGGCATACCATGTCGGCACCTGACCGGCCACGGCCGCCTCGATGGCGCTGCGCTTGAGTTTCATGGTGGGCGTCAGGCAGCCATTCTCGATAGTCCACGGCTCACTCACCACAACCAGCATGCGCAGCCGTTCATGGGCAACCAGTTGCGCATTGAGCTCTTCGAGTCGACGGGACAACTGGGCCTCGACCTCCTGCCGAAACACCGGGTCATCGCGCCGGTGCCGTTGCTCCTCTGCCAGCACCAGAGCCGCATAGGCGGCCGGCTGGCCAACGCCCGAGACCATGGACAGCTCGATCAGCGGATGCTCATTGAGCAGATTCTCGATGGGCGCAGGGGCCACATACTTGCCCTTGCCGGTTTTGAACAGTTCCTTCTTGCGACCACTGATTCGCAACTGTCCGTCTGCCCGCAACTCGCCCAGATCACCGGTATGGAAGAAACCATCGGCAGTGAAACATTCTGCATTCAGATCAGGCCGTTTGTAATAACCGGCCAGTTGTCCCGGCGACTTGATCAGCACCTCACCGTCTTCGCCAATGCGCACCTGCACACCAGGCCGCGCCACCCCGCAATAGCCGGGATCATTCTGTGTTTCGGTGCCACCAAAGGAATAACCGAAATCCTCGGTCATGGCATAGCCTTCAAGCAGTTGCAGTCCGAGACGGCGATACCAGCTGATCACTTCGTGGGGGATGGGGGCTGAACCACTGCCGGCAAATTTCACCGCCTCCAGCCCGAGCCCGGTGAGCACCTTGCGCGCCACCAGGCGACCGAACAACGGGATGCGCAACAGCCGATCCAGTTTCTTCGGCGGCATCTTGGCAAACACACCCTGCTGGAACTTGATCCACAAACGCGGCACCGACAGGAATACCGTTGGCCGCGCCCGACGCAGGTCAGTGAGGAAGGTCTCCAGCGACTCGGCAAAGAACAGCTGCGTGGTACCCGCGACCAAAGCACAGCACTCGACATACGCGCGCTCATAGACATGCGCCAATGGCAGGTAGGAGAGCATGCGGTTTTCCGCGCCCTTGCCCAGGCGCTCCTCGAACAGGGCCACGATAGCCTCGGCCACCTGCGAAACACTCCGGAAGGTTTGCATCACGCCCTTGGGTTGGCCGGTAGAGCCGGAGGTATAACTGATCATGGCCAGATCGTCGGCAGCCCGCGCGGGATGACCCGCCAATGGCGCAGTTCGCGCGACGATCGAATCCCAGGATTCAAAGCCGGTCGACGGTGCCAGCGGCAAGGCGATGCACGGCAACCCCTGGGGAACACCACTGCTTTGCGCGTCCCAGCCATCGAGCTTGCCGACAAACAGCAGGCTGGCCTCACAGTGGTCCAATACATAGCGGATATTCTCCGCCGTCTCGGTGGGAAAAATGGCGACCGTGGTACCACCCGCCATCCAGATGGCCAGCTCGGCCATGATGAAATGTGCGCTGTTCTTGGCCAGCATCGCCACTCGGGCGCCGGCGGGTAAGCCCATGCTCTGCAGATGAGCTGCCATGCGCCGCGCCTGATCCAGTGTCTGCTCCCAGCTGTACTGAACCACCTGACCACCACCCACCGGCTGGGTCAGAAACAGCTTTGCCGGGCGTTCAGCCTCATGCTGGTAGACATATTCAAGGATCAGTTTGTCGCTCATGGAATTTCCTCGGCAGGGTGGAAGATGGGCAACCTTACGTTGCCGCATGAACCCTAGCAGGGAAATACGCAGGTGTTTAACGGCAGTCTTATCAAGAAATGTATGAGGGTTCAGAGACCCAGCTCGGTTGCGCGCTGGTCCATTTGCCGGGCCGCAGCGGCATCGGCCGGCAGCCCCGGACCACCCTTGCGGTAAAGATCGGCCAGCTTGCGGGCGGCCAGTGGATGTCCGACTGCGGCTGCCCGCATCCACCAGTCAGCGGTCTGCGCTGCATCCGCCGCATGCTCTGGAGTGCCCTGCAGGCAAAGCACGCCCAGCTGATAGGCCGCTTTAGCATCGCCAGCCTGCGCCGCCAGATGAAGTAAACGCCGCCCCTCATTGCGCGCGCCCAAACCCTGACCGCGAAACAACAGCACATGGCCATAGAAGGATTGCGCCTGGGTGTCGCCCAGATTGGCCTGTCTGGAGAACTGCCCCTCCATCCACTGCCAGAGTCGCGGCTGGCGGACCAGCGCTGGCCACTGCAGCATCCAGCGCGCAACGGTGTAGCCCAGTCGGGCACGCAACTTCCACCACTGGACACTGACGCTCATCATTCCTGCTCGGGATAGGTGTGTTCAAACACGCGGACAATTTCTGCCGAATGCCAGGACGCGGCGGCCATGCCATCCGGCTGACCACTGAAACGCCCCAGACGCAACGCGTGCTCGAAGAAACCGGTTCGCGGCAAGCGACTGGCACCCTGACTGATCACCAGCGTACTGCGCAGGGGTCGGTCAGCACGCGCATCAATGGCTGCCAGATGCTCCAGTGCCGCCGTCAGGGTCTGCATGGCAGGCGACGGCAACTGCAGGCGCTCGATCAACGCCCGGTAGGTCAGAACGTGACGTTGCCGACGGGCATCCTCAAGGGCCTCTAGCAACGCGTCCCAATGCTGACGACTGATGCGCAAGCTCAATCTGCATCCTCCCAGCCGGCGATTCCCAGCGCCCGAGCCAGGGCGCGGGCAATTGCGCCCTCTGCCACGCGCTCACCGCTTTCAAGCAGTGCCAGATAGTGCGGACTGATGCCCACTGTGCGTGCCAGCTCTTCTGAACTCATGCCGCGCGCATTGCGCAAGGCCGACAACTGGGAAAGTTGCGCCGTTTCAGCCACAGCGCCGGCATGAACCGGACTCGCTGCAACCGGCTTGCCCCCGGCTGCCTGTAACAATGCCTGATACTCGGCCCAGGGCAGCACGGCATACTCGGGCTGCCCGTCACGCATGATCACTTGCACATTCATGTACCAACTGCTCTCTGGAAAGATCGACCCCAATCGTCTGGCATCCTGCAGACGCGCCTCATCTTAACAGGCAGGTGCACTGCTGCGGCTATAGGCTTGCCGGCAAAACTGCACAATCCCGCCTGAAAACCGCTGACCTGACGCCGACTGCCAGCGCATCAATACGCGCGGTAACAACCCCCGCTGTAACACCGTATTCCCTGCAAACAGCTGTAACCCGCGCCGCCCATGAAGCCGGCCCAGTTACCCACAGAACCTGTGGATAACCCTGTGAACAGATTGGTGAGTCTTCTGCCAAAGCCGCGTCAACAGAGGCTTTCAGACAGATCGCACAATTTTTACACTCCGATATCTTTTCTATAAAAATCAATATGTTAATAAAATCAATCGGCTCAAAAACAAATGTTACAGAGGTGTGGCAAAGAGCCGCGGCGAAATGTGCATAACAGTAACACCCGTCGAACATGAAGCCGGGTAACAGCCCGTTATCCGTTTTGCAAAAGCCAAAAACGCCAACGCCCCGCAAAGCGGGGCGTTGGTATAACCAGCCAGTTACTGCTGGGCTGCGGGAGCCGCTGCGTCCTTGATAGAGAGCAACTCCAGATCAAATACCAATACCGAGTTGGGTGGAATCGCCGGGCTCGGACTCTGGTCCGCGTAAGCCAGCTCGCTGGGTATGAACAGTTTGACCTTTTCGCCAACATGCATCAGCTGCAAAGCCTCAACCCAGCCGGCAATAACGCCACTGACCGGAAGATCAATCGGGCTGCCGCGCTGAATCGAACTGTCAAACACGGTGCCGTCTACCAGACGGCCTTCATAGTGCACGCTGACTACGTCTGTGGCCTTGGGCATCGCGCCGTCAGCCTTGGTAACCACTTCGTATTGCAGGCCGGATGCGGTGGTCACAACACCCTCGCGCTTGGCATTTTCTTCCAGAAACTTCTTGCCAGCCTTGCTCGTCTCTTCGGTCAAAGCGGCTTTCTGCTCTTCTGCACGCTTCTGCAGGAAGGCAAAGGCCTCTACCAGCTCTTCATCTTTCAGGCGTGGCTCTTTCTTGGCCATGGCATCCTCCAGCCCCAGGGCCACAGCCTTAGGATCCAGATCGGTCATGCCTTCCTGAACCAGGCTCTGCCCCATGTTCAGGCCGATACCGTAGGACGCCTTCTCGGCAGGTGTCTTCAACTCCGGGGTGACTGCAGCTTGCTCTGCATTGCAACCAGCCAGCATCAGGCCAGCCATCACCACTGCCGCCGCCAAACGATGTTGTTTCATGTAGGTTCCTTGATGACTATTGCCTTGCGGCGGATTAGGTTAAGCCGCGAGCTTAACAGGCGAACTCGACGGATAGGAACTTTTGCGCAGGGATTAGTTCCCCCGCCAGTCAGACTCGGATTTCGCGGCCGCCGGCGGCCTGCGCAGCCGCACCGGAAGGATTTCCAATACGCCGCCAAGCGCGCCGGAGAATCCCCGAAACGCTGTAAGCACCGATTAATGGCATGTGATTTGCGTTGTACTGAATGTGCGCTTGACCTGACGTAAATATGGCAAAACGTGTCGAAGAGACAAATCACGCTGCGGCAGGTTAAATTGCGCAACATTGCCCATGTGATAGAACACACAGCGGAACCGATCCGGATGCGGCGCGAATGAACAATAACTACAAATATTCAACGCTGTTTACGCTTTTACTGTGCACCCTGAGCTTTTTCTCCAGCGCGACTGGCGCCGAAAAAGCCCTGGACGCGAGCCAGTTAAGCGACCAGGGCGTGCCGTTGACCGCGTTTTTTGCCGTACTCGAAGACCCCAGCCACCAACTGACGCTGGCCGACGTGCTGACACCGGAAGTGGCGGCGCGCTTCACCACGGGGCATCCACACGGCTCACCTCCAGCCTATGGAACAACCACGACGCCTTACTGGTTCCGCTTTCGCATCGACAATCCGACCAGCCAGCCACTTGAGCGCGTCATCGAGGTGGAGTTTCCACGAATCTCCGATATCCAGTTGCACACGCCCAGAGCCAACGGGGGTTATGAACTGCAGCACACCGGCGCTGCCCAGCCCTTTGCAACCCGGCCTTACGCCAACCGTCACTTCGTGTTTCCGGTCAGCTTGCCGGCTGATTCGCAGCAGACGTTCTTCCTCAGACTGCAATCCAACACCGATTTACTGGCACCGGTTCAAGTGTGGTCGCCTGACAGTTTCCAGGAGCACGTACGCCGCGATTACATGATTCAAGCCTGGTATTTCGGCATCGCGACCGCCATCGGCCTGTTCAACCTGCTGCTGTTCATTGCCTTGCGCGAGCGGATCTATCTGATTTACGTGCTGTTCGTGGCGACCACCATTGTCACTTTTGCCTCTTTCTTTGGCATTGCTCATGAGTTCTTCTGGCCCCAGGCAGGTTTTTGGGCAGAAAAGGCCATGTCGATCACCGCCGTTCTGCAGGCATGCATTTTCGCCCTGTTCACCCGTCACATGCTGGACACCCGACTGATCGTTCCAAGGCTCGACCGGGGCTTGCTGATCGTCGCAGGCACCCTGATTGTGCTGCTGCTCGGAGACCTCGCTTCGGTTCCCGGCGCATTCATTGTTGGCCAGGTTTTTGTGCTGCTGCTGTATCTGCTGATTTCTGTGATTGCTTTTTACTGCGTCATGAAGCG